>NZ_VPBZ01000002.1:0-429561 GCF_013418475.1 Acinetobacter sp. YH12140
CAGAGCTCCGACAGCTCCGACAGCTCCGACAGCTCCGACAGCTCCGACAGCTCCGACAGCTCCGACAGCTCCGACAGCTCCGACAGCTCCGACAGCTCCGACAGCTCCGACAGCTCCGACAGCTCCGACAGCTCCGACAGCTCCGACAGCTCCAGCACCTCAGCCAGTGGCAACGCAGTCAGCCGCAGAATATTTGGCAAACCCGCTTTAAGGTTTCCATTGAACAATAAAAAAGACGCCTCGGCGTCTTTTTTAAATTTAGGAAAACTAGGGCTTTTGCAGTTGTGTTAAGGTTTTGCGTGCCAGTCCCGGATCATCTGCAAATACACCATCTACACCAGCTTTATAGAAGTTTTCAAATTCTTTAGCCGCACCGGTATCACAACGTTCGGTTGCCACTGAGCTACATTTTAAATAGTCAGGTAAAAAACCATTTTCAGGTCTGAGCGTATAAGGATGGACTTTCAAACCAGCAGCATGGGCATCTTTGACAAAACTGGTTTGTTTAAACTCAATGTTTGAAAAGATATACGTTTTACTAGGACCCACACCATCTGCATATTTTGCCACTGATTTTAGGCCTTCTGCTGTTGCTAAGCTTGCATAATTTTGAGGTGAGCTTTGTTGCTGTAAGTCACCCGGTATTGCAGTTGGGCTATCTAATAATTGAATAATTTTGCCATGTTTGAGGGTTTTCTTTTGCGTGAGTTGATCACGTAAGTATTTAAGATTGGTGGTTTCAAAGGACTGTAAATATACAGGCGCGATATCACGTGTATAACTGTATTTAGCAAGCGTGGAGAGTAAACGATCTTCCATGGCTAGATTTTGCTGTTGGAAAAATGTTGGGTGCTTGGTTTCAATATATAAACCAACAATTTTCCCAGTTTTTTTATAGTGAGCATCGGCAAGTTCAATGATTTGTTCGAGCGTTGGGATGCTGTATTGATCATTATATTGAGTGTTATTAGGGCGATATTGAGCAATACGCTCACGTGCTTTTACATTTTGAGTCAGTTCATTCAAATTAAAGTCTTCCGTAAACCATCCTGTATAGTCGATACCATCGATTTTTTTGGTGGTTTTTCGATCCGCAAATTGTGACAGCGTACTAATATTGGTAGTCCCTGAAATTTCACTTTCATGGCGCGCAACCAGATAGCCATCCTTGGTTGGCACTAAATCGGGTTCGATAAAATCCGCACCATCATCAATCGCTTTTTGATATGCGGCAAGAGTATGCTCAGGTCGCAAAGCACTGGCACCACGATGCCCAACAATGACAAAACCTGTATCAGGCAAAATAGGGGGCTTGGTGACATGGGTTTTATCGTCATCCGAATTACATGCAGATAAACCAAAAACGCTAAAAAGGAGCAGTGAAGACACGCCCCATGAGGATTTCACTTTGCTAGTTATGGCTAGATTTAACTGTTTTGTTAATTGTTTTTGCATGGCTGCCTCTGCATCTTTTTATATAAATGAATGATGTTGCAGGCATACATTGCAGGGCAGTGGCTAAGACTTCATGACAGAGGCGGTTTTGTCACATAAATTTACTAAAATAGCTGAAATGGAGGCTCTCCATATTTTCTACATATTTCGCTTCAAGCAAGGTTTTTATGTAGTCTAGGCTTGTAATCAAGCACATTGTGATTGATTATCAATAAGATTTTTTGAAAAAATCAATCAACATATTTTATTTCATTAATTGAAAAGTGACATGGACTGATGCTGTCTAAGTTTTTTATTTATCGACCGATTTTTGCAGGTGTCTTGGCGATCATCGTCATGGCGCTCGGGCTATTTGCTGTCCTCAATTTACCGGTAGAGCGCTATCCAGATATTGCGCCACCACGAATTACGGTCAGCGCAAGTTATAGCGGTGCGTCAGCAGAAACAGTTGAGGAAAGTGTCACACAAGTTCTTGAGCAACAGATTAAAGGAATTGATCACCTTTTATATTTTAGTTCAAGCAGTGACTCTTCAGGTCGAAGCCGGATCAGCATCAGTTTTGAAAATGGTACTGACCCAGATACCGCTCAAGTACAAGTACAAAATGCCATAAATGGGGTAATCAATCGGCTGCCCGAAGATGTGCAGCGCCAAGGGGTAAATGTCTATAAATCTTTGGGTGATACCCATATGGTTATCGGCCTCTATGATGAGACCGGCAAGAGTTCGAATATCGAACTTGGCGACTATATGATGACGCATCTAGAACAGGATATTGCTCGAATTGAGGGTATCGGTGAAGTCGATGTTTTTGGTTCACAATTTGCCATGCGCATATGGCTCAATCCACTGAAGCTGAAGCAATATAGCCTCATGCCCAGTGATATCCGTGCGGCTGTTGAATCACAAAATACGCAGGTTGCAGCCGGAGCCGTAGGTGAATTGCCCAGTGTTTCGGATCAATATCTTAATGCAAAAGTCACATCAGGTTCACGTTTAAAGTCAGTTGAAGAATTTGAAAATATTATTGTCAAATCTGCACGAGACGGCAGTTTTGTCTATTTAAAAGATGTTGCACGTGTTGAATTGGGTGCGGAAAATTATTCAGGGGTGAATACCATTAATGGATATCCATCTTCAGGGATGGGGATCTCATTGGCTTCTGGGGCGAATGCACTTGAAACCTCAGCCTTAATTAAGCAAGAAATTGAACAGTTAGCGAAGCAGTTACCTGCCGGTTATAAAATTGTTTATCCACGGGATAACACGCCATTTGTACAAGAATCGATTAAAGAAGTGGTGAAAACATTATTCGAAGCCGTTTTATTGGTGGTTTTGGTGATGTTTATCTTCTTGCAAAATTGGCGAGCAACGCTGATACCTGCGATTACCGTGCCTGTGGTGATTCTAGGGACTTTAGCGATTTTATATGCTTTGGGCATGACCATTAACACACTCACATTGTTTGCATTGGTATTGGCCATCGGTCTGTTGGTCGATGATGCGATTGTTGTGGTGGAAAACGTCGAACGTTTAATGCATGAACA
Organism: Acinetobacter sp. YH12140; assembly: GCF_013418475.1. Lineage (NCBI taxonomy): Bacteria > Pseudomonadati > Pseudomonadota > Gammaproteobacteria > Moraxellales > Moraxellaceae > Acinetobacter > Acinetobacter sp. YH12140. Next base: position 3,003 of record NZ_VPBZ01000002.1, read on the forward strand.
ACAGTTAACAGCAAAACAAGCGGCCATCGAGTCGATGCATGAAATTAGCGGGGCATTAATCGGAATTACTTTGGTATTAACAGCTGTATTTATTCCCATGGCGTTCTTTGGTGGCTCAACGGGCGTGATCTATAGACAATTTTCCATCACACTTGTGGCTGCAATGGGCTTGTCACTGATGGTTGCGCTGATTTTAACCCCTGCATTATGTGCCTTAATTTTAAAACCCAATCCGAAACCGCAGCGCTGGGCGATTTGGTTTAACGCCAAATTAGAGATTTTAAAAACCAAATATTTGACACTTGCACAAGCCACGGTTCGTTATCGCTTATGGACGGTGGTTTTGTTTGCGGGGCTCATTACGGTATTTGCTTTGTTTTATCGTGCTTTGCCGACCAGTTTTATTCCTAGTGAAGACCAAGGTATTTTGAGTGTGCAACTTAAATTACAAGAAGGTGCACCGATGTCGAAAAGTCGTGAGGTCGGTGAACAAATTAGGCAGTACTTTTTAACTGAAGAAAAGCAAAATGTTGATTTGGTGATGATTCGTTATGGACGAAATTTTTCTGGTACGGGTCAAAACTTAGGGCAAGGCTTTATTGCACTGAAGCATTGGGATGAACGTTCAGGACAACACAATTCAGCGCAAGCGATTCGTGAACGTGCTATGAAACATTTTAAAAAATTTAACAATGCACAAATCAATGTCAGCATGCCGTCCTCTGTCAGTGGCCTTGGGCAAACCGATGGTCTGGAATTTTGGCTGCGAGATATGAATGGTGAAGGCCGTGCTTATCTCGATGCGCAATTTAAAAGCTTGCAAGAAAAATCTTCACAATTCAGCAGTTTCGAAAATTTAGACAAACGCTCAAACCCCGATAAAGCCGAGCTAAAAGTGGATATTGATCAAAAACAAGCAATGGCCTTGGGGTTAACTCAAAATGCGATTAATAGCACCATGAGTAGCGCATGGGGCGGTAGCTATATCAACGATTTTATCGACCGTGGGCGCATTAAACGCGTCATGATGCAGGCAGATGCCGAATTCCGTTCTAAACCAGAAGATTTAGCTTATTGGCATGTACGTAATGACCAAAATGAAATGATTCCATTTAGTAATTTTTCAACCATTGGTTGGAGTGGTGGTCCAGAAGTTGTTAATCGTTTCATGGGCTATACCGCATTACAAATGGAAGCGGATACAGCCAAAAATGTCTCAAGTGGACAAGCCATGCAGGATGTTAAAGCTTTAGTTGATCAAGTGCCGGGTGTGGACGTGGCATGGAGTGGGTTATCCTTTGAAGAGCAAAAATCAAGTCATCAAGCGTTTTGGCTATATTTAGTCTCGATTGGATTTATTTTCCTCTGTCTTGCTGCCCTATATGAAAGTTGGAGTATTCCAACTGCAGTCATGAGTGCGATTCCACTTGGGATAGGCGGTAATATTTTGTTTAGCTACATGGCCGGTTTTCCAAATGACATCTATTTCCAAATTGCTCTACTGACAACAATTGGTTTGTCCTGTAAAAACGCGATCTTGATTGTAGAGTTTGCAGCGATGGCACAAGAAAAAGGCAAACATGTAATCGAAGCTGCAATGGAAGGCGCAGCACTTCGTTTACGTCCTATTTTGATGACCTCTTTGGCTTTTGGTGCGGGAGTGGTTCCTTTAGTTCTTGCTTTTGGTGCAGGTGCAGCCAGTCGCCAAGAGATTGGGGTGAGCGTACTCGGTGGGGTAATATTCGGTACGGTTTTGGTGCTGATTTTTATTCCGTTTATGTATGTGATGGTCCGATCTATTTTTAAAATCAAGCCGGTGTCTGAAACTTAGAAATAATTCACGCACAGCGTATCGCTCCACTAAAAGCCACCGTGAAAGCTTGAGTACATCGCGGTGGTTTTTTATGTCGCCAAATTTATGTCACCAAACTTTCGACAGGGAATTTTCACAGAGAATTTTCGCAAAGAACGTTCACCGAGAACATATTGAAGAGATTTGAAACTCTTTAGTTTATCCTTCAAAATGTGCTCTACATAGAAAGATTAAAATAAGAGTGAGTTGAATGGCGGATTTAATACAAAGACAGCGTGAAATTTCCGCTTTGCTGCAACAACAAAATTATGCAGCAGCAGTTTTCGCTTTACAGCCTCTGAACTACGCTGATCAGGCTCGTTTAATTCAGCAATTTCCAATCGAAGATCAAATCGAGTTACTTTCAGGTTTAGACCATCAGGGCTTGGTATTTGAGTTTTTCCCGTTTGAGTCACAGCGACAGCTGATTTCACGTTATCCACTGCGTCTACAAATTGAACTATTTGATGATATGCATTCTGATGATGCAACGGACTTATATAAAAGTTTAACTGATGCAGAACAAGATCGGATTTATCAACAACTTGATCAAGATACCCAAGAGCATCTAAAGGCGTTATCTGCATATGCAGAAGAGTCTGCAGGCGCAATCATGAGCTCAGACTATGTCAGTATGCCTGCTGACTTTACCATGCAACAAGCCATAGAGGCCTTGCGCCATGAACCGCATGACCGTGAAACCCTATATTTAATTTATGTCACCAATGATCAGTTTCAATTAGAAGGGGTGATTTCACTGCGGCAAATTTTGCAGGCCGATCGTGATTCACGGATTCAACAGGTGATGACCAAAGATGTGGTGACCGGCTGGATAGATGAAGACCAAGAGAGTATTGCGCAAAAATTGGCTGAATATGATTTTATGGCCTTACCGATTGTGGATCATGCCCAGCGTTTGATGGGGATTGTCACCTATGATGATGCGATGGATGTGGTACAGGCTGAAACCACTGAAGACTTTTTAAAAGCCAGTGCGGTGAGTACCGAACCAGGTATGAGCATTAATAAAGCACCGATTTTAAAGTTGTATCAAAAGCGGGTGTTCTGGTTGGTGATATTGGTCTTTGGCAGCTTATTGTCCGGATTAGGCATTTCATATTATGAAGACATCATTGCCGCACATATCGTCTTGGTTTTTTTCTTACCCTTACTGGTCGGAAGTGGAGGCAATGCAGGTTCACAGTCTGCGACTTTAATGGTGCGAGCGCTTGCCACAGGGGATGTAAAAATTCGAGATTGGTTTTATTTGTTGGGACGGGAGACGCTCGTCGCACTTTGCCTCGGCGGAACCATGGCCATTGCTGTATCGATTTTAGGCTACTACCGTGGTGATGCAACCGTCGCTTTAGTCTTGGCTTTAAGTATGATGGGCATCGTATTGCTCGGTTGTTTAATTGGGATGAGTTTGCCCTTTATACTCAACAAGTTAAAGCTCGATCCTGCAAGTGCATCTGCACCATTGGTAACCTCGATTTGTGATGCGACCGGCGTGGTGGTGTATTTGATGATTGCATCGCAATTGCTTAATTTATAGAGATTAGCATTTTGCTACAGATTGAAGACTTCTAATATGTTTTAATCTCAGTGATTTACACGGTTTTTATTGGATAAAACATGACTGAACCATTAAAACAAAAAATGTCAAAGCAAGAAGTCATTCGTCTTGAACGCGATCTCGCAAAGTTTGCCAATATGATGGACTCGGTGGTTCGAATTCCATTTACCCGACAAGGGGTAGGTGCAGATGCAGCGTTGAGTACCATTCCGGTCGCTGGTGATATCGCAGGATTCGTCTTGACCTGCTATGCCGTCTATAAAGCCAAACAGATTGGCGTACCACAAGCCAAATTAAATGGTGTGATGAAACTCGCGGTTATGGATGCTGTCGTGGGGTTTATTCCTGTTGCAGGGACGATCTTCGATGTGTTTATTCGACCGAGCCGTAAAGCTTTAGATGTCGTACACACGCATATTCGCGAAGAATATCAAATCAGTACAGACCAACATGTGGTACATCCGTTTTTACATGAAAAATTAGAAGAGAAACAACAGCAATCGGCTTTTTGGCGCAACCCTGTGGTTGCATGGATATGGATCCATATCCCAGATATACTCGGGTTGATTTTCTTATTAATCTTTATCTTTGCAATTTATATGGGTGGTTCATTGCTTTGGCAATGGTTAAAGGCCAATGGAGTATTGTAGATAGAAATGCCTTGTTACTTGAACGCGATCACTGAGAGGCTATTCAATTGAAAGATCGTTTAACTGAAAGATTATTGATAAGAAAGTAAATGTTCGGAGAAAAAAATTAGACTTAAAAAAGCCTCCATAGGGAGGCTTTTTTACCACATACATTAGATGCTCGATTATGGGCAATCTAATTGTTGTAATGCCGCAACACGTTGTTCAATCGTTGGGTGTGTTTGGAACAAAGCAGCTAAACTGAAACCTTGTTCTTGACCCGCAGAAATTGCAAAGGCTTTCATTTCTTTTGGCATTTGATCTGGCATTTCAGATTCTGCTTGTAAACGTAACAGGGCAGAAATCATCGCTTGTTTACCTGCTAAACGCGCACCAGCTTCATCGGCACGGTATTCACGGTAGCGAGAGAACCACATCACAATGGCAGACGCTGCGATACCAAAAACAATATCTAATACAATCGTAATGACAAAATATGCGATACCCGGTGCTTCACCATCTTCACGACCAAAGACATTACGGTCAATGAAATCACCTGCTACACGCGCAAAGAACATCACAAAGGCGTTGACTACACCTTGCACCAATGCAAGGGTAACCATATCACCATTAGCTACGTGACCAATTTCGTGAGCGAGTACGGCACGGAGCTCGTCTTTGTTCATACGCTCAAGTAGACCGGTAGAAACCGCCACTAAAGCATCATTTTTGTTCCAGCCTGTTGCAAAGGCATTTGACTGGTACGATGGGAAAATACCCACTTCTGGCATTTTGATACCAGAACGTTGTGCCAGTTGCGCAACTTCGTTAAGTAACCATGCTTCAGCTTGGTTACGTGGTGCATTAGGGTCAATCAGCTCTGTACCCGTGGTTTTCTTCGCCATCCATTTTGACATGAATAGTGAGATCATTGAACCCACCATACCGAACACAAAACAGATTACGAGCAAATTGCCTAAATTTAAGCCGCCTGCACCGTGGTAACTACCGACACCGAAGAGTGACAAGATTATGCCAGCTACAACCAGTACCGCGAGGTTGGTTAGCAAGAACAAACCAATCCGCATCATTGGGTAAATCCTCTTATTATAGAAAAATGATCTGATTTACAAATAAAAATCATTAAACTCAATATGAGGTGAAAGTCTTAAAATTTCAAGGAAAAATTAGTAAAACAGATGCAATTTTACAAAATCAGTGAATTTATTCATTGAAATAAATACGCGCTGAAGCAGACGCATTTGCTGTGGCAAATGAACCTGAAGGTGCGTCGGTAAAACTACCACTGTCTGTTTGAATAATTTGACGTGCCGATGATTTAGCAACCGTAGGGGCAGCAGCATGATAATTATCCGAACTGGCAATAATCCGACCACTATTTGAAGCGCTATTGGAATTGCTCGAACCCGAGACACTTAAACTACCAGCATATAGGTTGTTGTAGCGGCTAGTGACACGGCGGACATAATCTTGTGTTTCGCGAAAAGGTGGGATACCACCATATTTTGCGACATTGCCTTCACCTGCGTTATAACCAGCTAAGGCAAGTGAGGTGTTACCATTAAAACGTTTCAGTAGCCAAGATAAATATCGAGCACCAGCCATAATGTTCTGATGAGGATCATAAGCATTTGTTACATTGAAGCGACGTGCCGTGGCAGGCATGAGCTGCATTAAACCTTGAGCCCCAACAGGTGAACGAGCATTAGTGTTAAAGCCTGATTCGGTATGCATCACCGCTTTGATTAGACCTTCGGAAACACCATGTTGGGCCGCTGCTTGTTTAATAATATTGTCAAAGGCATTTTTATTCCTACTATAGCTGGGTAACACAGACGCTTCATTTGAGCCCCAGTTACTATAACTATGGATATTACTGTCCGGATAGTAGGTTTTTTTCTCAACTTTTAGATTGCTATAGCGGCCTTGTTTATTGGTCAGTAACGTTGTGCCATTACTTTCACGCAATTGATAAATCGTTTGGCCGGCAAAAATGTTTGGTGCTGCTAAACTGATAGCCACACTTCCACCTAATAACAGCCCCAAAGTCCAAGTCATGTTTTTCATTTTATTGTGAAGAAAAAATTCTGTCCCCAAACAGTTAAAGAGAGTTTATCAAAAAATAATTAGATGAAAAGGCTTCATAGACTGATTTCTTCTTTACTTTGTAAAAATCAAGTCATTTTGACGATTCAATAATCAAAAAAAATATTTATTTTTTTTTAATGAGCTTAACTTGACACACCTAAGTTATTGATAATTAAATATTTATAAATTGATCAAAAAATGATCAATTTAAATAAAAGCCTTAAAATAAGGGCGGCTCACCTTGTCAAGTCATTTAGAATCCACAAAGTTATCCACAGCTTTTGTGGACAACTGTGGAAAAGTCCAAAAGATAAGCATTTGGGCTAAAAAATGAATTGTACCGTATAAAATAATGCACTGAAGATTACGTGATCATGACAGTATTTCTACTTTTTTCGGAAATTACATTCTTTTGATGCGAGAAGTCTGCGAATCGGATAAAATTGCGCGGTATTTTTTTTTAGGTTTAACTCGTCTATGTTCTCGCCAGTTGAGTCCGAACAAGGATTTAATTTCAAACCAGAACTACCAACTAGCTCTGCGTATTATCGTTTATTGAAAAAGCTACGCCGTCAGGTCGGTCATGCTATTCGTGATTTTAAAATGATCGAAGAGGGTGACAAAGTGATGGTCTGTATTTCAGGCGGTAAGGACAGTTATACCCTGCTCGACATTTTGTTGCAGTTTAAGCGTATCGCACCGATTAATTTTGATGTGGTTGCGGTCAACCTTGACCAAAAACAGCCGGGTTTCCCTGAAGACGTATTGCCACGTTATTTAGAAGAAAACAAAATTCCGTATTACATCTTAGAAAAAGATACTTACAGCATTACCAAACGTTTAACACCAGAAGGTAAAACGTACTGCGCAGTGTGCTCGCGTCTACGTCGTGGTTCGTTATACGGCTTTGCTCAAGAAATTGGGGCGACGAAAGTGGCTTTAGGTCATCACCGTGATGATATTTTGGCGACGTTCTTTTTGAACTTGTTCCATGGCGGCAGCTTAAAAGCCATGCCACCGAAATTATTGTCTTCTGACAAAAAGAACATTTTGATTCGTCCACTGGCTTATGTGGAAGAAAAAGACATTATCAAATATGCAGAAATGCGTAAGTTCCCAATTATCCCGTGTAATTTGTGTGGTTCTCAAGAAAACTTACAACGTGCGATGCTAAATGATATGCTGCGTACTTGGGATAAAGAATTTCCAAAACGTTTACACAGTATTTTTGGTGCGTTGCAAAATGTATCACCTTCACAACTGGCTGACCGTGAGTTATTCGACTTTGAAGCCCTAGATGAACAACGCGAATTTGACTTTAAAAATAGCGAAAGTTGTTCAACTGAAGAAGGTGAGTCAGAAAGCAAACGCATTAATATGGTGAACTTAGGGTTTATGGCAGATTAACCCGAAAACCTCATCACGCAAAAGGCATTCTACGGAATGCCTTTTTTATGCTTATGATTTTTCACATTTTGTTGTTAAACAGTTAAATATTGAACGGCGCGTACAAAAAACTTTAGCCTTTTCACAAATGATCATGCTATAACAAACCTCAAGCAAAATATGCTTGCACTGATGTTGTCCGGAACGGCAACACACACGAACAAAATAAATTGAGGAAAGATCATGCCTGCTTTTTTAACTGATGATTGGTTTTCAACTGTAGAAACTCTGACAGCTCAAGCTGGTGATTTAAACTTACCACCTGCATTGGCTAATCTTGCAATTAACCTTGTAGTTGCTGACGCTGCAGGCAATACTGAATTGTCATTAGACGGTGGTGCAATTAAAAAAGGTTTATCTTCAAACGCGAAAACAACTTTGAACATGGATGCCGAAACTTTACGTAAAGTATTCCTTGAGTTTGATATGGCTGCAGCGATGCAAGCGTTTATGACAGGCAAAATAAAAGTACAAGGTGATATGTCACAATTGATGGCATTGCAAACAGCAAAACCAAGTACTGAGCAAAAAGATTTATTCAAAAAAGTACTTGAGCAAACTGCTTAAGTCTAAAACGAAAAAAGCTTACCCGAAGGTAAGCTTTTTTTTGTGCGCTCACATGTAAATGTTAGGTGGATGTATATTAGATATTCACCAGTTGAGGTGTGGTTTTAATATGTTCCAAATAAGCACGAATACGCGTGACATATTGCACAGCTTGACGATAACGACTATTGCTGGCCTTGTTACGGTCTAGATAAGCATATAAATTCACCCACTTATTCGGGTTTTTACCTTGAGATTGGACGCGCTTTTGAATCTGACTTACAGCACCAGGACCCATGTTATAAGCCACTAAGGCATACCAATTACGATCAGGGTAGGGAATGTTGCTATAACGGTTTAACATTTGGTCATAGTACTTTGCACCACCTTGAATGCTTTGAGTCGCATCTGTACGGTTGCTCACACCCATGGCTTTTGCTGTACTGTTGGTCAGCATCATAATGCCACGAACACCCGTTGGGGATACCGAGTCAGGTTTGAGGTAAGACTCTTGATAACCAATCGCTGCCAATAAATGCCAGTCTAGATCGTATTGCTTGGCCGTGTTTTTAAAACTTGCCTTATAGATCGGCATACGTTTACTTAAATCACGTTGAATCACATTCCAAGAATCTTGTTTGACCACATTACGGTTGTAGAATGATGCCAACTGTCCAATTGCGCCATTTTGTTTGGCACGGCAAATAAAACCACTCGCGGTTTGGCTTAGTGGATCATCTGCATTTTTAAATACCCAGTTTAAGTTGCTGTTTAAACCATTCTTTTTTAAAGAAACGGTATCACCACAACTGGCTGAAAATGACGTCAAATGCTTGGCTTCAATGGTACTCATTTCGGCAGTGGTCATAGCAAAATTGGCTTGACCTTTGGCAACCATTTTTAAAGCAGTGGCATTGTCATTCACTGTTTTAAAATCTAATTGGACATTTAAACTTTCTGCATAGTTACGTGCAAGGTCGTAACCAAAACCATGTCGATGTTTACCATCCTGAAAAACAATGGCAGGATTGGCAACTGCAACAACAGTGAGTTTATTACTGTTGACGACAGCATCATATTGATGTGCTGTTTTGCTGGCATTAATACTGTGAAAAGGAATTAAGACAGTACTAAGTGCAAGCGCTTTAAATGGGAGAGAGTTAAAAGAGTTAAGGCAAAGCCTCGACCCAGAAGTTGAACTACTGTGCATGTTGTCTCCGCTACAAGTAATTTATGCCCTAAAAAGCAAAGGCAAACAGGCCTCAGACTTTTTCAAGTTTGATAAATTCAATAAGGGTTGGGCAGTCATGACGTCATTCAAAAATGACTAGGGGGTTTCGGGAAATATGTAGAAAATCTACACTGGATAAAAATTAAACAAGCCTAAAAGATGTGCGCATAATAATGAGCAAAAAAATACTTGTCAAATTTTGTACGAAAAAATATTAAAATATGTAACATAAACAATTGATTTTGTTTGGGAATAAATTTTATATACTTTGACTGTGTAGAAATTGAGGATAAAATAGGCATGTTTGGTAAAAATCAGCACTTGCTCAAGGCCTAAAAATCGTCATGAAATCTAACTTAATTACCCGTGGTGGACACGATTTATTGGTCGCTGAACTTCAACATTTATGGCATGAAGAGCGACCTGAAATTACTAAAAAAGTGAACTGGGCGGCTAGTCTTGGAGATCGTTCGGAAAACGCGGATTATCAATATAATAAGCAATTGTTACGCAAAATTGACCGACGTGTACGCTACTTGGGAAAACGTTTGGAAGAGCTTCGTATTATCGATTACTCACCCGAACAAAAAGGGAAAGTCTATTTTGGGGCATGGGTTGATATTGAAAATGAAGACGGCGAACACAAAACGCTAAGAATCGTGGGGGTAGATGAAATTTATGATCATCATCCGCAACATATCTCAATTGATTCACCTATGGCTCGGGCACTCTTATCCAAGCAAGTGGATGATGAAGTCGAAGTCCTAACCCCGCTAGGAAAAAAATGTTGGTATATCAATTCAATTCGTTATGAAATGGGCGAAAGTACTGAAAAATAACAAACTGCTCTTATTTTGTTCAATTGGACGTGTTTTTTACAAAATAATTTGCCATTGCTGAATTTTATTTATATGATGGCGGCCATGGAAGCGTGGCAGAGCGGTTTAATGCACCGGTCTTGAAAACCGACGAGGGCGCGAGTCCTCCGTGAGTTCGAATCTCACCGCTTCCGCCAAATTCAAAAACCCTGATGTTTTTAGCATCAGGGTTTTTTTATGTGCGTAAATTTAGGCAATGCAATTTGCCTTGATCTCAATTCAATACATATTGATTCAGCTTCTATTTTTCAGCTCGAAGCCAAAATTTTACAATCGCCTAAATTTTGTATGAACGATTCGCCAAGTGTTCAAAATAAGGCAAAATAATTTGCCAATCTGAATTTTTATTTATATGATAGCGGCCATGGAAGCGTGGCAGAGCGGTTTAATGCACCGGTCTTGAAAACCGACGAGGGCGCGAGTCCTCCGTGAGTTCGAATCTCACCGCTTCCGCCATATTCAAAAACCCCAATGTTTTACATTGGGGTTTTTTTATTGCCTAAATTTTTGAATAGTTTTTTTCTACAGGCGAAGTTGATATACAGTATGAATATGACATGCTATTAATTATTCACAATAAACAGAAAACATAATTAATCGATTTAGAAAAGGAATTCATCCATGCAGAAACCAGAGCTTATTCATGAACTGGAATGGCAAGCGCGTTGTCAATTGGCGGCACTGTATCGCTTGGTGGCTTATTATAAAATGACCGACTTAATTGATACCCATATCAGCCTACGTTTAAGTCATGAACCGGAGCATTTTTTGATTAATCGTTATGGTGTGACCTTTGACAAAATGACAGCTTCTGATTTGGTCAAAATTGATCATGAAGGAAAAATTATTGAAACTTATGATGCAGGGAAGATGGTGAATGTCGCCGGCTTTGTAATTCATTCGGCCTTACATCATGCGCGTGCAAATATTAATTGTGTGATTCATACGCATACTGCAGATGGCGTGGCAGTTTCTGCGCAGGAACATGGATTATTGCCAATCTCACAACATGCGTTAAAGTTCTATCAGAACATTGCTTATCATGAATATGAGGGTATTGCCTTTTCAACTGAAGAGCGTGAAAGGTTGGTGCATGACATGGGTCATTATCGCTGCATGATTTTACGCAATCACGGCTTGCTTGCGACTGGAGATAATGTGGCACGGGCATTTCATGAAATTTACTTTTTAGAACGGGCTTGTCAAATTCAAGTAAAAGCGTTGTCGAGTGCTACATTGCATTATCCGAGTCCGAAGGTTTGTGAACATACGTTGCAGTAGTTTGAAAATCCGATGGCCGAGCCCATTATTCAAGCGGCTTGGCAGGCGGCCTTGTCTTTAATTGAAGATCAGCAGTCAGATTATTGTCGTTAATATAATTTTCTATCATTTAGCTTATAAAAAAATGGCGCTATGCTTTATGTGCAGAAGAATAGTCATGGCATGAGCAACGCGTTATCATGTTCGTAGTGGAATTATGAGATGAACTATGAAAATCGTTGCAGATGAAAATCTGGCATTTACTGAGTATTTTTTTACCGAATTTGGTGAAATAAAGCAAGCGGCAGGTCGAACATTGACCCATGAGGATGTCAAAGAAGCCGATGCATTATTGGTACGATCAGTGACTCAGGTAAATGCAGAATTAATTCAACAGACCGCACTCAAATTTGTCGGTAGTGCTACGATTGGAACAGATCATTTAGATATTACCGCTCTAGAAAAGCAGGGCATTGCTTGGTCAAATGCCGCAGGTTGTAATGCACAAGCGGTTGCTGAATATGTGATTACTGCATTGCTCTACGTTAAACCTGAATTGTTGAATGCAAATGAACAATTTACCTTGGGCATCGTTGGCTTAGGTAATGTCGGTTCACGTTTAGCCGTCATGGCAGAATTATTCGGTTGGAATGTCATTGGCTATGATCCATTTGTGCAATCTGATCAGGTGAAACAAGTTGAATTTGCAGAACTGTTAAAAAATACAGATGCGATTAGTATCCATGTGCCACTAACTAAAGTGGGGGAATATCCAACCTGTCATTTAATTAATGCTGCTGCACTTGCCGCTATGAAGCCTTCAGCGATTTTGATTAATTCCGCGCGTGGGCCAGTGGTCGAAGAAGCTGCCTTAATTGCCGATATTCAACAAACTCAGCGTAAAGTGGTCTTAGATGTTTTTGAACATGAGCCAGAGATTTCAGCAGCGTTGTTGGATTTAATTTACGTGGTGACACCCCATATTGCAGGCTACAGCTTGGAAGGTAAAGCACGTGGCACACAGATGATCTATGAAGCATTCTGTCAAACTTTCAATCAACCGATAAATAAAGCTTTTGAAAGTCAGTTACCCGTTTGTGAGCAGTATTTTACTAGTGCTGACTTAAAGACGGTATTACAGCGTTACTTAAAAGATATTTATGATATCGCTCGTGATGATGCCAACTTACGTGCTTGCCTAAAAGACGGCAAGGTGGATCAAAAAGCCTTTGATTATTTACGTAAAACCTATCCTTTACGCCGTGAATGGGCTGCACATGGAGGCCCAGCAGCATGAGCCAAATGAACTTTCAACCGAGTTGTGAACTCACTGCACTTCGTGCACGTGCCACGATGTATGCTCAAATTCGCCAGTTTTTTGCGGCACGTGATGTTCTTGAAGTAGAAACACCTGTACTTTCACAAGCGGGTGTCACCGATGTGCATTTAGCATCGGTACAAGCTCAGCGTCATGTGAATGGTCAAAAGCAAACGCATTATTTGCAAACTTCACCTGAATTTGCCATGAAGCGTCTGTTGGCAAGTGGCAGTGGGCCTATCTACCAAATCTGTAAAGTTTTCCGTGATGATGAACATGGACGTAAACACAACAGTGAATTCACCATGTTGGAATGGTACCGTCCGGGTTTTAGCTTAAAAGACTTGATGTTTGAAGTGACGGATTTACTGAATGTAACCTTGAAACAACGCTTTGGTGAAATTCGTCCGACTATTTTGAGCTATAAGCATGCCTTTATGGATCGTTTGGATTTGAACCCGTTACAAGCTTCTTTACAAGATCTAAAAGATTGCTGTCGTCGTGTGGGGCTAAGCTTAGATTTGGGTGAAGACCGTTTAGGCTATATCGATTTATTGTTTTCGCATTATGTTGAGCCGAGCCTCGGTTTTGATACGCCAGTGTTCCTTACAGATTTTCCACCTGAAATGGCTTCTTTGGCGAAAACCCGTGTGGACGAAGATGGGGAGTTGGTTGCAGCACGATTTGAGCTGTATATCGAAGGTTTAGAGTTAGCGAATGCTTATGATGAACTGATTGATGCGGATGTTTTACGCAGTCGTTTTGAGGCAGATAATGCAGAGCGCGCTAAACTTGGGTTGCATGTGATGCCGATTGATGAATATTTGCTTGCTGCATTACCGCATATGAGTGAGTGTGCAGGTATAGCCTTAGGCATTGATCGATTGCTAATGGTGGCAACGAATCAGTTAAAACTTGAAAAAGTCATTAGTTTTCCAGCAGCTGCGTCATAAGTGAACTGAATAGCTGCTGTCTTTAAATGCTTATACATTTTAGACAGCAGCATAGCTTTCAAATTTAAAAAGGCCTATCAACGTATAGATTGTGATTTAGCGATAATATGTCTAAATATTTATAAAAGATGCAATTTAATTACAGCAGAGTAGCTCAAATTTTATATAAATTATCAATGTCACAATAATAAAAAGAGTAATAAAGGCTATTTCAAGACCTTTATTTCTTTGAATTTTTTTATGATAGAAAACAATGCTGAGTGGGGAAAGAAAAAAGGAGACAATTATCGCCCACAGCCAGTTTAAATTTGGGCTTCTATCAATACTCCCGTCATTCTGTGTAGTCCAGTCTTGATGTGGATGAATAAAATCCACAGCAGCGCTCGCCAATAGAAAAATATTAATATAAAACATAACTCCCAAAACTATATAAAAAGGAATAGAGCTTATAAATGAACGCTTAATTATTAAGGAGCCTAAGGCTAACATTCCAAAAAATATCATGATGAGCTGTGGCAAACTTTTAAAAAGGGTTTGGGTAAAGCCCATCCCTACTAGGAGTCCGCAAAAGACAATAGCAATCAATATATTGGAAAGTTGTTTCTTCATTATTTTTATTCTTTTTACCTGTCTTAAATTGGGTTGAGTATCAGTATTTAATTTTCAGAGATGACACTAGATTATTTCAATTTTTCATTTATTTCAAAATACTTCGGCAGGCTTAACAGCAATGATGAAAGTCAATCCTCTCATTTCTGAGAGGATTTATTTTAAGCTGTAGGCGTGTTATGGCCGAGTTCATGCTTGAATTGTCCGATAGCTTCAATTCGTTTCTGAATCAACATTTCACCAATATCAGGGCCTTTCACATCTGAAGGTAAGTCAGAAGCCTTAATATTACGAACCACCTGCATGGCATCTAAAACGTATTTAGCTTGCGGATAGGCACGATCCTCTAAACCTAAGCGACCACGTGAATCACATTCACAGGCTTGTACAAAGGCCTCTACGCGTTCAGGACGGCGTAGCACATCCATACGTTGTAACAGGCGCCACAAGGTACCCGGTTTTAAACTCAAGGCTTGATGGCATTTTAAATGTTCTTTACACACTGAGATAGCCAATTGTTTGGTATTGGTGGGAACACGCATACGGTCACAGACATCAGTAACTGGTTTTACACCACGCTCTTCATGCATGATATGGCGCGGTAACTCATCTACTGGAGTAAGTGCTTTGCCTAAGTCGTGTACCAGTACAGCAAAACGAACATCCAAAGAATAATTTGCACGACACGCTTGTTGTAGCGACATCATGGTATGAATGCCACAGTCTATTTCAGGATGATATTCAGGACGCTGTGGAATACCGTATAACGCATCAATTTCAGGGAACAAGACTTTTAAAGCGCCACAGGCTCTTAATACCTCAAAATATTCATCTGCGTGGTCTTCCATTAATGCACGAGACGTTTCCTTCCATACACGTTCAGGTGTAAGGGCTTCAAGCTCGCCAGATTTGGCAAGCTCTTGCATCAGTTCCAATGTTTCATCAGCCACTTTAAAACCTAAAGCTTTATAACGTGCCGCAAAACGTGCAATCCGCAGAACTCGCAAAGGATCTTCGACGAAGGCATTAGACACGTGGCGAAGGACACGCTGTTCTAGATCACGTTGACCGCCATAGGGGTCATAGACATTACCTGCATCATCCATGGCAATCGCATTGATCGTGAGGTCACGTCGAATGAGATCTTGTTCGAGTGTGACATTGACGTCGGTATAAAATTCAAAGCCATGATACCCATGTCCAGACTTACGTTCTGTACGGGCTAAGGCATATTCGTCTTTGGTCTCTGGATGAAGAAAAACAGGGAAATCTTTACCCACAGGTTGATAACCTTGAGCAAGTAATTGTTCCGGCGTTGCACCGACAACGACATAATCTTTTTCGTGATAGGGGTGCCCGAGCAAGTGATCTCGAACTGCACCGCCTACTAAATAAACTTGCATGAAAAAACCTCTATTCTTAGAGCAATCATGCTACAGAACAGAGGTTTTCTCAAGTCACAAAGTGTGTTCAGGTCAACTAAATTAGAGCGCTAATTTTTCGTTTTCTTGAATCTCTGCAACAGTTAATGCAGTCATATTCACTAAACGGCGAGTTGTCGCTGTTGGTGTTAAAATATGAACAGGTTTTGCAGCACCCAAAAGAATTGGGCCAATCGTGACGTTACTACCTGAAGTTGATTTCAACAAGTTGAACGAAATGTTCGCTGCATCTAGATTTGGCATAATCAGCAAGTTCGCAGAACCTTTAAAACGTGAGTTCGGGTATGCGAAATGACGAATATTTTCATCCAGTGCGGCATCACCATGCATTTCACCTTCAACTTCAAGTTCTGGTGCAATTTCTGACAAAATATCATAAACCTTACGCATTTTTTGTGCGCTAGGATCGTTTTGGTCTGAACCGAAACTTGAGTGAGAAAGCAATGCTACACGCGGCGTAATACCAAAACGGCGTACTTCTTCAGCCGCTAAAATAGTCATTTCAGCAAGCTGTTCAGCTGTTGGATTACGGTTAATGTAAGTATCGGCAATAAACAAGTTACGGTCTTCAAGCATCAATGCATTCAGCGTGAAGAAATTATTGCGGCCTTCTTTTAGACCAATCACATTGCTGACGAAGTCTAAGTGAATGTCGTAGCTTGAATATGTACCACACAGCATGCCGTCAGCCACACCATGGCGAACCAGCATTGCCGCAATAAGTGTAGAACGACGACGTGCTTCACGCTGAGCATATTCAGGCGTTACACCTTTACGCTGCATGATGCTGTAGTAATCGTCAGCAAACTTATCGTAATCAGGGTTTTTCTCTTGATCGACGATAGTGATGTTCACGCCGTCTTCAAGACGTAGACCTAATTTTTTGATGTTTGCTTCAATGACTGCAGGACGGCCTACAAGAATTGGTTTTGCTAAACCTTCATCAACAGCAATTTGTACTGCGCGAAGTACACGTAAATCTTCACCTTCAGCATATGCAATACGTTTTGGATCAGTTTTCGCTTGCGCAAAAATTGGTTTCATCATGAATGCAGAGTTATAAACAAACTCAGACAAACGTTGACGATATGCAGAGAAGTCTTGAATTGGACGAGTTGCAACACCTGAATCCATCGCTGCTTGCGCAATAGCAGGTGCAATTTCAAGAATCAAACGTTGATCTAATGGGCGCGGAATGAGGTAATCACGACCAAATGAAGCAGATTTTTCACCATATGATGCAGCATCAGCTTCGACATGTGCCATGCGAGCAATCGCATGTACACAAGCAATCTTCATCTCTTCATTAATTGTGGTTGCACCAACATCTAGTGCGCCACGGAAGATATAAGGGAAGCAAAGCGCATTGTTCACTTGGTTTGGATAGTCTGAACGACCAGTTGCCATAATCACGTCTGGACGTGCTTCATGTGCATGTTCAGGAAGAATTTCAGGGTCTGGGTTAGCAAGGGCAAAGATGATCGGATCTTTCGCCATGACTTTAACCATTTCTTTGGTCAAAATACCTGCTGCAGAAAGACCAAGGAACATGTCCGCACCTTCCATTACATCAGCAAGCTGAGAGCCTTCGATGTCTTGAACGTATGCCTTTTTCGACTCATCCAAGCCTTCACGTCTAGTCGTCAATAAACCGCGTGAATCTGCCACAACGATGTTTTCTTTTTTCACGCCAAGTGCGCAAAGTAAGTTCAAACATGAAAGGGCAGCAGCACCTGCGCCAGAAGCGACAATTTTGATTTCTTCAATTTTTTTGCCATTGAGTTGAAGTGCATTCAGTAATGCAGAACCCACAATGATTGATGTACCGTGTTGGTCATCATGGAACACAGGAATATTCATGCGTTCACGAAGTTTTTGCTCGATGTAGAAACACTCTGGGGCCTTGATGTCTTCAAGGTTGATACCACCGAAAGTTGGTTCCAATGCTGCAACGATATCTACGATTTTGTCTGGATCGTTTTCAGCAATTTCAATGTCAAAAACATCAACACCAGCGAATTTTTTGAATAGAACGCCTTTACCTTCCATAACAGGTTTTGACGCTAAAGGACCAATGTTACCTAAGCCCAGTACGGCTGTACCGTTACTGACTACAGCAACAAGATTACCGCGCGCTGTGTAAAGTGCAGCAGTAGATGGGTCGCGTTCAATTTCTAAACAAGGTGCAGCGACACCTGGCGAGTATGCGAGGGCTAAATCGTGTTGGTTGACCAATTGTTTGCTTGGTGTAACGCTGATTTTCCCCGGAGTTGGAAATTCGTGATAATACAAAGCCTGCTGTTTTAAAGATTGATCGTCCATCTGTATCTCGATTGTGTTTTGTTTATCCAATATAAAGCTGCAATGCTTGCTTTATCCGCTTGAATATAACATTAGTTGCACAGTTGGGACAGTCGAAGTCGCGTCTTTTTCAGACAATCTTATAGCTCAGGCATAGTGACTTATATTAAGTAAGTATAAGCAGGCGAAGAGATATTATTTTCAAGGAACACGGTTGCCTCTTCTTGTGGCAGTGGCTTAGAGAAAAAATAGCCTTGAGCAATGTCACATTCTAAGTCTTGTAGATACTGTAACTGTTGTTCAGTTTCAATCCCTTCAGCGACTACCGTCATGCCCATCGCTTTACCCATGGCAATCATGGCACTAACGATGGCCAATTGTTTATTTTCACCAATTTTAGAGATAAAACTGCGGTCTATTTTTAAAATATCAATTGGAAAATCAGCCAGATAGGATAGAGATGAGTAGCCCGTACCAAAATCATCAAGTGAAATATTGATTTTACGTTTTTTTATTTCGTTTAATAGTTCACGTACTGAATCTAGATTTTCGACCAAAGAAGATTCTGTAATTTCCAGTTCCAGACTGGCACCATCAATTTGATTGGCATCTATCGCTTCATCTAGATCATTTAATAATTGTCCACGGCGCAGTTGCTGCGCAACAATATTGACGGATACACAAATATTTTGATAACCCAAATTATTCCAAAAACAAATTTGCTGCGCGGTTTTTTGCAGGACAAAACGCCCGATATCGGAAATTAAACTGGTTTGTTCTGCTAAAGGAATAAATAAGCCCGGTGGTATTAAGCCTTTTTCAGGATGATTCCAGCGCACCAAGGCTTCAAAACCGTAAATATTTTTATCACGGAAATTGATCTTCGGTTGGTAATACACCACCAGCTCATTATTTTGAATGGCTTTACGCAAGTCGCGTTCCAAGAAGATCCCTTGCTCTAATAATGCGGTATTTTCATTGGAATAATAACGTGTAGTATTGCCTCCCAAATTTTTGGCTTCGCTCAGCGCTTGTTCCGCACAGTTATTTAGATAATCTAGCTGACGGCCATGCTCAGGGTAGAACGCTACACCCATCGATAAGGTGATGACATGATCTTGGCCAAAAATATTAAATGGAATGCTAAAGGCTTTATTGATGCGTTCACAATGCTCTTGCACAGAAGGGCGGATGTGTGAAATTTCATACACAATCGCAAAATCATCGCCATTTAAGTGTGCGACAAACAGAGCTTCGGCATTGGTTAGACGTAAACGCTGTGCGACTTGGCGTAACAGCTCGTCACCACCATTGTTGCTGAGATATTCATTTAATGGACGGAAACGGTCGATGTTTAAACGAATGACAGCCAACTGTTTAATCGAATCTTGTTGCGAAACTAAATACTGATGCAGTTGATAGTTGTAATAAAAACGGTTCGGTAAATCCGTTAAAGTGTCATAATTTTCTAAATAAGATAAACGTTGTTCTTGCAATTTACGTTCTGTTAAATCTGAGACAATTCCAATGTAATGGGTGACGCGATTTTGATCATCTGTAATCGCATTAATATGCATCCATAGCGTCAGTTCTTTACCTGAAAGAAATTTTTCGTGCAATTCACCATCATACTCACCAATTTTCAGCACTTGTTTAATGATCGAGTAGTGCATACTACGTTGAATTGATTTGTAATTTGCAGTGATATCAAAAAGATGTTTACCAATAATTTGGTCGTAGTTAAAGCCGGTTAATTGTTCGTAAAACGGATTGACTTCGATATAGCACAGCTCTTCATTTAAAATGAAAATCCCTTCAGCAGCTTGTTCGAGTACACTGGCTGCAAGTTTTAAACGTTCCTGAGATGTCCGTTCTTGATGTATATCACGTCGAATACCGACCATGCGCAATGGCTTACGATTATCTGGATCGCGTTGAATGACCCGTCCAATATCATGTACCCAACTCCATTTCCCTTGACTGTTTTGAATCCGATAAGTGGCCTCATAACGGTCTTTAAATCCACGTAGATGTTGAATCATCGCTGATTTAAAATGTGGGATATCATCAGGATGGATCACATGTTGTAACTGTTGCTGATGCTCTTTCGAATGTCTAAGGGTTTTTTCTTGCTTATAGTTGGTGACAACGATTTTACGGTCTTTGATGTTCCAATCCCAAGGACGTAAACCGGCGATTTCATGCGCAAGGACTAAATTGGCTTGTTGGTTTTCTAAATCCTTGTTCATTTGCTCAATGTCGAAGGTCCGCTCTTTAACTTTCTGTTCAAGGATTTGGTTACCCAGTTGTAGCTGTAATTCGATGTCTCGTGATTTGTTGACTTCATCTTGGAGCTGCTGACACAGTTCATCAGTCCATTTGACTTGTTGCTTGGCACTATCGACCAGTAGGTTATTTTTAGCATGTAAAGTCGATACACGACGATGAATTCGATATGACGTCATGGCGCACATTAGAATCACAATGAGCCCAAAATTAATACTCAAGCTAAATAAGTGATTTGAGCCATCTAAGAAAAAGAACTGTGCAATCAGATAGGGCACGATAGACGGGATAAAGGCTAAACAAAAATAATTAAGTTTTTGCGTCAAATAGGTCAAACCAAAGGTTTGCGTCACGATCAATAGTAGGGCAGAGAGTGTCAGGGCTTGAATTGGTTCAAAGCTTTGATTGGTCGCAGGCAAATAATAAAAAATTAAAAAAATACCGCTCGCAATCAGTGTGCCGACAGAAAAACATTGAAATTGTAGCCAACGATGCGCAATCATCAGTGAGTATTGTTCGGGTTTAAAATAAACTGTGCTAATCAGCCAGCATAAACTGACAAAAACTTCTGTAAAAATAAACCAAATATTGAAATACAAAGATGGCGATTTATAAAAAATTTGATATATCGAAAAAATATATAAGCAAATAATCAGAATACTGACTAAAAAATAGCGGCTATGGCGAATCGTGTTCGCAATTTGAGCAGTATGATTGTACTGCTTGATATATTCATCTTGTTTATACGTCATGAATATAAAAACCCTGCCTTAACTAAATCTAGATCGTTGTATTTGTATTGTTCCTGAGAGTGTTTGTTTATTCTTGGTAACAAATCATTTGTTTTTATTGACTCTAGGGTAATTGCGTTACAAATAAAAAGCAATATCAAGGATGCCATCATTGATGCTTTCAGATGAACTATCGAGTAAAAATTAAATAAATTTATAATTTAAAATTGAAAGTGCAACTACAGGCGCAGTTTCTGTGCGAAGGACACGCTCACCGATACACCAGTTCACGAAACCTTTCTCATTTGCTGCCCTGATCTCTGCTTCGCTCAAGCCACCTTCAGGGCCAATCAGTAAGGCAACGTGCGGGTCAGCATCAGCTAATACATCAACTTCATCTTTATTGGGTGCGAGTACCAATTTTGTTGTCGGTAGGTCACTTTCCAACCATTTTTCAAGGGGAAGAGGCGGAAGTACTTTAGGAACAATGTTGAGTCCACACTGTTCGCAAGCAGCAATAGCAATGCCTTGCCAATGGTCAAGTTTCTTTTGATCACGATCGTACTTCAAACGCATCTCACAACGTTCTGAAGTGAGTAGTTGAATTTCAGAAACACCGAGTTCCACCGCTTTTTGAATCGCATAATCCATGCGGTCGCCTTTACTCATCACTTGACCCAATAGTGCCGTAAAATGTGGTGTGCGATTGCTTGGATTGAATTGCAAAACTTGAACGGCAGCCGACTTTTTAGCGATTTCAATCAATTCAACATGGTATTCGCCACCTTGTCCATTGAACAAAGTGGCTGTTTCTCCCACTTGAGCACGTAAAACTTTTACCCAGTGATGAAACACTGTTTCCGTTAATTCAACAGTCGTATCAACAGTTAAATCAGCTTCAATATAAAAACGTGGCATTAAAGTTTTACTCTCAAATAGGTCGAAATGTCTTATGCTAGACCGAGGTCTTTCACAAGTTGGCGTGTAGGGTCCGTGGTGTTCATGGTATAGAAGTGCAAGCTTGGCGCACCACCAGCAATCAGGCGTTCGCAAAGTTTTACAATCACTTCATGACCAAAGGCTTTGATTGACGCTGTGTCGTCGCCATAAGTCGCAAGCTGTTTGCGAATCCAACGTGGAATTTCTGCACCTGTACCATCAGCAAAGCGAATTAAATTACTTGCATTGGTAATAGGCATGATGCCTGGAGCGACAGGAATGTTCACGCCTGCTTTTTGAATGCGTTCTACAAAGTAGAAATAGGCATCTGGATTGAAGAAGAACTGTGTGAGTGCTGCGTTTGCGCCTGCATTGGCTTTGTCGCAGAAACGTTTGATGTCGAGATCAAAGCTGTCTGCTTGCGGGTGCATTTCTGGGTATGCTGCAACTTCAATTTTGAAATGATCACCAGTGTGCTCACGAATGAAACGTACCAAGTCCGTTGCATAAGGCAATTCGCCTAAGCCCACTTGACCAGACGGCAAGTCGCCGCGCAGCGCAACAATACGGTCAATGCCTTGCGATTTATACAAATCCAGCAATTCAGCAATACGTTCTTTGCTGTCACCAATACAAGACAGGTGAGGGGCAACCGGTGTGCCTTTACCGTTGAAATCATTCAATGTAGACAAAGTGCGTTCACGGGTAGAACCGCCTGCACCATAAGTCACAGAGAAAAATTCAGGATTTAATAATTGTAGTTCTTGGTGTACAACTTTAAGTTTTTCCGCGCCCGCATCAGTTTTGGTTGGGAAGAACTCAAAGGAAATAGGAATCTGTTTTGACATGTTCAAATCCTTTTTTATAAATACTATTTGTTTACCCTCTCCCTGACCTCTCCCAAAGGGAGAAGCGACTTCCATTATGAAAGTAATAGTGATTTGGAGTTAACATCAAATTTGCTTTCACAATGAAGAGTTCCCTCTCCTTTTAGGAGAGGGTTAGGGAGAGGTATTTATAAAACTTAGTATTTATAAGCCTCAGCTTTGAACGGGCCTTCAACTTGAACACCGAGGTAATCCGCTTGTTCTTGAGTCAAAGTCGTTAATACGCCACCGAAACCTGCAACCATTGCAGCAGCAACTTCTTCGTCTAATTTCTTAGGAATAAGTTCTACGCGGATCGCAGCTTGTTTTTGATCTTCAGGAAGATCAGCAAATTTTTCAGCGAATAGGTGCATTTGACCCAATACTTGGTTAGCAAAAGAACCATCCATAATACGTGATGGGTGACCAGTTGCATTACCAAGGTTCACCAAACGGCCTTCAGAAAGAAGGATTAAGTAATCGTTTTCATTTTCTGTACGATACACTTGGTGAACTTGTGGCTTCACTTCAACCCACTTGTAACCACGTAAGTAATTTGTGTCGATTTCAGTATCGAAATGACCGATGTTACAAACTACAGCGCCAGCTTTTAATGAATCAAGCATTGCAGCGTCACATACGTGGTAGTTACCAGTTGTTGTTACGATCAAGTCAGTATTTTGAAGAAGATCAAGGTTGATGTCTTCTTTCTTACCCGTTTGAATGCCATTTTTATACGGAGCAACAACTTCGAAACCGTCCATGCATGCTTGCATTGCACAGATAGGGTCAACTTCAGTGACACGTACAATCATGCCTTCTTGACGAAGTGATTGAGCAGAACCTTTACCTACGTCACCATAACCGATTACAAGCGCACGACGACCAGATAAAAGCATATCTGTACCACGTTTGATTGCATCGTTAAGTGAGTGACGGCAGCCGTATTTGTTGTCGTTTTTAGACTTAGTGACAGAGTCATTTACGTTAATTGCTGGAACTTTTAAAGTACCGTCGCGGTGCATTTCGTAAAGACGTTGAACACCTGTAGTGGTTTCTTCTGTAATACCGTGGATTTTAGCAATCACTTCAGGATATTTTTCGTGAACAAGCGCAGTTAAGTCACCGCCATCATCCAGAATCATGTTTGCATCCCAAGGTGTACCGTTCACATTGATTTGCTGTTCAAGACACCACATGTATTCTTCTTCAGTTTCGCCTTTCCAAGCAAATACAGGAATACCTGCAGCAGCGATTGCAGCAGCAGCGTGGTCTTGAGTAGAGAAGATGTTGCATGAAGTCCAGCGTACTTCTGCGCCCAATTCAACTAGAGTTTCAATTAAAACTGCAGTTTGAATGGTCATGTGGATACAGCCAAGGATTTTCGCACCAGCAAGCGGTTTAGCCGCTGCATAGCGTTTGCGAAGACCCATGAGGGCTGGCATTTCTGCTTCTGCGAGTTTGATTTCTTTACGGCCGTAGTCAGCTAGTGAAATGTCGGCAACTTTATAATCTGTAAATGAAGCATTAACCGCGTTCATCACGATCTCCTTAATAAAAACAATTGATCATTATGTTCGCGGATGCCGTTGTTGATTGGAACGAGTGTCCAACCGAATCGTCGAGCCTAGCGATCTTATATTTAGTGCCTATAAGAAAGTCGCAGCATCCCTCGACTAGGGCAGTATTGTACTTGGAAATAGAGTGAGTTCCAATCAAAAATTGGTTAATATGTAGATGAATAATCTGATAATAAAAAGATAATAACGTACGTATCATGAATATATTAAAATTTAATATTTTCCTAGTTTTACTCGTATCTTCACAAGCTGTCTCAGCAAGGCGAGGCGACTTTTCACCACAAGATATTTTTTTTCTGCCTTTAATTTTGATTGGGGTTTTATCCTTATTTAAATTTTCAGGCTTTATTGAAAATTATACGAAAGGCTTAAATTTAACCCTTAGAGTAGTCATAAAAGCAGTGAGTTTTATTATTTTGATTGGCATCATTGCCCTTATAATTATCGGGATAGGGCTAATTTCTGAGTATATTCCTGAAAAATGGTCGATGATATTCTAGTGCAATTTTAAATATAAAAAATTGGAAGCTAATAATGAAAAAATTAACTGCATTCATATGCTTGTGTTTTTCAGCACTAACATATGCCAACGATTCAACAGGCTATGTGGCAACAGGCGGTGTGAAATACCTGAAAAATAAAGACATTCAAATGTTCAGTGAAGACCTGTTTATTAGTAAAAAAATCATCAAGGTCGATTACCAGTTCAAAAATTTAAGCAATAAAGATGTGACTGAAACGGTCTTATTTCCGCTGCCAAAAGTTGAAAACTTCTTTGAATCTGATTTTGCCAATACTGAAAAATTGCTAAAAAGTTTTAAAGTTCAGGTGAATGGAAAAACGATTCAGCCTGAAATGCATGTGCGCACTTTTATTCAAAAAGATGAAAAAACAGCCCCGATTGATATGACGGAGAGTTTTAAGCAATGCGGGTTTACGGAAAAAGACATGCTGAATCCGTGGAGCAGGCAAGATGATGAATATGAAACACTCGAGACAAAGCTCAGAAACTGTAAAAATGCAGCACTGCAAAAAATCTTGCCCAAAGATCCGAGTGAAGTCATTTCATGGTCATCTCAGGTAATTTACAGCTGGAAGCAAACCTTTAAAGCCAAAGCATTTACTCGCGTACAGCATCAATATGCACCGCTGGTGGGTGGCTCTGTGGCGTTATATCCAGATGAGTATAATCAACAATTTTGTATGGATAAAAACTTTAAGGCAGGACTCAGAAAGGCCAAATCACAGCATGCACCATTTCAAGCTTTGGGTTATATCTTAAAAACAGGTGCCAATTGGGCAAAACCTATTCAAGATTTTAAACTGACGATTGAGCGTGATGCAGGAGAGCTGGTTTCTTTTTGCTGGGCAGGAAAAGTGAAGAAAATCAGCGCTACGCAGTTTCAAATGGTTGAAAAGAATTTTGTACCTAAACAAGATTTGGACATTATTTTTGTACATGTGAAATCAGGTCTGGATTAAAACTTGCAGGCAAAACCACTTTGATTTGTTTATCATCGTCCATAAGCAATTTTGAGTTTTGATATATGTCGATGGAAATACCTGATGAATTGGCAAATTTAGAAGCCAACGGGGGCATTTATGCGGTGTGGATGTTGCTGCAGCACTTAGGTATAGATGCAGATATTCAGCAACTCATCGAAGTTTGCGCTTATGACGCTGACCATGGCACAACAACCATTGGTTTAGCTGTAGGACTGAAAAAGTTTGGTTTTCAAGTAAAGTTTTACACAGAGCATGATCCTGAGCTGCAGGACAGTGAAAAACGCAGTTATGCAGAAGCAGACCAATTGGAACTGCCTATATTGCCTGCAATTGGCTATGCACAAATTCAGCAGGCTTTTGAACAAAATCAGTTTGTGATTGTGTATTACGATACTCTAGAGGGCGTGGGGAACCATTCTTTGGTGTATGACATTGACGAAACTGAAATTAGTTTCTTTGACAGCTTTGATGCCATGCCAGCAGATGTATTTGAACAGCAGCGTGGGGCAGAGGGCATTTGCCGACAAGTGATTACTGTAGATGTAAATGACTATGTGGCGAGCTGAGCCATTTTGTTAAAAGCAAAAAGCCCATCATGAGATGGGCTTTATTTTTTAGAAAAAAATTGGATTACTGCTCAGCCACATCGGCTTTTTCATTCCAAAAATCTGCTTTTTCTTCATCAGCGTCGATGCCTAAGCCATTGGCATAAATAAAGGCTAAGTCACGCATGGCCTGAACTTCACCTAATTTTGCAGATTGTTCAACCAGTTCAATGGATTTAGCGACATCTTTTTCCACCACATCGCCGCGACGGTAAAAATTGGCCAATTCTAAAATTGCAGCAGGATGGTCATGTTTTGACGCTTGTTCTAACCAGCGGTGCGCATGCTCAAAATAGGTTTTAGATTCTTCAGGATCTTCTTCGAGCATGTCTTTGGCATAGACTGCATAGCCTTCACCCAGCCAATACATTGCTTCTACATGACCTAACTGAGCTGCTTTGAGTGCCCATTCTTCAGCAAGTTCAACATGCTCATCATTTTCACTTTGCATATAAATTTCAGCCAGTTCAAATTGAGCATCTTTATTGCCTGCCATAGCGCGGTTATATAAAGCAGGAGAGATTGAAAGTTCAGACATGTGTAATCCAAAAGAGCAGAATAGGCATAGCCTAATCGGTTGGCATGAAAAAAGCCAATCCGAAGATTGGCTTTCAATGTTTAGAGATCGTTGTCTAAAGAATTAAAATTTCAATAACACTGCAGACAATACAAATATGACAACTAATGCACCAATAATTTTCCAAAAATACTCAGCGATATAACTAATACATAGCCCGACAAATAAAGCCGCAATGGTCAGCGCGCCAAACCAATAACTGATGTTATTGCTCGGCGTGCCAAGTGAGAGGCAAAGTAGTAAGGCGATGATCAATAGCGCCCAGCCGACCAGCGTGGCTAAGCGTGTTTGACCCACACTTAACTCTTTGCTGTAGAACTGCTTTTGATGTTTAGACATGCTGCATGCCAAGGCAAAAAAACCTAAGCTACTCAGTGCCCAAATCAGGAGAAAGAACATCATGCTTCAACCTCCTTTGTGGCACGCGCTTTTTTAACAGGCAGTCCTTTATGCTTTTTCACTTTGTAAAATGAATAGGCAAACAAGATAGCCAAAAGCCACATTGCAAGATCAAAGGATGCAATCATCCATTGGCCATTTGCCATGGTATTCCAAAGCGCTTGACCACCAGTCATGAAGTTTACAATCGGCAGTAAAGCAAAAATTGCTGTGGCAAAAGCTAAAAGTTCTAGCCACGCTTGACGATGCGTATGGAACATCGCATAAACGAGCGTCAGTAGCCAAACAATAAAGAAACTACGAATTTCTAATTCCGAACGGTTTTCAAGCTGTGTGGGAATAAAACGGTTGGCATAGAAAAATGCTGTACAGGCAATGGGTAAACCAATAATCGCTGCAATATTGGTCACTTCAACCGTGCGGTAGCCAAATGATTTAAAGCCTTGTTTTTGCTGTTGCGGCGCACGTTTTACACACCACAGAATGAGACCTGTAGCGACCATCAAGGTGCCTACAATCCCTGAAATAAACAGCAGCCAACGTAGAGCTAAGTCTACACCACGTGCTTCATGCAGCGTAGTGACTACATTGTAAATACCCATCGGTACAGAAGGTTGCTTTAACTTGGCACTTTCGTCAGTTAAGTCTTTGCCAGTTACGCCATCAAATTGTTTACTTGCATAGATATTTCGATACGCGACACTTTCACCATGTAAGGCGCGTAGTTCAATTTTAGCTTGGTCTGTATTCGGTGCAATGATGCTAACGGTACTAATCGGATTAGTTTTCCATTCATTCTGAACCGCAGTCACGATCGGCGCTAAGTTGGTCAACGGCGCAGCAACGACAGGTTGCTCTTCACGTTTAGAGCGACGATCTCCTCGACCTTCACCACGGCTCTCAGCACGATTTTCGCCTTGGTTTTGTGCAGAATTGGCACGGGCTTGCTGTGGGCGTTCGCCACGTTCTTCACGTCCTTGAGCGGATTCACGTCCTTCAGGTTTATTTTCCTGAACCAATACACGATTTTGTTCTTGTAAAAATTGTCCACGGTTTTCATAAATACGCTCAATCCCCCAAGGCATGATTGTAAATAACAGCAGCAACAGGCCACTAAAGGTGATCATGATGTGGAAGGGAAGCGCAAATACTGCGGTTGCATTATGTGCATCGAGCCAAGAACGTTGTCCTTTACCTGAACGAAAGGTAAAGAAATCTTTAAAGATTTTTTTATGAGTAATCACACCACTAATGATGGCAACTAACATCAACAGTGTGGCTATCCCGACAAACCATCGCGTCCACATACGTGGCATACCATATAGTTCGAAATGGAAACGATAGAGAAAATTACCACCACGCGTATCGCGCGGCTCAAGCACTTCACCTGTAGCACTATCAATGTAAATTTGTTTACCACCACGGCGTGCACGAGGGTCTTCACCTTGTTCACGAACGGTAATTAAGGTGGCATTTTGACGTGTATTCGGCAGCAAAATATTCCAAGCACCTGCATTCGGATGATTTTGTTGTAAATAATTCAGTGCGACTTGAGTTTGTTGGACTTGTGAACTGGCTGGAACAGATTGATGCAGCTCAGGTGTCATCCAAACATTGATTTCATTTTTAAAGAAGCTTAGGGTCCCGGTCAGGAAAATTGCATACAGCAACCAACCTAAGATAAGGCTAGCCCATGTATGCAGCCAAGACATGGACTGGCGAGGTCCCTCTACTTTTGCATCAACACGCATTTTAGCTTCCCATCATCATGTAAATGGCATACAAACACACCGCAGGGATCACAATGCCTAAAGTTGCTTTGAGGGTTTTATTCACCATAAAGACCCAAATAAATGCACAGCTCCACAGGATAAATGCAATTAAAGTTGCACTCATGGCTGCACTTCCACGGTCTTCGCTAAACACATCTGCGATCACGATGGCCGATAGCATCGCGACAACATATCCGCCCACTAAAGCGAGGGCAAAGCGATAGAAAATCATCAAGCGATAGGTCAATAGAGAAGGAGTATCTTTACGCGTTTTAGGCAGCGCAGATGTGAGGGGTGTCACAAGTGCCTCAGGTGGTGAGCTATTCATAAAATACTTAAGCGCTTGGAAATTGTATTAAAGTTAATCTAAATGATAACAATTATTATTAATAATTAGAATAATGTATTCACAAAATTATTGATATTTCAGCATGCTGAGTAGAAATTGATTTAAAAAGAGGGGAAATAAAGGCAAAAAAATAGCGACCGAAGTCGCTATTTTAGAATGCAAGAATGCTTATGTGTCTACATTATTGTTCTTGTTGAATGCCTGCAACTAACCAGTCTTGATCAGAACCCGCAGGTTTAACAAAATGCCATACTTCAGCAAAAGGCTGTGGCAGGCTATTTAAGTCTTCACTTACAGTACCTGTAAAACGCACACTTACAACGTATTGACCATTTTCGTTAGCAGAATCGACCACCATAGCATTTAAGTTAGAAAACTCAGCAACGTCTTCATCTTTATTCGCCATAATGTCGTTATACATGGACTGGTAAAGATCAGGCGTTAAGTAACGCTGAATTTCAGAAATGTTGCTTGCCGTATTCATCGATTGAATGTGGTTAAAACGCTGACGTGCAACACGTAAAAATGTTGCTGGTTCTGTACCATCCGGCAATTGATTGCCGCTGTTGGTATAGGCAGCACCAAAAGGCGCGTTCGTTGCTGCAGCTGCACCAAATGGAGCATTTGAAGCTGCTGAATTACCGCCTACAGAATTACCAAAAATATTCGTATTGTCATTACCTGCACGAGGTGCGGCATTTTGCTGGCCAAACGGTGCATTGTTTGCACCGCTGTTTGGCGCATACGGATTGTTAGTGGCTAGTTTTTTTTTTGCGCCCATCTTACGGAAAATGAAGAAGGCAACAGCAGCGGCAAGTAAAATCCAGATCCAGCCTGGAATACCACCTTTCTCTTCCTGTTGTTGAGCTTGCGCTTCAGAAGCTGCTTGACCGTTATTGTCATCGGCCATCGCATTTGCAGCGACTGCACCAATAGCAGCACCAGCCACACCAGCAGCAACCATTCCGCCCACATTCGAGCCAGATTTTGCTGGAGCGCCAGCAGTTGCAGGCTGTTGAACAGGAGCAGATTGACGAGGTTGCTGATAAGACTGAGTTGGAGCAGCTTGACGGCTCATACCATGGCTTTTACCACCACCGGCACGTTTCGCTTCTGCAATCGGCGCTACCAAAAGGGCTGCTGTTAAAAGAGCAGTCATCAAACCACGCTGTCGAACTTCCATCAAATTTTCCTATATCTATATAAATTTAAAATAGCCTTCTAGTTATGCCGCCATTTGTACTGAATTTCAATAGAACATCGGTAAAAAATTGAAAATTCATTCAAAATAAACGATTCAACGTGACTAAGACTCATCGGTCAGCGTAATTGCCTGACTCAACGCCTCATGTAAACGTGCGACAGAAATAATCTCTACACCTGAAATAGGTTTTTGCGGTGCATTCCCACGCGGTAAAATAATGGTTTTAAAACCATGTTTAATGGCTTCTTTGAGTCTTTCCTGTCCATTGGGTACAGGGCGGATTTCGCCTGAAAGGCCGACTTCACCAAATACTGCCAAATGCTGTGGCAGGGCTTTAGCTCTTAAGCTAGAGGCGCAGGCTAAAAGTACCGCAAGGTCAGAACCTGTTTCTGTGATTTTTAAACCACCCACGACATTGACATAGACATCTTGTCCAGCGGTTTGTACGCCACCATGACGGTGCATAACGGCTAAAAGCATGTTTAAACGGTTTTGTTCTAAACCTAAGGCCACGCGTCGAGGTTGTCCATGCGCATCATCCACCAAAGCCTGAACTTCAACCAAAAGTGGGCGTGTACCTTCACGGCTAATCATGACAATGGAACCCGGAATGGCTTCATCATAACGACTCAGGAAAATAGCGGAAGGGTTTGATACCTCGCGCAGACCTTTATCAGTCATGCCAAATACACCAAGCTCGTTGACCGCACCAAAACGGTTTTTCACTGCACGAATCATACGGAAGCGCGAGTCAGACTGACCTTCAAAATACAAAACACAATCGACCATGTGCTCAAGCACGCGAGGGCCTGCCAAAGAACCTTCTTTCGTTACGTGACCGACAATAAACAGTGCAGTGCCACTATTTTTGGCAAAGCGAGTCAGGAGTGCAGCCGATTCACGAATTTGGGAAACACCGCCCGGCGCAGACTGGAGTGTCTCGGTGTATAGGGTTTGGATCGAATCTAAAATGGCAACGGCAGGGCGTTCATGTGCCAAAACTTCACAAATACGCTCGACACAGGTTTCGGCCATGACTTTGAGTTGATCGGTCGGCAAATCTAGGCGCTGGGCACGTAGAGCCACTTGAGACAAAGATTCCTCACCAGTGACATATAAGGCAGAACTTTTACTCGCCGCCATATAGGTTGCGGTTTGTAGCAAAATAGTGGATTTACCAATGCCGGGGTCACCACCAATCAGCACAACTGAACCTGTGACCAGTCCACCACCGAGCACACGGTCAAATTCACCAATACCTGTTGCCATTCGAGTTTCATGCGAAACTGAAACTTGATTTAAGGTGGTCACAGCAGCAGCTTGACCTGCATAGCCACCGCCCATTTTCGGCTGTGCACGGTGTGTAACGGCGGGTGCAATATTGATTTCGACTAATGAATTCCATTCACCACATTCGGTACATTGACCGGCCCATTTGGGATGATCAGCACCACATTGTTCACATCGATAGACACTTTTTGCTTTCGCCATAATATTTACTGTGCACAAACTCAAATTGAGTCACAGCATAGCGGTGAATACATCGAAAAACCAAGTTTTTATCGCATGAAATGGCTGTTGAAGGTCAATTGATGTCGTTTTATTTTCAAGAGCTGCACTTTTACATGGTAAGCACTTTATAATAGCGCATCATATTTTTTGAAATGGGTCACCACATGACTGAACTATTACGACATATCGATGCCATCGCACGTGAAAAAAATCGTGATGTGTTATTTGTGCATTTTGAAGAATATGATCATCAACATCCTGAAAAAAATACGGTGCGTAATGATGTTATGCACTGGTTTGACCTGCAAAATATAGATTATTTCCCTTGTATGGGGCTAGAAGGTGAGTCTTTGATCGATAGCTATACAGGTGATTTGTACCTTGACGTACCTTTTGATGAAAGCAGCCCTGCATATAAAACCCTCAGTGAATATCTTGAAGATGAACAAGGGAACATGAAAATTCAGGGGGTATTGTTCTTTTCTTTATCTTTGGAAATTGCCTTAGAAATCGAAGCTGATCTGATGGAAGTTAGTGCTGTAGATTCTGAATATGCTGAAAATGAGTTTGGTGACCAATTTGGTGAAGGCTTTATTGAAGATACTGAATCATATCCAAAAGATGAAGCAGCCAATGAAAGCAAGACGAAAAACGACAAATTTGATGATGGTCAAATTGGCACAATTCAATAAGTAAATATCGATTTTCAGTCCGAATAAAAAAGCCACGTGAATTCACGTGGCTTTTTGTTGAGCAGGATGCAGGTATTAGTACAACTCACCTGATTTACGACGTTCAATAAAATCTTTCGATTCTTTCACAATGATGCCTGAGAGCAATAACAGTGCAATACAGTTTGGTGCAGCCATCAAACCGTTAAATGTATCGGCAAATAACCAAACGAGATCGAGTGTTACGACACAGCCGACAAAGACTGATGCGATGTAAATTAAGCGATAAATCAGTACTGACTTTTCACCTAAGAGGTATGTACAGCATTTTTCACCATAATAGCTCCAACCCAGAATGGTTGAATAAGCGAAGAAAATAATACCGAAAGTCACGACCCAACCACCGAAGCCCGGAAGTAGTTTGTCAAAAACACTAATCGTCAGTACGGCACCCGTTTGATCACCAAAGCTTTGTCCTGCCATGATGAAGCCCATCACCAGTACGATACCTGTAATTGAGCAAACAATGATGGTGTCTAAGAACGTACCTGTCATAGAGACAAGACCTTGACGTGCTGGGTGGTCAGTTTTTGCAGCCGCAGCGGCAATAGGTGCTGAGCCCATACCTGCTTCATTAGAGAATACACCACGTGCCACACCATAACGAATCGCAGCACCAATCGCACCACCCGCAGCAGCTTCGCCCGTAAATGCATAGCTAAAGATCATTTTTAGTGCAGGGATCACCAATTCAAGGTTGGTGAAAATAATGATTAAGCCACCCAATACATAACCTACCGCCATAATTGGAACAATAAATGAAGAGGCTTTAGAAATGGATTTGATGCCGCCTAAAATAACGAGGGCAGAGAATATGGTGATGACGATTGCAGTGGTGAGTGTGCTGATCCCTAAGCTGTTTTGCACAGCAAGCGCGACAGTATTGGACTGTACTGAGCTACCAATACCAAAGGATGCCAAAGTACCAAATAGGGCAAATACCACTGCCAACCATTTCCACTTAGGCCCAAGTCCACGTTCGATGTAATACATCGGACCACCGTTCATTTCGCCATTTTCATTTTTATGACGAAACTTTACAGCGAGTACACCTTCACCATATTTGGTTGCCATACCAAAGAGCGCGGTTATCCACATCCAAAACACTGCGCCCGGACCACCGAGCACACAAGCGGTGGCTACACCAGCAATATTACCTGTACCAATGGTGGCAGAAAGTGCGGTCATAAGTGAGGCGAAATGAGAAATATCGCCATCATGTTGATTGGCTTTAGGATGCTTGCCAAAGACTTGTTTGAAGGCGAAAGGCAACATGCGAAATTGCCAGAAAAGTAGTCGGAAGGTGAGGAATACACCTGTTCCGACAATGAGGACCAACATGTACGGGCCCCAGACCCATCCACTGAGTGTTTCCATGATATTTTGAATGTCTTGCATAGTATCTTCTTCTTATCGGCCCTGAGTGAGTGAATGCTACATTTTTGATATCTGTAGCAATTGATATGCCATTGTTTGAAACTTCCATGATATTTGGCATAATTTTTTTATCGTTGGTAAAATATTTTTTGCATAAAATTTAAGTTATTACAAGTAAATTGTTGTTTTATTGGTCGCTTTAAAATGTGAGCTGGCGCTAAGATTTTTATATATAAGAAAAATAAATTAACTTTGTCACTTAATCCGAAAATATAGATGATGAAAAATAATTTTGTATTTTCTGAAATTTTTACGTTAATTTGTCGCAATTGGAACGCGAAGTTGAATTAAATAATGTCAAATGAAATTCATGGATCGCACGCTGATAGCGGCGATTTGAAACGAAGCTTGTCCAACCGACACCTGCAATTGATTGCGATTGGTGGTGCGATTGGTACAGGTTTATTTATGGGGTCAGGAAAGACCATCAGTTTAGCTGGTCCGTCCATCCTTATTATCTATATGATTATTGGTTTTATGGTTTTCCTCGTCATGCGTGCATTAGGCGAGTTATTACTATCAAATCTTGAATATAAATCTTTTATCGATTTTGCAACCGACTTAATCGGCCCGTGGGCAGGCTATTTTGTGGGTTGGACCTATTGGCTGTGCTGGATCACTATAGGGATTGCAGATTTATCGGCCATTATTTATTACCTGCAATTCTTTAATGGAGGTAACCCGTTCTCGCCCGAAGAAGGGGTGATGATCAGTGTTGCCGCCATTGTTTTTATCATGGGTTTAAACCTTGTTACGGTTAAACTTTTTGGTGAATTAGAGTTTTGGTTTGCACTGATTAAAATTATTGCAATCGTGGTGCTCATTGGTGTCGGTCTTTGGATGATCTTTACCGGTTTTACCTCATCGACAGGTGAAATCGCATCATTCACACATTTATGGTCACATGGTGGTCTATTCCCAACAGGAGTAACTGGCTTCTTGGCAGGTTTCCAGATCGCCATTTTTGCCTTTGTCGGCGTAGAACTCGTGGGTACTACGGCAGCAGAAACCAAAGATCCAGAACACAACTTGCCTAAAGCTGTGAACTCGATTCCGATTCGTATCATTATTTTCTATGTGCTGGCACTTGTGATTGTGATGTCCGTTACGCCATGGAATGCCATTGACCCAAGCATTTCACCATTCGTGAACTTGTTTAGCCAAGCCGGTATTGCTGCTGCTGCGATTATTATGAACTTGGTTGTGTTGTCATCAGTTATGTCATCGATGAATAGTGGTGTGTTCTCGACTTCACGTATGTTGTTTGGTTTATCTCGTGAAGAGCAAGGTCCAAAAGCGTTTGGCCGTCTAAACTCACGTGCAGTTCCGGCAAATGCGTTATATTTCTCGGCAGTTTGTTTGTTGTTAGGTGCTGCATTACAGTATTTCGTACCGAACACTGTTGAAGCCTTTACATTAGCAACCACACTTTCTACGATTTTATTTATTTGCGTATGGCTCATGATTATCTGGAGCTATATCGTTTACTATAAAACTCGTCCTGAGCTGCATGCGAAATCAACCTTTAAATTACCAGGTGGCTTATATACTTGCTGGCTTGTGATTATCTTCTTCATCGGCATGATTTATGTCTTGTCGCTAGAAGCAGATACCATGAAAGCGCTCATGGTGAGCCCAATTTGGTTCATCATTTTGATTATTGGTTATTTTGGTTTTTATAAGAAAAAGCACCATTAATTTACATTTTTGATCTGATGTAAAAACATAAAAAGTTGCTCCTGAGGGGGCAGCTTTTTTATTTGGATATGGACTTATTTTAAGTTAAAACAGACTGTTTATTAGCGTTTCGATTTGTATTAAACAGCATTCAAATTGATAAGCTATTTCAGTGAAATCAATAGCCTGATCGAGCTAGAAATATAGACAAATAAGGATTGAAAACAGCACCATCAAATTTTGCTTAAATTTAGTGCAGAATGGCAAAAAGCTCACTTGGATTTACAGGGCTTTTCTTTTATCCGCGGGTTGATCACGTTATACTCGGAAAAATCTTTTCATTAGGTACGTTTATGTATCGTTTTATGAATTATAAAATTATTGTATTAGCAAGTGCTGTGCTGCTGACCGCTTGTGGTCAGTCTGGTGCATTGCATTTACCTTCAGATGCAAATGCAGATAAGCGCGCAAAATATCTGATTTATCCAAATACGCCTGCACATCAAAAGCAGGAAAAACAAGCGGCTCCTGTTGCAACTGAATCGGAATCTTCAAATTCTAACCCTACACCTTAATGCTTTTATAGAAAGGATACTTTCATGAGTTTCACCCGTACGAATGGGGTATTGCATGCAGAGCAATGTTCTTTACAACAGCTTGCACAGCAATATGGCACACCGCTTTATGTTTATTCAAAAGCTACTTTTGAAAAGCATTATTCAGATATGGATCGTGCATTTAGCTTTATCGACCATCAAATTTGTTTTGCGGTAAAGTCAAACTCTAATCTTGCGGTGTTAAACGTACTTGCCAAGCAGGGCGCTGGTTTTGATATCGTGACGGGTGGTGAACTCGCACGTGTATTAAAAGCCGGTGGTGAAGCTTCTAAAATTGTATTCTCTGGTTTGGGTAAAACTGAAGCCGATATCCAAAAAGCGTTGGACGTGGGTATTGCATGTTTTAACGTAGAATCTCATGCAGAGCTAGATCGAATCCAAAAAGTTGCTGCGGCAATGGGTAAGAAAGCACCGATTTCATTGCGTGTAAATCCAGATGTGGATGCCAAAACCCATCCTTATATCTCTACGGGTTTAAAAGAAAATAAATTCGGTATTCCTTCAGACAGCGTTTTTGACACCTATGCATATGCAGCGTCGTTGCCAAATCTTGAGATTGTCGGGATTGATTGTCATATCGGTTCACAGTTGACTGAAACTCAGCCTTTTGTTGATGCACTTGATCGTGTCATTGTGATGATCAATCAACTGAAAGAGATGGGTATTCAGCTAAAACACATTGATATTGGTGGTGGTTTAGGTGTGACTTACAAAGACGAAGTTCCGCCTACCGTTGAAGAATATGCTCAGGCAATGCGTCCGGCTTTAGAAAAATTAGGCCTTAAGGTGTATATGGAACCGGGTCGTAGTATTTCTGCAAATGCAGGTGTGTTGTTAACTAAAGTTGATTTACTCAAACCGACCAATCATCGTAATTTTGCCATTATTGATGCTGCTATGAACGACTTAATCCGTCCTGCTTTATATGAAGCATGGATGGATATTCAGGAAGTAACGCCTCGTACTGATACAGATAAGAAAGACTGGGATGTTGTTGGCGCGATTTGCGAAACCGGTGATTTCCTTGGTAAGCAACGTCAGTTGGCGATTCAAGAAAATGACGTGCTTGCAGTATTGGGTGCGGGTGCTTATGGTTTTGTCATGAGCTCAAACTACAACAGCCGCGGACGTGCTGCTGAAGTGATGGTTGATGGTGATCAGTCTCATTTGATTCGTGAGCGTGAAACCATTGAATCATTATGGGAACGTGAACGTTTATTGCCTTAAGGAGAAATTCGAGATGTTATTAGAATTTACCAAAATGCATGGCCTTGGCAATGATTTTATGGTGGTCGATCTAATTAGCCAATGGGCTTATTTAGATACAGTGACGATTCAGCGTTTGGCCGACCGTCATTTTGGTATTGGTTTTGATCAGCTTTTGATTGTAGAGCCACCTGATTTGCCTAATGTCGATTTTAAATATCGTATTTTTAATGCAGATGGTTCGGAAGTTGAACAATGTGGTAATGGCGTACGTTGTTTTGCACGCTTTGTGCATGAACGTAAGTTGACCAGCAAAACCAAAATCAAAGTACAAACCAAGTCAGGTATCGTAGAGCCTGAATTAGGTGCGAATGGTTGGGTGCGCGTTAATATGGGTTATCCACGCTTTTTGCCGCATGAAATTCCATTTATTGCGGAAGAACCTGAAAACTTATACGACATAGCATTGGCG
The DNA here is from genome assembly GCF_013418475.1 of Acinetobacter sp. YH12140. Lineage (NCBI taxonomy): Bacteria > Pseudomonadati > Pseudomonadota > Gammaproteobacteria > Moraxellales > Moraxellaceae > Acinetobacter > Acinetobacter sp. YH12140. The sequence goes on from NZ_VPBZ01000002.1 coordinate 41,619, forward strand.
AATAATGAACAGCTCACCATTGATGTAGTGAGTATGGGTAATCCGCATGCAGTGACGATCGTTCCTGATGTCATTACTGCAGACGTCGCTAAAATTGGTCCACAAGTCGAATCGCATGAGCGTTTTCCACAGCGTGTAAATGCTGGCTTCATGCAAATTGTGGATGAGAAACATGCACGCCTACGTGTATTTGAACGTGGTGTCGGTGAAACCATGGCCTGTGGTACAGGTGCTTGTGCAGCGGCAGTATCAGGTATGCGTCGTGGTTTATTAGCCAATTCGGTCGAAATAGAGTTGGCAGGTGGTAAGCTGCAAATTGAGTGGCAAGAAGGTGGTGTAGTCTGGATGACTGGACCAACTGCAACAGTTTACGAAGGACGCTTAGATTTAAGCTACTTCCAAGGTTAAAATCAAAGCCCTGATCCATTCAGGGCTTTTTTTCATAAAATAAAAAGTGAATAAAAAATTATAATTCAATGGGATTGTAGTCAACATGGAACAAATAAACGAAGAAATAAAAGAAGAAATCTTAGAGCAACTTTTTCATAAAGCTTTACATGAACCTGCGTATCGACCCGAATTTTTAGCTCAATTATTAGCGGCCAATGTGTATTGTGTGGGAACAACAGGGGGACGTGATTCACGTATTGCCGAAGCTTTGATCTTGGATGAGGGCGGCAGTGTTCAATTGAAATCATGGGAAGATGAAACTTATGATTGCGTCATCCCGTTTTTTACTTCTTTGGAAAAAATGCGGTTGGCAATATCTGAAGAGGATTCGTATATCCGGCTACCAACCAAGGCATTATTTGAAATGACCATTGGGGCAAGGCTTGTATTGAATCCACAATCACCTGATGCGACGAAGGACTTTGTACCAGAAGAAATTCAACATTTGCTGAACGGGCAGTATATTCAGCCCTCAGAAAACTATGAAGTTACGGAAGATACGGAAGTTTTAATTGGTCAGCCGGCAGAATATCCGCAGTTTATGATTGATCAATTAAGCATTTTTTTTGGCACAGAGCGTGTGGTAAAAGCTGCCTATTTGGCGCAAATGCTGAATGAAGCTCGAGATGATTCACCAACTTTGTTGATCGGACTAGATTTAGAAGCAGGGTTATCTGAACAACAAATTCAAGATTTGCACAGTAAAATTGGTCGTATCACACAGGATAGTTTAAAAGAGCAATGCCCAGTGGATTTAATCCATGTCAATCCACACAGTGTGGATGGTGTAGAAGGGTATTTGCTTAATGAAACGCAAGCTTTTTACCAACGTGTTGATGGTAAGCCTAAAGGGTTCTTTGCTAGACTCTTTTCATAAAATAGATATGTAAAATCGCTTTAGAGAACGTACCACAACGCTAAAGCACATGTTGAAATGGGAGAAGACAGATGACGATGGATCAGAGTCAACTACTGACTATGTGGTTGAAGGAACGTGAAATTCAAAATCAGTCTAAACATACATTGCAAGCGTATGAGCGTGATGTCAGTGATTTTCTCCAATTTTGTACAATACGCAACTTGCCACTGCATGATGTTGAAAAGTCAGATCTGCGTGAATTTGTTGCTCATAAAGTGGAACAGTTTCAGCTCAGTCCAAGTAGTTTGCAGCGCATGTTATCTTCGATACGCCAATTTATGAAATGGGCAGAACAAGGAAATTATCTCAATTTTAATCCTGCAGATGATTTTCAGCTCAAACGCCAATCACGTCCTTTACCAGGATTGGTCGATATTGAAACCATTAAACAAATCATGGAACAGCCCGAGCCGGAAAGTGAAACTCAACGGCAACTTTGGATACGTGATAAAGCGATTTTGGAGTTGCTCTATTCAAGTGGTTTACGTTTGGCAGAAGTGCAGGGCTTAACCATTCGAGATATTGATTTTAATCGCCAACTGTTACGTATTACGGGTAAAGGGAATAAAACGCGCATTGTACCTTTCGGTTCTAAAGCCAAAGAGGCTGTGATGCATTGGTTGCAATTATATCCTGCATGGCATGGTGATTTTGTCCCAGAAGCCCAAGTTTTTATCACTCAAAAAGGCAATCCACTAGGGGTAAGACAAATAGAAAATCGAGTTAAATTTCAAGCTCGACGTGCAGGTGTAAATGTCGATTTACATCCGCATTTATTACGACATTGCTTCGCTAGCCATATGTTGTCCAATAGCGGTGACTTGCGTGCTGTACAAGAAATGTTGGGGCATAGTAATTTAACCACTACACAAATTTATACCCATGTGGATTTTGATCGATTGGCACAAGTTTATGATCAGGCCCATCCAAGGGCACAGCATAAAGATTCGTAACAATTGCAAAAACGACTTTGGTACTCAGTGGTCTAAATTTTGCTTAAATTTACAGGCTAGATTTCACATTTTATATCCTAAAGTGGTCTACTTCATGAAAATTAAATAAGGATGTGAAAAAATATTGGTAAAATTGACCGACATTTTGAACTATTGTCGCATTATAAAAATTCAAATTATCGGGTATAAAAATTGTCCATTATTGAATTAACGTAAGTGCTGAAGTGAAATTCGCCATTTACTAAATTGCTGTACCGTTAAAAATATATAGGCCATACCATGATTTCAGATATTCAAGAAAAATATGACCAGTTAAATGGTCAGCAAAAAGAAATTTTTGCAGGATACGGCTTACGCCAGATCAAACACTTTGTTGAAATCAGTTTGCCTGAAGTAGAAGCTGTATTGCCTGAAGGTGCGCAGCTACAAGGGATTAATGCCGATGGTAAAGTTCAGGCGTTTAATGCGGTGACGGGCCAATACTTTATTTGGATTTCGGATAAACAATGGCAGCTTACCAATAAAGCAACTGCTAAATTTGACAGTAAAGAAGATGCCCTCACCATTTGGCGTATTTTTGATTTGGCAAAGTATGAACTTATTGACCTAAGCCACATCCATCGTGACTTTTTGGAAAATCAGCCAGCCTAAACCATTGGTCAAATAAACAACTCAAGGGCTATCTTCATTGGTTTTGGATGTTTAGCCCTTATATCACTCGCTCCATGACATGTTGAGATGCTTGTGAGCAGAGCGTTAGAGTGTTAATATTCTTTGCAAAGCTTAATTGCTTAAACAAAAATTTCTAAATGCCAATCCGTTTTGCTGCTTAGTAATTCAATTCGTTTAATTTTGATAGCGAGAGCCTGTCAATCCAATCAATGGTTTTCCTACTTGAGCAATTGAGCTCAAAGACCTCCTAGATATTTCCCATTTAATTGCTGCAAATATGCCGCAAATTATTATTTTTCTTTGCTTATAATATAAGTAAATACCGCATTGCTAGGTATTTGGATTCGAGGCTGTGAAGGTAATCCGTCACTACATTGCCAAGCTTGTAGTTTCAGCCTCGTCGTTTCTGATGCTTGAGTTGTTCCTTGGCAGACCAATTTCTGTTTATAAATCTTCTAGCGGTAACTGGAAGCTTTGTTTGATGATTTGGCTTGGTAAATCAGTCTTTACACTGGTGATGCCATTTTTCTTGGTTAAGTGAGTAGACTGAAATTTGCGGTAACTTTCTAGGTCAGGCACCACTACTTTGAGCATTGCATCGCACTCACCCAAAATAATGTAGCACTCCATGACTTGAGGAAGTTCTTTCATCGCTTCGATAAAAGTATCGATGGTTTCAGCATCTTGCCCAGTCAACCAAATACGAGAGAATAAAATCAATTGAAAGCCAATCTTTTGTGGATCGACCACGGTGGTGTAATTCTGAATCACACCTGCTTCTTCGAGTAATTTGACCCGACGTAAACAAGAAGAAGGCGAGAGTCCAATTTCCTTGGCTAAGTCATTATTTTGCATGCGGCCATTATTTTGAAGTGCGCGAATGATATTTTTATCAATACGATCTAGTTTAACTAGAATTGACTTAGAAGATGTCTTCATAAAATAGAATATAATTCTAAAAATAATATCTATTATAGAATATTTGATATCCTATTTTAAAGCGATTCAAACATACTAATTTCACTTTCAGGACATAGAAAGGGAAAATTGAAATGTCTGTATTTGCTTTGTTTGCCTTAACGGTAATTCCCCTTATTTTCACACCAGGACCCGATATGCTTTTTATCCTGTCACAAGTGATGGGTAAGGATGCAAAAGCAGGCATGATGGCAACAGTGGGGGTGTGCTCAGGTTATTTGGTTCACTCGATTTTGGTGGCATTGGGTATTGCTGCGATTATCGTGTCATTTCCACTACTGTTTGAAACAATCCGCTGGTTGGGGATTGCTTATCTTTTATATTTGGCAACGCATTTGCTGCGTTCAGTATTTAGCAGTAAAAAATTAAGTATTGAGAAAAAGTCAGCGTCCAACCCGATAAAAAAAGGCTTTTTTACGGCTTTACTGAACCCGAAAGGAATGTTGATATATTTTGCAATTTTGCCGCAATTTATCGATAAATCAGCGAATACCGTGAGTCAAGGTTTGATTTTGTCCTTCATTTTTATTGGGCTGATTTTTGTGGTGTATTGTAGTTTGAGTGTGGTCTTTGCACGTATTACACAAAAAACTGAAATTGATGAACGCAAACAAAAGTGGATCGATGGTACATCAGGCGGTTTATTGGTTCTTGCTGCGACATGGTTAATTGCCAATTAAAAACAGCAAATGTAAATAGAAATAATTGCCTTAACTAAAACCTTCGTGAAGGCGGAGGTTTTTTTATATGTGGTGAATATCGACACATATTAAGAATAAGAACAGGAGAAAAACCCACCAATTAGCTTCGGAAAAGTGAAATTAGCGCTAAATTCATTATGCTTCTATCTTAAATGACAAGTTTAGATATGTTGCCGAATGTGTAGAGGGAAAGCTCTATTTCAGAAAGATTGATCGAAAATTGATATTAAATCAGATCTTTTGATGAGCTAAATCAAGTAAAAAAATAATAAAAATCAATGCTTAAAAAATAACTGAATAATGCGTTTTTTTGGATAACTGAACCATTCTTTAAAAAATGTGAACGATAAGTTCAAGGAAATTACGCTTTTTTACAGGTCTTTCGATAATTGTGACTTGACCGAAATGCCGTACACATTGCAAGATAGGGCACCTAAAAAATTTAAAGTGAAGAGTTAATATAACTTTTCTCAACATTTACATTTGCTAAAACAGCCGAGGATTACATGAAGGCTCTTGTTGCTGTAAAACGTGTGGTTGATGCCAACGTTAAAGTTCGCGTTAAGCCGGACAACAGTGGTGTTGACTTAACGAACGTTAAAATGTCAATTAACCCATTCTGTGAAATCGCAGTGGAAGAAGCGGTTCGTTTAAAAGAAAAAGGAACTGTTTCAGAAATCGTTGTTGTTTCTATTGGTCCTAAAGAAGCTCAAGAACAAATCCGTTCTTCTATGGCGCTTGGTGCAGACCGCGGTATCCTTGTTGAAGCTGACGACAGCCAGTTAGGTGCACTTGAAGTTGCAAAAATCCTAAAAGGTGTTGTAGACGCTGAACAACCTCAATTGATCCTTCTTGGTAAACAAGCAATTGATGACGACTCTAACCAAGTTGGTCAGATGCTTGGCGCGCTTTTAGGTGCTGGCCAAGGTACTTTCGCTTCAGAAGTTAAAGTTGAAGGCGACAAAGTACAAGTGACTCGTGAAATTGACGGTGGTTTACAAACTGTTGAACTTGCACTTCCTGCAATTATCACCACTGACTTGCGTTTGAATGAGCCACGTTATGCTGCTCTTCCAAACATCATGAAAGCGCGTAAAAAACCGCTTGATACTAAGTCACCTGCTGATTATGGCGTTTCACCTGCGACTAAGCTTAAAACTGTTAAAGTTGAAGCTCCTGCAGAACGTAAAGCGGGCGTACAAGTGAAGTCTGTAGACGAGCTTGTAGATAAATTGAAAAACGAAGCGAAAGTGATCTAATACAGAAGGATAAAAATCATGAGTATTTTAGTTATCGCTGAGCACGACAACAAAGCACTAAATGGTGCAACTCTTAACGTTGTTGCTGCAGCGCAAAAAATCGGTGGTGATATCACTGTATTAGTAGCTGGTTCAGGCGCTCAAGCAGTTGCAGACCAAGCAGCTAAAGTTGCGGGTGTAAGCAAAGTATTACTTGCTGACGACGCTGCTTATGCTAATCAATTGGCTGAAAACGTTGCTAAATTAGTTGCTTCTATCGGTGCGGGTTACACTCACATCCTTGCTGCTTCTACGACAACGGGCAAAAACGTACTTCCACGTGCTGCTGCGCTACTTGACGTAAGCATGATCACTGACATCATTGCTGTTGAAGGTCCTAAAACTTTCAAACGTCCAATCTATGCAGGCAACGCGATTGCAACTGTAGAGTCTGGCGAGTCTGTTGTAGTTGCGACTGTTCGTGGTACTGCATTTGATGCTGTTGCAAGCGAAGGCGGCTCTGCTGCAGTTGAAGCTGTTGCATCTACTGGTGATGCTGGTATTTCTAAGTTCGTTTCTGAAGAAATCGTGAAATCTGAACGTCCAGAATTAACAGCTGCGCGTATTGTTGTTTCAGGCGGTCGTGGTGTTGGTTCAGGTGAAAACTATCACACTGTACTTGATCCATTAGCGGACAAGCTTGGTGCTGCGCAAGGCGCATCTCGTGCAGCAGTTGATGCTGGTTTCGTACCAAACGATATGCAAGTGGGTCAAACAGGTAAAATCGTTGCTCCTGACTTGTACATCGCTGTAGGTATCTCTGGTGCGATTCAGCACTTGGCAGGTATGAAAGAATCTAAAGTGATCGTTGCGATCAACAAAGACGAAGAAGCGCCAATTAACTCAGTAGCTGACTACTGGTTAGTGGGTGACTTGAACACTGTAGTTCCAGAATTAGTATCTAAAATCTAATTTCTGAACACAGTTCAAGACGCTCCTAAGCTTATGGCTTAGGAGCGTTTTTTATTGCGGAATGAATAGTCTGGTAGATCTTCTTGATCATGCTTAATCGATTAACCATACGTGAATGTACATAAATATGCATTGCACTTTTATTTTTCATATTTATGAGAGTGGTGGATTCTTAATTTCGTACTTCAAAATTCTTACGATATTATTTCTTGTTGTCAGTATTAGGCACTACTGTAGCGTAAGCTAAACGTATGTTGAAACTTAAATGGTAAGTAAGCAGGAGCAATCGCTTGGTAATAGGATGGAAATTAATAAATTATAAAAATACAAAGATTTAAAAGAAAATAATCAAGACCTATTCTTCAACCTTGAATCTTAAACTTAAAGCAAGCTTAAAGGATTGTGTATTTTGTGTTAACATTGCTGTTTTATTGAACTTGCCCTTTAGGCGGAGTCTCCCTTTGAAATTTGATTTTCAGTTACCAGTCAGTGTATTGGTGCTGATGATCTGCTGTTTACTTTTTCCTGTTTTACAAAGTATCTCTTTTCCTTTATTTGATGGAATGACTGTTACAGCAGTTGAATCGGTCCAAGCATTGTTATTGCTGTTTTTTGCGATTTATACTTTTTTCTATATTCGACCACTTGAAATGCAAGATGGAAAGAAACAATTTTGGTTGTGGGCTGTCGCATGGTGGTTGTTGCTATTTGGTCGCAGTATTAGTTGGGGGCGTGACTATTTTCCTGATGTGCCTAAACCGTATTTTCGTTTAATTTCGGTATTCATGATTGCACCTGTGGTCTTTATGCTATTTTCGCCTTATTTGCGTCAAGAAATTGTACATAAACTAAAAACCTTGGCTTTGCCAATTTGGGCATTCGGCTTGGTGGGTGATATTGGGCTTATTTATTTCTGATGCAGTTGAGCATAGTCGAAGTCTTAGTTTTTTATTTTTGTACGATTTGGCTTATAAAGATTTCATCAAAGAAGTTTATGAATTTCCGCTTATTTTTGGTTTGTTTCTAACAGCATACCCATGGTTGCAGCATGATCATGTGCCTCAAGAATTAGAGGTCATGCAATATCATAAAGAGTGATTTTTATCACATTTATGCCCCTAAATTTGAAGCTTCGAAAAGAAATCTTTTGAACATTAAACAACCTCTATTCGTAGAGGTTTTTTTCACAGCAAATAAAATCAAAATGCTTAAAATAAATACAAAAAATCATGGTTCTAGTGCAAGATGATTGGCACAAAAATCAGGGTTTTTATGCTATACTGTCCCACTTGATTTTTGATATTGGTTCAGTGTTTTTTGAACTAATTTTTACAGATTTACGATATATAAATGCGGGCAGAATTCTGCTTGTATAACAAGGAGTATGCATGAGCGTATCGGAAATTAGACCGATTGCCATTGAGGATGAACTGAAGAGCTCATATCTCGATTATGCAATGAGCGTGATTGTGTCACGTGCGTTGCCAGATGTCCGAGATGGTCTCAAACCTGTTCACCGTCGTGTGCTTTTTGCAATGCACGAATTGGGCAATGACTACAACAAAGCTTACAAAAAGTCTGCCCGTGTAGTCGGTGACGTCATCGGTAAATATCACCCACATGGTGACTTAGCTGTATACGAAACCATTGTTCGTATGGCTCAAGATTTCAGCTTACGCTATCAATTGGTTGATGGTCAGGGTAACTTCGGTTCTGTCGATGGTGACAGTGCAGCAGCAATGCGTTATACCGAAGTTCGTATGCGTAAATTGACCCACGAACTTTTAGCGGATCTTGAGAAAGATACCGTAGAGTGGGAAGACAACTACGACGGTTCTGAACGTATTCCACAAGTCATGCCAACACGTGTGCCTAACTTGTTGATTAACGGTGTAGCTGGTATTGCTGTAGGTATGGCAACCAATATGGCTCCGCATAACATGACAGAAGTCATTAATGCGTGTCTTGCTTATGCCAACGATCCGCACATCAGCATTGAAGGGTTAATGGAACACATTTCTGGTCCAGACTTCCCTACAGGCGGTATCATTTACGGTAAATCTGGCATTGTCGATGCGTACCGTACTGGTAAAGGCCGTTTGCATATCCGTGGTAAATATCACATTGAAGAAGACCAAAAATCGGGCCGTAGCACGATTGTCTTCACTGAAATTCCTTATCAAGTTAACAAAGCAAAAACCATTGAACGTATTGCTGAGTTGGTCAAAGAGAAAAAACTTGAAGGTATTTCTGAACTTCGTGATGAATCAGATAAAGAAGGGATGCGTATTGCAATTGACTTGAAGCGTGGTGAAAACGCCGAAGTGATTGTAAATAACTTATTCCAAAATACCCAATTAGAAAATTCATTCAGTATTAACATGGTCTGCCTCGATAATGGTCAGCCTAAGTTAATGAACTTGAAAGATATTATTGCAGCGTTTATCCGTCACCGTCAGGAAGTGGTTACACGCCGTACCATGTTCGAATTGCGTAAAGCACGTGAACGTGGACATATCTTAGAAGGTTTGACGGTTGCACTTGCAAACATCGATGCGATCATTGAAACCATCAAAACATCTGCAAACCCAAGCGAAGCACGCGAACGTTTACAAGCGGGCGAGTGGGCCGGCGGTGGTGTTGTTGCATTGCTTGAAAAAGCGGGTGCGGTATCTGTCCGACCAGATGAAATTGAAGGCGAAGATCCAGCACGTCCATTTGGTTTAACAGGTGATGTTTATCGTCTGTCTCCAACCCAAGTAGGTGCGATCTTAGAACTTCGTTTACATCGCTTAACTGGTCTAGAACAAGACAAGTTACAAGCTGAATATACAGAAATTCTAGGTCAAATTGCTGAATACACTGCAATTTTGAACGATTTCAACTTATTGATGAATGTAATTAAAGAAGAATTGGCTTTAATCCTTCAACAATATGGCGATGCACGTCGTACCGATATCGTGGAATCACGTATCGACTTCTCTCGTGAAGATTTAATCCCTGAAGAGCAAATGGTACTAACTGTTTCTAAATCAGGCTATGCAAAAACTCAACCATTGTCAGACTACGCTGCACAGCGTCGTGGTGGGCGTGGTAAATCTGCAACTTCAATGAAAGAAGACGATTACATCCAACATTTGATCGTGACTTCTAACCACGCAACAGTGCTTTGCTTTACCAATGTAGGTAAAGTTTATCGTCTGAAAGTATATGAAGTACCTCAAGCATCTCGTGGTGCGAAAGGTCGTCCAATGGTGAACTTATTGCCATTAGATGAAAACGAGACCATCACCGCTATTTTACCAGTGGTCGATGCGCCGAAGAAATTTAAAGAACGCTTGGCTGACTTTAAAGCATTTGTAAAAGCCAATAGTGCACAGCTACAAACCAATGAAGTGATTAATAGTCATTTTGCTGGTTTAGAAGCTGCACTTGCTGAGACTGAAGACGGTGCAGATGATTTATCTGACGCACTTCGTATTCAGTTGAAACAATTGGGTCTAGAGTTATCTACGACTGATCTTGATGACGAAATCATCAATGACTTTGCACAGCAAGCAGAAGCCGTTCGTAAAAACTTCTACGTATTTATGGCAACAGAATACGGTACGATTAAACGTGTTGAGTTAGAACAATTCTCGAATGTTCGTTCAAACGGTCTACGCGCGATTGAGCTGAATGGTGATGACACCTTAATCGGTGTTGCCATTACCGACGGCGAACAACAAATCATGTTGTTCTCAAACGAAGGTAAAGCCATTCGTTTTGCAGAAACTGACGTGCGTTCAATGGGTCGTTCTGCCAAAGGTGTTCGTGGTATGCGCGTGACCATTGGTGCAGCAGCTCAAGCTGAAGACGCTGAGGATGCGGATGTAGAGTCTGATGATGACGATACCTCTGATTCAGCTCTCATTAGCCGTATAGTGTCATTGGTAGTTGTTCCGGAAACTGGTGAAGTACTTTGTGCTTCAGCTAATGGTTATGGTAAACGTACACCAGTAGATGACTTCCCAACCAAGAAACGTGGCGGTAAAGGTGTTATTGCAATTAAAACATCTGAACGTAACGGTGAACTTGTTGGTGCGGTAGCGATTGATGCGTCTAAAGAGCTAATGTTAATTTCAGATGGCGGTACGTTGGTTCGTACACGTGCGTCTGAAGTGGCACAAACAGGTCGTAATGCTCAAGGTGTTCGTTTGATCCGTTTAGGTGAAAGCGAAATTTTAGTCGGTGTTGTGGCGATCGAAGCAGTTGAAGAAGACGAAACTTTTGAAGAAGTGGAAGCAATCGAAACTGAGCAACTTGTAGATGACTCAACGATTATTGATCAAAATGACAATGAATCAGATCTCAATGAGCCTGAAGAAGACTAATTGAAGATTGAGAAAAGAGGGCGCTACGGCGTCCTTTTTTATAGACAGATAATTTTAGATTGATGAGTACAATATGAAATTAAAATATTTTGCAATGGCTTCACTTATTGGGCTTGGCGGCTGTGACCAAATTGGTCAAAAAGCCTTAAATGCAATCCCAGACCCAAGTGCTGAACAGACTGAAGTTGCTCAAGCTGCCTATGATCAATTACGTGAAGGCAATTTTGAAAAGTTGTATACCTACTTTGAACCAGAACTCAAAGCGAAGTTTGAACAGAATGAAAAAGAGCTGCGTAAATTTGCACGAGGTATTCCGAAACAAGATTACTCACGCAAAAATATAGTGGCTAAGCACATTGAAAAATCGACTGAAAAACCGTCTTTATATACGGTCACTTATGAGTACGGTTATACCAATAAAAACCTTGTACAGTATGATGTAAGTTTTGATAAACCCGCAGGAAGTAACAAAATTCGAGATTTTAATATTTCAGTTTTTGGCGAAAAAAATAAATAAAGTTTGGAAAAATAAAACAAAGCTGTAAAAAAGGACGCCGAAGCGTCCTTTTTTATGACATAAAATTAAGCGGCATCTTTTAGATTAGCGGCATAATTTTTTTGTTTTTCAGTATCAAATTGGCCTTCCCATTTACTGATCACCAGTACCGCAAGCGCGTTACCAATCACATTTAGTACAGTACGTGCCATATCTAAAATACGGTCAATACCAGCAATGAATGCTAGACCTTCAAGTGGAATACCGAAACTGCCGAGAGTCGCTAGCAAGACCACGAAAGAAACGCCTGGTACACCTGCAATCCCTTTAGAGGTAATCATCAAGGTCAGTACTAGAATCACTTGTTGAGTGATTGTCAGATCGATCCCGTAAAGCTGAGCAATAAAGATAGCCGCAATACTTTGATATAGGGTCGAACCATCGAGGTTAAATGAATAGCCAATTGGAATCACGAAACTGGTAATCGGTTTCGGAGCACCATAAGCTTCCATTTTTTCCATAATACGGGGGAGGACGGTTTCAGAACTTGCAGTTGAATACGCGAGAATCAATTCATCTTTTAAGATCTTGATAATGGCCCAAACACTGAAGCCACAGAATTTAGCAACTGCACCTAATACAATGAAAATAAAGAAGAAAATTGCACCATAAACTAAAACTGCGAGTTTAAGCAGTGGCACAAGAGAGCTGAAGCCGAAATTCGCAACAGTTGCAGCAATCAAGCCGAATACACCAATAGGTGCAAACATCATGATCATGTGCGTAACTTTAAACATCGTTTCAGAAACAGCGGTCAACACTTTAATTAAAGGTTGTTTTACTTCCTGATCAAGCGCACCTAAACCTACACCAAACATCACAGAGAAAAAGATGATTGGGAGCATTTGACCACTCGTCAAAGCTGCAAAAAAGTTAGATGGAATAAGTGAAAGTATTGTTTGAATCAAACCATGAGAATGTTCACTGACTTCATGTGTTGTTTCTTGATACTTTGAAATATCGACTTGCGTCAATGCAGACATATCAATGCCGGCACCAGGTTGGAATACGTTGGCTGCAACTAAACCGACTAAAATAGCAACGGTGGTAATGATTTCAAAATAAATAATTGTTTTGAAACCAAGTTTACCTAAGTTACTACCGTGACTTGTATTGGCAATACCTAAAATAAGCATCGACACAACAAGCGGAATAACGATCATCTTAATGAGGTTAATAAAAATTGAACCCAAAGGCGTCAAAAAGTTATTAACTAAAGCATCACGATATTCAGGAGAATAGTGTAGGAAAGCACCAACAAGTATACCTAGAATGAGAGCAATCACGATTTGCCAGGCAAGGCTCACCTTAATCTTTTTCATACATCAGCTCTTATGTCAGATTTGGGAGAAAAAAGCCCACAGTCATCCACGAACAAATGTTGCAGACAGACTGAATCCGCCATGACAAAAAGTTCTGAATAATTTGGGAGATAAATACGACAATATTTTGCAGTTTATATGAGAATACAGCCAACGATTTTGATCAAAACTAAACTGTTTGATCGATAAATTATCATTTTAAATTGTATAAGCGATTTGATTATTAAGTTTAATTTATAAAACGAATAAAATTGAGTTATTAATGAACACTTCATAAAATCTCTGATTTGCCTAGAAAGATCGAAAAACTAAATGTGAGCCTGTATTTTTCATTTTTATATAGAAGTTTGCTTTATACTTGTGAGGCAGATAAATCAGTGAAAATTCTATAAATCACACAGATTTTTCTAACTAAATTTTAACTTTATAAATTTTAATAATAACCAGAGGGCTTGTACGGTGTTGAAAAAATTAGTCGTCATCATCACTTTAATCTTACCTATAACGGCTTGTGAAAAAATTGGCGATTTCTTGATTGCAAAATTCGAATCAAGCCTACCTAGTGAGACAAGTTCACAGCGTGCTAAGTCAGAAAAATTATTCGTCGCGCTACACGAACCCCATCAAGACAGCTTTTTGGCATTGGTTGAAGAAAATGTTCGTGATGCGATGTTGGCAGATCCAGAGCTGTTTTCGCGCATGAAAAAGCTGATTCCTGCAGGTCAACCTAGTGCTGAGGCGGAAGTGATTCAGCGAATGGCAAATACTCGGCTTGGAGAAGGTGAGACCACAACGATTGTGTATAAATATGATTATCCGCAAAAAGAACTGTATATGAGTGTGGTCTTTGCTGGTCATGATGGGGACGATAAAGTAAAAGGATTCTGGCTTGAAAACGCTGCAGAAAAAGAATCAGATGATTTGGTTACTGAGATCACCTCAGATGCAGATGATTTTGATATTCAAGTGGATGAAGCATCGACTGTGACGCCAAATGCATACAGTTAATTGGTGACAGAAAGCATTAAAATTTGAGACATGCTAAGAAGCAAAGCGTTCGATTCCATGATGAATAGGTTTGAACGCATTTCGCTTGAGACCAGACATGTCTTATAGCACAAAAAGCTTTATCTTTTGGCAAACTTTAAACGCCAGACAGCAAGACATAAAAAAATCAGTCCAATACTTGTGAGGTAAAGCAGTTTAGGAATGACGATTACTGTAGGCACACCCATCTGATTGAGTTGAAGGAACAGTTGAATGCCTTGGGTTGATGGCAACACCTGTGCAAGTATTTGCATCCATTCAGGCATAGCTGCATGTGGCCATGCCGTTCCCGAGAGTAGAAATAGTGGAATAGAACTAAAAACGATGACATGTCCTGCACGTTCTGGCAGGTCAAGAAAGGTGGCTAGATAGAGTGTCATCGCAATAATACAACTGAGGAAGATGGGCACAGCAATGAACATACCCCAAAAATTTCCACCCCGTGGATAATCATTCAGCCAAAAGGTAAAACCAAATAAATAGAAGCAGCCCAAAGTTCCAATGGTCAAAATACACAAGAAGATACCAGCCAATTGTGTATAGCTCGGACGCCAAGTGGTGTTTTGTCGATAGGTCGCAATTAGCATGCACAGACCCAATAAAATCGTCTGGTGAATAATTAAGGGCGCAACCGCTGGGAAAATATAACTGCCATAGCCTGAAAGTGGATTAAATAATGGAATCTTATGGATAGACAAAGCGGGGCTAAAATCGGATATGTTCTGGAATTTTTCTGCATATTCGACGAGGGCATTTTCCATCGAACTGGCTAAACCTAAGCCAATTTTTTGTGTCTTTAGAAAGTTTGCAGCACTAAGATATAAACCAATTCCACCGGTTTCACCACGGCGAATGCTATTTGAAAGATTACTCGGCAGCAGTAAAATTCCGTCAGCTTGCTGACTTCGGAGCATATTTTCAGCTTCAGCAAAATTACCAGTCACAGCTCGAATTTCTACATTGGGACTATTGGCTACAGCACCAATAATCGTATTGGTGAGTATGCTTTGTTCCTCATCCACCACAATAATGGGGAGCGATTCCGCGTGTTCCGCTTGATAAGCAATGGGATAAAAAAAACTGTAAAGAAAAACAGAAAGCACTAAAGTGGTAAAAATCGAACTGTGCTTCACAATATCTTTAAAGGTTTGAATATAGTGTCTGAGCAAATTTGATAGAAATGACGCGATTACATTCATATGACTTGCTCCTTTAGTATTTTACGTAGAAAGAAGCTGGCAAGAACAAAATAGAACAGACAGTAAATGATCAGGGTGACAAGCGGTGTGATTGAAATGGAGATTGGGCTACCAATGACCCATTGTTCTGTTTGTAACTTGGCATAAGGCGTATAGGGAATAATATTGGCCCAGAACTTTGTAAACATTGGCGCGTTATTCAGCGGCAATGTCACCCCTGCAAAACTCAGTGATGAGCCACCATACACAGCGATAAAACCAAAAGATTTGGTGAGATCACGTGTCGCCAAAACTACGGTAGAGCTGATAAAGGCATAGGCTGTATAAAAAAACAATTGTCCGAGCAAAATTAGCACTAATGAACCCTGAACAAACCACCCTCGAGACACGATTAGCCAGAACATCCACGCCCATGTCCAAGCGGTAAAAATGAAAACATAACTGAGATTTTTAGCGATTAAGGCTTGAAAGACAGAAGTCGGTTTCACCCATTGATTTACAGTGCCATATTTGATTTCTTGACCGACCGAAAATGCGACGCAGCAACACAGTAATAAATGCAGAATCGCAGGAATCATATAAGGCTCTAAATAGAACTCATAATTTAAACCCGGATTATATAAGGGTGAAATTTTAACATTGGGCGTCGGTGCATCGAGGTAGGGGATGGTATTTTCTAAATACTGATGACCACTAAAATCGGCCATAGCTTGTAATGTACTTAGTAACATGGCTGATGAAATACTATTGCCGACACTAAAATAGCTTTGGTTATAGGCAATGCTGACTTCTGCATCTTTTGCTTGAACCAGTCGTTGCTCCGCGCCAGCAGGAATATGAATATAGCCCCAAATTTGAGTCTGATTTAAAAGCTTTTCAGCATCATCCTTACTGGGTGTAATGGTGGCTACTTTTAACGTATGGTTGAGCTGCGCAAAATGAGTAATGTTACGGCTTAAACTGCTTTGATCTTGGTCTATGATCGCGATGGGTAAATGGTCTGGTTTGCCTTGAGCAAACATATTAGTAAAGAGCAAAATCACAAGGGCAGGGGCAAGTGTGACCATACACAAGTCCCATTTATGCTGCATCAAATAGCGAAACTCACGCAGAATGCCCCTAAACATTATTATTTACGCTCTTCAATTTTAAACAACACGCTCATACCCACTTTTAAGTCAGCAATCGGCTGAGCGGGTTTCAGTTGGACTTTAAAACTACGAATGTCATAGCCGCCCGTTTGTCGCGTGGTTTTAATCGTTGCAAATTCACCTTCGGCTTCGATGTGATCAATTTTAAAATCGGCAGATTTGTTTAGCGCCGGTATAAATCCTTGCATGGTCTTGAGTTGATACACTTGAGCATACTGGTCTTCACGGACATTTAAGCTAATCCATAAGCTATCATCTTGAATCAGGCTCACTACGGGCACACCCATCGCAACTAATTCTGAAACTTTGCCATAGGTTTTTGAAATGGTGCCATTAGAGGGTGCAAACAATTTGGTTTCAGCCTCAAGTGCATTGGCTTCAGCCAACGCGGCTTGCGCAATCTTGACTTGGGCATCTGCCGAGCTTTGTTGTTGCGGTGTACTGCCACGTTTTGCACGCGCATATTGTTGATAAGACGCTTCTGTCATTTGTGCAGCAGACACTGCGGCAGCTTGCATTTCATCACGGCGTTGTCGTGAAATGACACCTTCTTTATAGAGGTTTTGACCACGTTGGTAGGTGGTTTGCGCCAATTGTTGCTGTGCTTTTAGACTTTGCCAATTGGCATATAAACTATCAATATTTTCTTGTTGAGAGCCACGTTCAGCTGTGGATTGCAGTGCTTGCGCAGATTGGAGTGCAGCTAAAGCCTGTTGTTTCTTTGCATCGACTTCGGGGCTGGTTAAACGAACCAGTGCTTGACCTGCTTGTACTTTTTCACCGTCATGCACATATATTTCTTCGATACGACTGGGTACTTTGGTGCTAATGTGGATGGTTTCAGCCTCAACTCGACCTTGTAATTCAACCTGCTTGGGCTGATAACTTTTCCATAAGCCAAATGCAATCAGTGTCAAAAGCAGAATTAAAACGATGCCAATCCCGAACTTGATCAAAGCAGGTTTACTACGGCTTGGCTTTGAGGAATTCATCGTCTCTGCATCGGTATTGCTGTCCACTTTTTCTTGAGTATCCTCGGCAGTATTTGCTGTAGATGAAACGTCTGAAGTCGAGACATTGGATTGGGATGTTTCAGCTTTCGCAGAGGCATCTTCTTGGTGATCAGTTGGCTCCTGATTCATATTGTTTCCCCTCGGCTAAGCTTAGCGAATATAGTCGGTGTGTGATTGATTGATATAGCTTTGGAACTGGTCAATGCTCCCGTGACTTTGTAGCAGTGTTGCGAGTGACATCACGTATTTATAAGCATTGAGCGCCATTTCACTTTGTAGTCCGCTCAGTGCATTTTGTGCATCAATGACTTGTGTGGCTGTTCCCATATCTTCTTTAAATGAAAGCTGTTGGATTCTTAAATTTTCTTGTGCGGCTTTTAGATTTTGCTGTAACAACAGGTGACTTTGTTGAGCACTAGTGACTTCATTAAAAGAGCTATAAATCAGGCTTTCAATTTCTTGTTTGGTACGCTCAGTCATTAACTCAGATGCATAACGTTGAAGTTCAGCGGCTTGTACGGATTTGTTTTTATCAACACCTGAAAATAAGTTGTAGCGAGCGGCAACACCAACGATCCAGTTTTGTTTATCGTCAAGACTATATTCGCCAAAGGCAAAGACGTTGGGTTTTTTTGCAGCGCTTTGGGCTTTCACATTAGCACCGGCCAATTGACTGTCCAATTGCATTTTACGTACCAAACTAGATTGATCCTGATAACTTTTTAGTAAGGCGGTTATATTTTGATTGTGTTGCTGATTGATAAATAATGGCGTTGAAAGATCGGTAATTTGGCTGCTTTGCATTAAGTTGTTTAACTTAAATAAGCTAGAGCGAAGATTCGCTTCAGTATTTTGAAAAGTTCTGAGCGCATTATTCTTCGCTACTTCAAATTGCATACGCTGACCTTTGCTAATGAAACCCTGTTGTTCCATTTTGAGCGCATTGGCATAGTGTTGTTGCATCGCATTTAAATTGAAGCGGCTGCTTTCGACTAATTTTTTTTGTAATTGAGCATTAAAATAGGCTTGGATTAATTCAAAACGTTGCACATCTTGTTGTTGTTCACTGCTAATCGCGCTGCGTTTGGCTTGAATATTGGCAATTTCCTTGGCGCTAGACGTTAACCCACCGGTATACAGCGGCATCATCACGGAAACGGTAGGGCGGATCACTTGATCATCTAAGACCACTTGGGAAGAATCTGGAATTAATCCGACACCATCACGGATTGGCTGTTGCAGACTGTCTTTTAATGGGTCTGCCAAATCACTCGGTAAGCTTTCATCAATTTTATTATTAATGCCATTACTCAGCGTTTGTTCTAAGTTATTTTTTAGGGCACCGAGAGGAATATCGAGTTCATTATGAAAGGCATAGGCACGGACGTTTAAATCCACACGAGGTAAACCAAGCCCTTTAATGGCCTGAGCTTGAAGTTCGGCAGATTGTTGTAGCGCTTGGTTGGCCTGAGTACTATACGAGCTGGTGAGTAGACTTTGTTCTGCTTGGCTATAACTGATACTTTGCGCAAGTACGGTGGGGCTAAAAAAGCCACTGAAACAACCAAGGCCAAGCAGTAAACCTGAACGAAATGTATGTTTAATTTTTATAGAATAATCTGTTCGAGGTAAAGGCATAAAAATACACTCACAGCTAGGATGGGTTCATTATAGTCATTGTGATGAAGTTGGGTAAATTCACTAAGTTGTTGTATTGTTTCATATACATATGTAAATAAATTTTATCTTTGCAGCGCACATCATTTTTCTCATATCAAGACCTTAAATTAGCATCAATTCAAGGGATAAAAAATATCAGTAAATCTAATAATTTGAATTAATAAGAATTAATTTTGATCTTTATTGAAAATTTGACTTCAAATGTCAGACAGCATTGGAATATTTTCAGCTTTAACTACTGCAAGCACGCGTCAGATATGGTTAAATGCCATCATTTTATTGTGTTTCACTTTGAAAGGAAAACTCATGCGCGCGTACAACTTCTGTGCTGGTCCTGCTGCATTACCCACTGCCGTTTTAGAAAAAGCTCAAGCTGAAATGCTTGACTGGCAAGGCAAAGGCCTTTCGATCATGGAAATGAGCCACCGTAGTAAAGACTATGTCGCTGTGGCAGAGAAAGCAGAAGCTGATCTTCGTAAGCTGATGAATATTCCAGACAACTATAAAGTGTTATTCCTTCAAGGTGGCGCATCACTGCAATTCTCTGCGATCCCATTAAACCTATTGGGTAAAAACAGCAAAGCAGACTATATCCACACGGGTATTTGGTCTGAAAAAGCGTTGAAAGAAGCACAGCGTTATGGCGACATTAATGTTGTTGAAGCAGGTACGACCATTGACGGTAAACTTGCGATTACTGATCAAAGCACTTGGAACTTATCTGATGATGCAGCTTATGTGCATTATGCAGATAATGAAACCATTGGCGGTCTTCAGTTTGCCAACATTCCTGAAACAGACAAACCATTGGTTGCCGATTTTTCATCAAGCATTTTATCTGCACCATTAGACGTATCTAAGTTCGGTTTAATCTATGCAGGCGCTCAGAAAAATATTGGTCCTGCTGGTTTAACTTTGGTGATTATTCGTGATGATTTATTGGATCAAGCGAAAGCAGATATTCCAAGTATCTTGAAATATTCAGCTCAAGCGAAAAATGGTTCAATGGTGAATACACCTTCAACTTATGCATGGTACTTATCTGGCCTTGTTTTTGAATGGTTACTTGAGCAGGGTGGTGTAGACGCAATTTATCAAGCGAATATGGCAAAAGCTGAATTGCTTTATGGTTATATCGATTCAAGCGATTTCTATGCAAATCCAATTGCAAAAGAATTCCGTTCAATCATGAACGTACCATTTACTTTGGCGAATCCAGAATTGGAAAAACAATTCTTGAAAGAAGCTGAAGAAAACCACTTACTGAATTTAGCTGGTCACCGTTCAGTGGGTGGTATGCGTGCAAGTATTTATAATGCTGTTCCGCTAGAAGGCGTTCAAGCACTGGTTAACTTTATGGATGACTTTGCAAAACGCAACGCATAATCCTAAAGACATAAAAAAACCGGCAAATGCCGGTTTTTTTATTGAATAGATTATAAAATAAAAGTATGTAACACGTATGCACAAATCAGCATACCTAACATAAAAAATAAGCAGGACATTGGCTCGATTTGATATCGAGATTCCATGTGATGGTCAACTTGTGATAAGTTTTCTTCTTGCACGACTTTCATAGATATTCTTTCCGATCTATTTATCGTTAATTACTATTTCTTAAACGCATTTTTAACATAATTATTTGATTAAATAAAGTACTATCTGCCATAAACTTACTAAACTATTTAGTTTATTTAAAAATAAGCAACCGAATTGCTAAATTTAGTTTCATAAAGTTCCTATCTTATTTATTTATATTAGATTTTTATATTTTATCTTTTGCAGATGGATTTATTTATTAGCATTATTTTGAATTTAATATTGTGGATAAGTTATTTTAATTTGAATTTAAAAATAGAATAAATCGACTAGCTTGTGGATAAAAAATATTCAATCATTTAAATATTCAGCGATTACACATGATTAGCGAGAAATAAAAAAACCGCACTGAGGCGGTTTTTTATTTGAAATAGGGTTTTTGAATTCAAATTAGGCAGATTTTGCGTAAATATTGGCTTGTATCCACAGGTTGCCACGAATATATTGCCCAACATTGAAATCTTTATGCGCCGGATTTCGTGTTGCAACACGAACAATCACCGCTTCTTGGTTTTCTTCGTGGATTAAGGTCACATCATACAGCGTATAGTCTTGTTCTTTAAATTGCATGGCAGTTTTGCCAACAATATGCCCTTGGAACCATGCTTCATCTTCTTGTCCGAGGTTTTCACCATATAGGTATGCAACCATTTTAGAAAAATCGACGGTGACTGGTGCTTTGTCATCTTCAGACTTCGGTTGCCACGCTTTAATTTGTTCGTGTAAGTCTGCAGGGGCAACACCATTATTTGCTGCCAAGATATCGTTTAAAGCACGATGATGTTTAATCGATGCAGGATCGTCAACGACAAGCTGTTCATGTTCTGCGACAGCTTCGAGTTCATAGGCCCAAGCATTGAGTTGCACACTGTAGCTTGCATCTTTTTCATATTGGTCGTGATTGACGCTATATAAACTATCAAAAGCATACACACTGGTATTTGCGCCTAAGTCGAGGCAAAGCACAGCTTGCGTATTGGATTTACAGGTAATAATACGTTCAATGGTGGCTTTGGTTTTATATGGGCTATCAAAACTTGGAAATGCAGTTTTAACGGCTTTAGGTTTATTATTTTCTACCGCAATCACTTGGCACAGTTGAATCGACGCTTGTGATGGACCTTGAATCAGCCAGGTACTTTGATCCATATCAGATTCTTGTGCGCATAAGCCCATCGGCATAATGGGTGCATCCAATGCCTGACCCAGCCAAACTGGTACATCCGTTGTCGGGTTGCCTGTAAGCAAATTCCAATGTTCAACATGACTACCAAAAGTTTGATCTTCAATAGTGATAATTTCAGGGCTATTTTGTTTTTTCATATGCACAATTGATATTGGGTTGGTTTCATAATTAATAAATCGAGGGTTATTTGAAATTTTCAAGTCACCGACGTCATATTTATCATGAAATCATGCATAAAAAATGTTTTCAGTAGGATTTAAATGTAAAAGCATTGGAAAATAAGCTCAACTTTTGCTCATTTTGCAGCTTTTTGATTCTCATGATTAGAGAAATGTAGATCCATTCAGCGGATGCAGATCCCAAATTGTCATGTAGATTTGTTACTATGAGTCATGTTTAAAAGTGAATGGAAAATCAGTGCTGCCATTTAAATTATGGGTGGATGCAGATGCGTTACCACGCATTTTACGTGATGTGATTATTCGGGCTTCTGATCGTTACCAGTTAGAAGTCACTTTTGTCGCCAATCAAAATGTTGGGATAACACCTTCGGTGCGGATTAACTCAATTCAAGTCATGAGCGGGGCAGATGCCGCGGATAAAGAAATTATTCAGCGCATGAAAGAGCACGACATCGTGATGACACAGGATATTCCACTTGCTGCTGAAGTGATTGAGCGGGGCGGTATAGCGATACATCCACGCGGTGAGATCTATACCACAGCAAATGTCAAAGCACGTCTACACTTACGTGACTTTATGGATACTTTACGGGGCGCAGGTGTGCAAACCGGTGGCCCAGCCCCGATTTCTGAACGTGATAAGCGCGAATTTTCTAGCAGCTTAGATCAAACCATTCAAAAGCAAAAACGTAAAACGGCGCAGAAGTAAAAACCATGCCATCTAAAACAAATCTAGCGATGACTTATGCGTTGTTGGTGTTCATTTGGTCAACCACGCCACTTGCCATCGTTTGGAGTGTAAGTGATATCAATGCGTTTTGGGCACTGACATTACGCTTTTTTATCGCATTACCCTTGGCTTTCGCATTATTGTTTATTTTTAAACATAAACTGCCGATGGATAAAACCTCCCTGCACAGTTATTTGGCAGGGGCGTTTAGTTTTATTGGTTCTCAGATTTTTACCTATATGGCAACGGCCTATCTCAGCTCAGGCATTATTGCCCTGATGTTTGGTTTGGCACCAATTATGACGGGTCTGATTGGTCGTTTCTTCTTTCATACCTATCTGCATCGCTTGCAATGGATGGGGATGTTGATTGCCGTCTGTGGTTTAGTCATTATTTGCTTAGGCGGCAGTGATCAGCATGTACAGCCTGTTGGTATCGTCTTAATGTTAATGAGCGTATTCGTCTACTGCATGTCGATTTTTTGGGTGAAAAAAGTCAATGCGCCATTACAGCCCATGTCTCAAGCCACGGGTTCGATTCTTATCTCAGCACTATTTTCTGCTGCAATGCTACCGTTTATTTGGCAGTATGCACCGACACAGATGCCTTCGACCAAAGCACTCATTGGCTTATTTTATGCAGTGATTATGGCTTCATTGATTGCAATGTTTTGTTATTTCAAACTGGTACAAAACATCAAGGCGACAACTTTGTCTTTAACAACGGTACTCACACCCATGCTTGCTATGCTCTTTGGTGCTTTACTGAATGATGAAAAATTATCATTGATGGTTTTACTTGGTGCTGTGATTCTATTATCAGGCTTGTTTGTTTATTTTTATAAAGATTTTCGGGCGAACAGAGAGCTCGCCCACAAATTAAAACATTGATTAAAAATCACTCTTTGTATTGGGTCAGTGCGATACACTCTGCAAGTTTGACGCGGTCTTGAGGGAGCAGTGTGATAAAATAGGCACCCGTACGGTATAAGTTGCTTTCTTCTTCACGGCTATAAACCACTTGCGCAGTTGCCGCAATATGGAAGAAATTTTCAGGGTGGCTTAAGGTCACATGGATATAAGTACCTTCTTTAATCGCGCGTTCGCTAAAAAAGCTCAAACCAGTCTCTGAAAAATTCACATGCTCAGGCACTGGTAACATGCTTTGTACAATTGCGTCGTATAAAGAACCCGTAATAAGGTTTAACTTTTGGTTAAATAAGGATAAGATTCGAGCAATTTGTTGATCTTTCTCAGCTAATTGTTCTAATTCGTAGTTGAGTGCATGATCAAATTGATCTAATTCAGCAAGTAGTAGAAAATAGCGCGGCAATACAAAATTAGGATCGTAAGGATCATTCAGTGCAACATCATCAGAGATAATCTGATAGTTGATGCGCAAAGCAGCATCGATACGCGACATTACACGGCGTTCAGTTTGAACGCTTTGATGCTGTAAGTTTTCCATAATATATATTACCTCGGACTAGATGGTTATGTTTAAACCAATCTCGCTGTATATAGGGTTGAGATACACTCGCGCTCGGCGCAGTAACCACTTTATTTCTTTTATTGCTCTGGTATCCATGATCGGCCTCACGCTTGGTGTGGCAGTCCTTATTACAGTTTTATCTGTGATGAATGGTTTCGATCGTGAGCTGAAAACTCGTGTCTTAGGAATGATACCTCAAGCCACTGTTTCTTCAACACAAATTTTAACAAATTGGCCTGAACTTGCAAAAAAAATTGAGCAGCATGAGCATGTTCAAGGGGTCGCACCATTCACCCAATTACAGGGAATGTTGACGGCACAGGGTCAAGTGTCTGGCATTATGGTCAGTGGGATTGAACCGCAGTATGAAAAAAAGGTATCAATTATCCAAGACCATATGGTGGAAGGCAGTATCGATAATCTGAAAAAAGGTGAGTTTGGTATTGTCCTCGGCAAGCAAATGACAGATGCCTTAGGTTTAGGCTTGAATGACAGTGTGACGTTGGTCCTTCCTGAAGCAACACCTTCGCCGGCTGGGGTCGTTCCGCGTTTTAAACGATTTAAAATTGTGGGTATTTTCAGTATTGGTGCAGAGGTTGATTCGATGATGGGCTATGTGGCCCTGAACGATGCGTCAACTTTATTAAGACTGCCAGATGGTGCTCAAGGCATCCGTATGAAGTTGGATGATATTTTTGCAGCACCACAAGTCTCTCAAGAAATTGTGCGTGATTTACCTGCAAACTTTTATGCTTCAGATTGGACTTATACGCACGGTAATCTCTTCAGTGCGATTCAAATGGAAAAGGCAATGGTAAGTTTATTGCTGTTCCTGATTGTATTGGTTGCAGCATTTAATATCGTGTCTTCATTGGTGATGGTGGTCACTGATAAAAAATCCGATATTGCCATTTTGCGTACACTAGGCGCTTCACCGGCTACAATCACACGGATCTTCATGGTGCAAGGTACAGTGATTGGGGTGATTGGTACGGTGTCAGGGGCGATTTTAGGGATTATCGCTGCATCGAGTATTAGTAATTTAGTCGGTTGGTTGAATACAACATTGGGCTTAAATATGTTTGATGCTTACTTCATCAACTATTTACCGTCTTATTTAAGATGGCAAGATGTTGTGGTGATTGTATCTTTATCATTGGGTCTTAGCTTTATCGCGACTATTTATCCGGCATTACGTGCAGCTAAAGTTCAACCTGCAGAGGCTCTACGCTATGAGTAATTTAGTTTTAGATGCCCAAAACATTACCAAATCTTTTACGGATGGTAAGTCTACAGTCGATGTAATTCGCGGACTTTCATTACAAGTCAAAGCAGGTGAGTTTGTTTCAATTGTTGGTTCAAGTGGCTCTGGTAAAAGTACGTTGTTGCATGTATTGGGTGGCTTGGATCGTCCAACATCGGGTCAAGTGTTGATTAATGGTCAACGCTTTGACACTTTAGGTGAAGCAGAGCGTGGTTATATTCGCAATGAACATTTGGGTTTTGTGTACCAATTCCATCACTTGTTGCCTGAATTTACCGCGTTTGAAAATGTGGCGATGCCATTAATGTTACGGAAGTCGAGTAATTTCAAAGAAGTCAAGCAGCAAGCTGAATACCTGTTGGAACGTGTTGGACTTTCGCATCGTATGACGCACAAACCGGGTGAGCTTTCAGGCGGTGAACGTCAGCGTGTGGCTTTGGCTCGTGCATTGGTAGCAAGACCTAAGTTGATGATGGCTGATGAGCCAACAGGGAACTTAGACCGCAAAACCGCGGTGAAGATTTTTGAGTTGCTATCTGAGTTGCGTAAAGAATTTAACATGGCAATGCTAATTGTGACCCATGATGAATATTTAGCTCAATCTGCTGATGCGATTTTGCATATGCAAGATGGTTTATGGGTAGATGACTAAGCGCTAAATTGATTTTGTAAAAAAATTAGTGGATTAAGATTGTTTGATTGAAGCTCACCGCGGTGGGCTTTATTATTGCCAGCACATAATAAAAATAATGACGACTCATGTTACAAAGTTTTTGTATTGGCTGGATTTTAGGTATTTCTTTTATGGGGTTCATGTTTTGGAATCCACAACTCTCGACAGCTCAGTTGCTTTTTATTGTCCTGATTTGGCTAGTGCTACAGCTCTACATTTCACCAAAACTAAAAAGTATCTTTTCGAAAATCTTACAGCTCAGTGCAAATCTTTGCATAGGTGCAATTCTCGGCTTTAGTTTCGCCAATACTCAACTCGATCAGCGTTTGGCATTGGTTGAACATCAGAGCAGACAAGGCGAGTTTATAGCGTATATTCCACAGATCAGCCAACTCAAAGACCAAGCAATTCAGCAAAAAATTGAAGTGCTCAATGTGAATCAGCAGATTCAATATTTTATGGCGTATTTACCCAATTCAATTTTGCAAAATAATGAACAGACGATTCAGTTGGTCCCTGGACAATACTATCGTATGTATGGTGAGTTACGACCTACCCAAAGCTATGTGACAGAAGGTGCATTTGACCAAGAGCGGTGGAGCGTACAGCAAAACATACATGCCAGTTTAAAGGTGAAGTCGGTGGAATTAATACCACCTCAACATGTGATTGCGATGGGCTATGGGCAGCAGTATCAACGACATCAAGGTGTGCTACACCAGTTCAAAATAAAAGTCGAACAACAACGTTTATATTTAAGAGCGTTTATATACCAACAACCGCTGCAGAATCATGGCTTGCTGTTAGCTCTGCTTACAGGTGATAAAAGTTTACTCACTGAAGGCACCAGTGAATTATTTCAACGCTTTGGGATGAGTCATTTATTGGCGATATCTGGTCCACATGTACTTGTTTTTGCCAGTATGCTTTGTTGGGCGATGCAGTTAGCTATTCGAAAATATTGTCCCAAAATTTATCTCAAGTGGCCCAAACAATATGTATTGGTCATGCCCTTTATCTTCTGTGTCCTTCTATATTGTTCATTTACCGGTTTTGAAATACCGGCGCTGAGAACACTGACGATTTGCCTTGTCGCAAGTAGCATACTTTTGTTACGGCAAACCATTCAGCCTTTTCAACTGCTGGTTTTTAGTGCCGCAATTTTATTGCTTGTGGATCCCTTTAGTATTTTATCCGCGGCATTTTGGTTGTCTTATGGCGCATGCTTTATTTTACTGCGGATTTATCAAACCTTAAGGAAGCATTTACTGGCTCAAGCGGAAGCCAATTTTTGGCAAAAGTCAAAACATTCAATGTGGTTGATGGTGGAATCACAATGGAAAATCTTTGTCGCTTTATTTCCATTGATGGTGATTTTTTTCAAACAAGTGACTTGGATTAGCCCACTAAGTAATTTATTTGCCATCCCGTGGTTAGGGGCAGTGGTGGTTCCTTTAGATATCATCGGAGGGGCACTTTCTTATATTTCGACTCCTCTGGCGCAATTGGTTTTTTTATTCAATGATCTGTGTTTAGAGATATTGCATGTATTTCTCTATGGCTTAGATCGACTCTTTGCACCAAAAATGCAAGATGTCGCATTGACGTCAACTCAGATCCTACTGTTGATATTGGCTATTGTGATCTTATTTTTACCTGAAGGTATCTTGCCAAAATATTGGTCGGTCATTGCCTTTTTTGCTCTGTTTATTCCATGGAAAAATTCAGCAAATTTTCAACTTTCAATTTTAGATGTGGGGCAAGGGCAGGCGATCTATATCCGTTCTGTAGATCATCATATGATGGTAGACTTCGGTGGAAACTATGATGAAAGTCAATTTAGTGTCGGGCAAAATATCATCCGGCCATTTTTGAGTGTGAATGGTGTCCATCGACTAGATCCGGTGTTATTGACTCATTTAGATCAAGACCATAGTGGTGGCTTTTTCTCATTGGAGCAACAGCTTGATATTGGGCAGCTTTCAAGTAATGAGCGGGTACAAACCATAAACCAAGCTCCACAGCGCTTATGTCAGCGTGGTCAGCAGTGGAATTGGGATCAGCAAGTCTATTTTGAAATACTCTCGCCAAAGCCTGAAGATCTGACAGATGCCAAATGGAATGCCAATGAACGTTCTTGTGTTCTATATGTCACGGTCAAAGACGTCAATGGCCCACGACATTTTCTATTGATGGGGGATGCGGGTTGGGAGACTGAATATCAAATATTAAGTGATTATCCAGACCTAAAAGTCGATGTCTTGGTGCTCGGACACCATGGTAGTCGGCACAGTTCATCCTATGCGTTTTTAAACCATTTTAAGCCCAAGTTGGCGATTGCTTCTGCGGGGCGATTTAATCGTTATGGACATCCTGCAAAGATGACCCAAACACGTCTCAAACAATTAGACATTCCACTTTTGCAAACTGCACAAAGTGGAAGTATCCATTTCAAGCAAAATAAACAGCAAATTGAACTAATTGAAGAGCGGACAAAGTATAAATGGCTCGATCTATATCGCAGGCTATCTAAAGAAGCCGAATAAAGAAACTCGCTCAAGGGCAAGGCGTGAAGATGTTATTCAGCCACTGTCATTGTTTGCTGCTGTTGATATTCCTCACGAATATCGTGGATTCGTTGAGCGGCTTCTTCATCACTAATATTGTATAGATTTCTCAATTTTGGATTGGCTTTAAAGCGTTTATAGCTCCAGTGATAATGCTCTGGGTAACGATGGATTAAATCTTCCACTGCTTTAAAGATAACCATCGAGCCATCATCTGCATTACCTTGATAAATATTGTCATCGATAGGTTCGATATGCATATCAAAACCATGATTATCGTTACGAATGGCATATAGTAAGAGCGCACGTGCTTTGGTTTTTTGAATTAGTTTTGCACTTAAGTTGCTGGTTTTTAGTGGAATACCAAAGTATGGAATCATTTCGCCGCCGGCATTGGGGGTATGGTCTGGCAAGATTACAGTCGTCCCACCTTGTTTTAAGGCTTTGAAAATTTGACGTACACCTGATTCATCCGTAGGAACCAATATTGCTTGCTCACGGCTTCGAGCAGCACGGACAAAATTGTTGGCAGATTCACTTTTTACCGGCTTGTACATGATGGTCATTTGAGTGTACTGCGCAACCCATGCATTCATGATTTCCCAAGTACCAAAATGTGGTACTACGAGTACAACGCCTTTTTGTAGGGCGAGCGCTTCATGTAAATATTCAGCGCCATGTACGTGATGAATTCGTTGAATATTTTTTTCTGTACTTGCACCCCAAATGTTAAAAAATTCAAAATAAGAACAAAGTTCGTTTCGAATCGCTTGTTTAGTGAGTTGAATGCGAGCTGACTCTGATAATTCAGGCAATGCAATTTTGAGATTGCGTTGAATCGTAGAGTAGGTTTTAGAGATTTTTAAAACATTGACTAACCCAGCCAAACCTTTTGCAATTAATCTTGAAATTTGAATAGGTTGACGGCTGATAAATTTTAACAGGTGATATGTGGTGTCCTGTGAATTTTGGTCGGTCATCTTATTTAAGTCTGAAAGAAATGAAAGAAAATTTAAAATAATTATAGGGGAAAATGAATTGATTAGACAGTTATAGCGATTAGCGTGTATATAATGACTACAAATTAACGATCAAATGGGTTTTTTTATGTCCGAATGGCCACCAAAACCTGAAGAAAAACAGCAAAGTTCTTCAAACAATATTCAGCAGCCAACTGGAAATGAATGGAAAATATTAGAAAAAGCCGTGCTTTCTTCCGTTGAAGAACAACGTAGAGCACGTAGATGGGGTATATTTTTTAAATTTTTAACCTTTGCTTATTTGCTATTTATTATCATTGCGATGGCAAAAAGTTGCAGCATGTCGTCATCTGATCAAGCAGCGACAGCGGGTTCACATATTGCCGTGGTTGATATCATTGGGACCATTGCAGCGGACAAGCAAAGTGTAAACAGCGCAAATACCATCAAAGCTTTGAAAAAAGCCTATGAAAACAAACAAAGCAAAGCGATTGTTTTAAATATTAATTCACCAGGTGGTTCACCTGTTCAGTCTGATGAAATTTGGCAAGAAATTCAGTACTTGAAAAAAGCCCATACCGATAAAAAACTGTATGCCATTATTGGTGATACAGGCGCTTCAGGTGCGTACTATATTGCGTCTGCGGCAGATGAAATTATTGTCAATCCTTCAAGTTTAGTGGGTTCGATTGGCGTGATCATGCCGAATTATGGTGTTAGTGGTTTGATGCAAAAATTCGGTGTAGAAGATCGCACCATGACTTCGGGTGAGAACAAAGCCATTTTATCCATGACTCAACCTGTAGATGCAGCACAAAAAGCACATGTTCAAGGTGTACTTGATAATGTTCATGCGCATTTCATTAATGCAGTGAAGGAAGGTCGCGGTAAGAAATTAAAATCAAATGATCCAGCTATTTTCTCAGGTTTATTTTGGACGGGTGATCAGGCTGTGAAGCTAGGTATTGCTGACCGTACAGGTAGTTTAAATAGCCTGAAACGTGAATTAAAAACTGAAAAAGCCGTGAACTACACCATTGAAAATAGTCCGTTTGATTCTGTACTAGGTCGTATGGGAAGTTCATTTGGTCAAGGTTTGGCAAGCGCATTGTCACAACAGGTTCAATCTGAAAACAGCACGAAATTACAATGAAACCGTTAATTCATTTTGCGCACGCCAATGGCGTGCCATCACGGGTTTATCAAAAATTGTTTGATTTACTGAGTGATGAATATGATGTGATCTATGTGCCGTTACTTGGGCCAGATAAGCGTTACCCAATCGATAACCATTGGAAAAGCTTAACACAGCAAGTCATTGACAGTATTGTACGTCAGGCCAATGGTCGTAAGGTGATTGGATTAGGTCACTCATTAGGTTCGGTTTTAACATTTCAGGCTGCATTACAACGCCCAGAATTGTTTGAACAAGTGTTAATGATTGATCCGCCTATGATCATGGGTAAAGAGTCTTTTGCTTTGCACATCGCAAAACTCCTCAAACTTAAAGTCGTCGATAAAATGTCCCCAGCAGGTTTGTCGAAGCGTCGTCGTGATCATTGGGACAGCCGTGAACAAGCAGCAGAGCTTTTAAGGCCGAAAGGTTTTTATAAAGATTTCGATCCAGACTGTTATCAAGCTTATATTGATCATGCCTTGATGGACGATAAACTGCGTGGTGGGGTGGAATTGACGATTTCACGTGATGATGAGGTTCATATTTTTCGAACTAATCCTTCACTGTGGTGGTTACCTCATGCTCAACCACAAGTACCTGTACAGCAGTTAATTGCAGAGCAGGGACCATTTTTAGCTCGGCACTTTCCACAAAAGGTTGAGAAAAAATTTGCGATTCCATTTAAAGTTGCTGCGGGGAGTCATATGTTCCCATTGGAACATCCTGTGGAAACTGTTGAATTGATTAAAGATTTACTTAAATTGCCTAAGCGTCATCATTAAACCTTAAAAACCACAACACATAAAAAAAGCACTCTATAGAGTGCTTTTTTTATGAATGAAACATTCTACTTTTGAGATTTACTTCGCATTTTCAAATTGTAAAACAACTTTGTTATTGGCATCTAAAAATTTCAAATGATCTTTAGAGGCATCATAACGAGTAACTTGGCTCAATGCCTGCGAAAAATGTTGAGGAATATTTGTCGCAGTCAAACACGCTCTTTGTGTTGTAGCAAGGTTTGAAAATTGGATTTTTGTGTTTTGGACAGCGTAACCGCCCATGAATCGATTACAACCATCTGAACCACTTACACGAGTATCGTCGAAAGTGATGGTGGGTACGTTCGAATTGTTAGGGTCAGCTTCGAGCTTAACGCCTTGAATTTCACTCGCAACCCAATTTTTGTTTTATAATTTATCTAAATTACGATCAGTAGCCGGATTTGATGTCGTAGCACAACCAATCATACCCAGTGTTATACATGCACAAGTCGCCAGTGTGATGGATTTTAACATGTGATTTTCTCCACTTTTTTTTGAAGGATGTAATATTTCTAGATTTATAAGGTTTTCTAATTGCAATATAAGCTTATTATTTTAATGATGCTAAAAGCTTTAATTAACTAAAAACTACATATTGATCATAAAGTTGAACATTCTGCAAAAATGGATTTTAGATTTTAGATTTTAGATTTTAGATTTTAGATTTTAGATTTTAGATTTTAGTAATAAATAGAGTTTTATTTGGCACTGAAAAAACAAAACGCACCCTAAGATGCGTTGATTGTTAAATTATACAGTTGCTTAGAACTTACAGAATTGAATAGGTTGTTGCAAAGGCTCGCCACGATATAAAACACCGTTTTCAGTGTGTTGAATGGTGCCATTACAAATCCATTCTGCCACTTGAGGGTAAATCACATGCTCAAGCACGTGAACCCGATCTGCCAGACTTTCAGCATGATCATGCTCATTGACTTTAAGTACGCCTTGAGCAAGCGCTTGACCAGCATCCAGCTCTGCAGTCACATAGTGAACTGTACAGCCATGGAAGACATCACCGGTGTTTAAAACACGTTGATGAGTATGCATTCCTTTATAATTTGGCAGCAGAGAAGGGTGGATGTTAATCATTTTTCCTTCCCATGCTTTGACAAATTTTGCGCTTAAAATGCGCATAAAGCCTGCCAAAATGACCAAATCAACATCCCAGTCGAGCAGTTGTTGATGCATCACATCATCAAAAGCTTCACGACTTGGATATTGCTTATGTTCAATGACTGCAGTTGCAATATTTGCTTTTCTTGCACGTTGCAGTGCAAAAGCGTCAGGTCTATTGGAAATCACCCCAACGATTTGACCTGATAGATTGGCATCGATCAGGGCTTGCAGGTTAGATCCGCTGCCTGAAACAAGTACAGCAATTTTAATCATGAACGTTGCTTATGCGAAAACTACACGGATTTTTTCGTCAGCGCCTTCAACAGATTCAGCATTATCTGCAATGTGACCCATTGTGAATGCTTTTTCGCCAAGGCTATTGAGTAATTCAACAGTTTTGTCAGCATCGGCTGCATCAACCACGAGAACCATACCTACGCCACAGTTAAATGTGCGGTACATTTCAAATTGTTCAACACCACCTTCTTTTTGAAGTAGTTTGAATAATTCTGGCCATTCCCAAGACGCTTCATTGACTACCGCTTGAGCACCATTTGGCAGTACGCGAGGTAAGTTACCCGGTAAACCGCCGCCTGTGATGTGCGCCATAGCGTGTACATCCACTTCTTTCAATAACTGAAGAATTGGTTTTACATAAATACGTGTTGGTTCCATTGCTGTATCTGCAAGTGGACGACCATCAACGATTTGAGTAAGGTCGACGTTTTTCACATCTAAAATTTTACGAAGAAGTGAGTAACCGTTTGAGTGTGCGCCAGAAGATGCAACACCAACTAAAACGTCACCCGCTTTAACTTTAGAGCCATCAATAATTTTACTTTGCTCAACTACACCTACGCAGAAACCTGCAAGGTCATAGTCTTCGCCTTCATACATACCTGGCATTTCAGCAGTTTCACCGCCAACCAATGCACAGCCTGCAAGTTCACAACCCGCACCGATACCAGTCACAACATTTGCTGCAACGTCAACGTTGAGGTGGCCAGTTGCATAGTAGTCAAGGAAGAACAGTGGTTCAGCACCACATACAAGAAGATCGTTTACGCACATTGCAACCAAGTCTTGACCAATTGTGTCATGACGGTTCAAATTCAATGCTAAACGTAATTTTGTACCAACACCATCTGTGCCAGATACGAGAACAGGTTCTTCATAACCTTTAGGAATTTTACAAAGAGCGCCGAAGCCGCCTAGGCCGCCCATTACTTCAGGACGTGCAGTACGTTTCGCGACAGATTTGATACGATCGACTAACGCGTCGCCCGCTTCAATGTCGACACCTGCATCTTTGTAGCTTAAACCAGTGTTTGGGGTAGAAGTTGAGTTGCTCATAATGAAGTCTCCGCATTCGCGCGGGGATTATAACCTGAATATGCAAAACTCTTATGCTATTTCGCACTAAAATGTTATCTTTATTAAAATATTTTCCTTTCTATAACGATTACATTGAAAAAAGGTGACTTTATATGGGTGATCGCACCTTGCGCCGAATATTTATTCTTGCTGGGATAGCATTGATCATATGGGTTTTATACTTATTAAAGCCTGTAGTTGTTCCTTTTATCGGCGCATTTCTAATTGCATATTTATTTAGCCCTTTAGTCGATAAATTACATAATATTGGCTTGCCGCGCTGGTTATCTATCAGTTTGGTCTTTATTGGAATTGGTGTCGCTATATTCCTTTCAATGTGGTTCCTCGTACCACTGGTATGGGAACAGTTGATGTATGCGAAAAACAATATTCCAAGCAATATTCATTGGGTCAACTATACATTCCTGCCGTGGTTATCAGAGACATTTAATCTTGTACCGATGGAAATTGATACAGAGCAAATGTCAGCAGCGATCATGGAGTATATTCAAACCAACTATAGTGCAGACAGTATCCAAGCCATGTTGTTAAAAGTGGCACAATCGGGTCTGAATTTCATACAGATTGGTGGCACGATTGTCTTAATTCCAATCATAGCTTTCTATTTCTTATTAGATTGGGAACGAATGTTAGAAAACATGCGTCGCCTTATTCCACGCAAATACGAAAAAAGCACATTAACCATCGTAGGCGAATGTCATGAAGTTCTAGGCGCGTTTGTAAAAGGCCAGTTCTTGGTAATGTTCTTATTGGGCGTTGTTTATGCGGTTGGACTCCAATTAGTCGGTATTGAGGTTGGTATCATCATTGGGATGATTGCGGGTCTAGCCAGTATTATTCCGTATTTGGGTTTTGCGGTAGGTATTATTTCGGCAATTGTGGCTTGCCTGTTCCAATTCGGTTTGGATTGGGTGCATTTGGCCTTAGTACTGGTGGTATTCATGGTAGGGCAGGCAATAGAAGGTTATATTTTACAGCCTTTCTTATTAGGCGACAAAATTGGTTTGTCTCCTGTGGCAGTGGTATTTGCAGTCCTTGCAGGCGCTCAATTGGCAGGACTCCTCGGAATGCTCATTGCACTACCCGTTGCAGCGATTATTGTGGTCTTATTACGTCATGCACGCGAAAATTACGAGAAAAGTAATTTATACCGAAATGATGTACTTGTCGTAAATGATGCTGCAAGTGGCACTTTAAACGTAGAAACCAATCAAGTTGCTGTCGATATTGAGCTCAAAAATCAGTCTGCAAATTCGCTGCAAGATCCTGAAATTTCGAGTAACATTGAAAGATCAGAACATAAAGATTGATAAGGCCAAAATATAGATATGCGTCAATTGCAGCTAGATATAGAACCACAACTCGATGCTCGAATTAGTGATTTTTCTGGGCCGAGTTGGGGGCATGTAATCGATGGTGTTCGTCAGTTACATGCTGGTTTAATGAATCGTTTCTATATCTATGGTGGAGCTGGCACAGGAAAAAGCCATTTACTGTCTGCAATATGTGACTCCTATTTAGAAATTGGTAAATCAGCAATTCAAGTTTCATTGCTTGAATTGCTCGATGCTCCCACTGAAGCGATTACTTCGCTCGATCGCTATGACTTGGTGGCTTTAGACGATATTGAAGCGATTAGCGGAGTTCCACATTGGCAAAAAGCTGTTTTTCACCTGATTAATTATAATAACGAAGAAGGTGGTCAATTGGTCTTTTCATCTCGGCTGGCGCCCATTGAACTCAAACTTGAACTGCCAGATTTACAGTCTCGATTAACTCAGGCTGTCAGTGTAAAAGTACCAAATGGTAGTTTATACGCAGACCGACAAGCACTCGTAAACTCTGTTTTGGCGCGACGTGGCATCCATATGGATCAACAAATTGTAGATTATTTGTTGGCACATGGGCCGCATCAGGCATCCATTTTACTTAGATCTTTAGAACAACTGATTCAGATGTTAAAAGGTGAAAAAGTCAAATTGAGTCATGCCAATTTAAGACAAATTTTTGCCCTAATTGATGAATATCGGTAAGCAATAAAAATTCTTGAGTAATTACTCAAGCTGTGACAAAGTACATAAAAATATTTTAATGTTGCAAGGATTGTGCAACTTAAGAATAAAAAGATAAAAAATATTTAAGGAGATGGATATGCTCAAACAGAGCATAGGCATTGGCATGCTTCTCATGGCAGGTCATGCATTTAGCGCAGAAATTACCGTTACAACCACTGAAGATGTTGTAAAGGATGACAAGGAATGTTCACTTCGTGAAGCCATAGAATATATCAATAATGGTATGCCAGAAGCCGGATATAATGGTTGCGGGGGTAAAGACGCCTATGCCTCAATTTCTCTGAAAAAAAATGAAGTTTATAAACTCACTAAAAAAATTGATATTAAAGCAGAACTGAATCTGAAAACGGCGTATGACAGTAACGTCAATGAAGATGTCGTACTCGGTCTTAATAATGCCGTCATTGAAATGACGGGTAAGGATCAAATTTTTAATATTAATGATGGCGAAAAAGAACTACTTGCGATCAATTTTAAAGAAATTTCATTTAAAGGATGTAAGCAAGATCAATGTGCTGATAAAGGCGGCATCATTTTTAATAATGAAAAACTCACACTTGAAAATGTAAAGTTTGAAGATGGCTATGCACGACTTGGTGGTGCAATCTACAATGTTGGATTTTCAGAAGATGGCGCAGCTGTAGCAAGCCGTCTATATATACGAACCACGATTTTTCAAAACAACAAAGCGGTAGATGGGGGTGCAATTTACTCAGAAGCACCGGCTTATGAAATCTATACATCTTTGTTCAAAAATAATGAAAGCACTTCTGGTCGAGCGATTGTTTATAATCAAAATGGGCTCGCAGACATCAGCAAGTTGGTGTTCCGTAACCCTCAAAATATCATTGCCAATAGTACCTTTTTCAAAAACAAAGGTTTTGCTGTCAACTTACGTGATGGTTTAGCACTCAATAATATTACAGTACTGAAGAACAGTGGTGGTATTGAACTAAATAGTACTTCTGAGCATGCTTATTTAGCCAATAGTGTGGTGATTGGTAATGCGCTCAGTGGCACCGCTCAAGATTGTAAAGTCGTGAACTCAGGAACAGACCAATCTGTTTTTTATAACAACTTAGTGGCTGCGAGTTGTCCTGTTGGGCCTGCTGTAAATTTAAATGATGTGTGGTCTGGGACAAGTTTAATCGCGGGTGAAGATGAAGGTAGCTGTAAAACCTTAACAGAAGATCGTAATGCACTTTTCTGTCCATTTACCACAGCAAATAACGCATTTATTGGTTATTTACGTCCTCGTATTTTATTAGATTACGAAACGATTTTCTCAAGCCCGATATTAAATAAGGGCAAGACCACAGCAGATGGCAATGAGCATCATGTGTATTGTGAGTCTTCTGATCAGCGTGGAAAAAATCGTAATTTGGATGATGTTTGGTGTGATCGTGGTGCAATCGAAATTGTGGTTCCTGTGAGCATGCCTCGATTAGGTAAAGACATTCGTACAGGTGAAGTGGCCAAGTTTAATATTTTAGATGCATTAGGTGACAGTGATTTAATTCCAAAAGAAGAATGTACAAAAGTGATGGGTATGGCAAATCCAACGGGTGAGCCATGGCAAGATGGTTGCCCAATAATTGTACAAAGCACCGAATCAAAAGGTAAATTTACACTGAATTTGAATGGTGATTTTGAATACACGCCAAATGGAAATTGGCATGGCGCAGATATTTTTGAATTGCGTGTGGTGACGTCTTCAACCCGTTTTAATACTTCGGCAAAAAATTATTTAGCTGCAGTAGTGCGTATTTTCCAAGAACCAAACAATGAAATGGAAAGTAAAACTGTTAAAACATCGGGTGGTGCTCTAGGCTGGGCGAGTATTTTTGCGCTGCTTGGCTTAGTTGGATTTCGTCGCTTTAAAAAATAGTCTGGATAGAATTAAGGACAGCACATGAAAAATTATAAAAAAGGATTGCTGGCGGTGATGGTCCTTGCGGCTATGTCATCTATGGCAGCGACAAGTAACATCATCAAAGTTACGACCTTTGATGATGAAAATGGAGAAAATCTCAATCAATGTTCTTTACGTGAAGCAATTGAAACTGCGCGTAAAAACAAATCTTTTGGTGGATGTAATGTCGGCAATCCAAATAATGGGCAGACCGATTATATTCAACTTGAAGCAGGTGAATATCTTCTGACCAAAGGTGAGTTAGTTCCGCTCAATCAGATCGTGATTGAGGGGAAAAGCCGCTTTAACTATGATTCAAAAAATTTACTGACACAGAAATTTCCTGCCTATGAGGATATTAGAACGACGATTAATGCCCAAGGCAAATCGCGTATTTTTAATACTTCACGCTCAGAAGCCAACTTTATCGTCAATAATGTACGCCTTACTGGCGGGATGGCAGAAGACCGTGGTGGTGCCTTGTATTTAGGGGGAGCATTTACCTTAAATAATGGTGCAATTGAAAACTCTCAAGCCAAAGTTGCTGGCGGTGCAATCTACTCCGTTGCGCATAATATGTCGAAAAAAACATTATTGGTGAGCAGTTTAGTTCAGGGTAACGTCGCACCTAAAGGTAGTGTTGTCGCTATGGACTGTATCGGGAACTTGGGGGATACCCAGCCTGAAATTGTGTTCCAGCAAAGCAGTATTATTCAAAATGGTTCATCGACGAGCAATAGTGTGATGGACTTCTGTGGAAATGCCAAGGTTGAACTGACAGCAAATACGATTGCAAAAAACCAAGCAAATCCAAGTACGGGTAGTATTATCCGTGCCATTTCTCAGGGAACGGATCGTTTAAGTGCTTTTTCTAGCTTCGTTTTAACCAGTAATACAATAGTCGAGAACAATGCGGCTAGTACCTATTATTATGATAACAATGGTACAAAGGCTTGGTATTTCAATGTATTGGCCTACAATACTGGTGGAAAATCTTGTCGTTATCTGAATAATGCAGTACCTGATAATGGTCAAAAATTTGTGGCAAGTAATAATGCATTTGAACTGGCAGCCGCACAGTGTGATTTACCCGAAAGTGTGCTGAATAGTACGGAAAGCTTTCTGCAAAACCATGATGTAAGTAGCTATGCTATGGGGACTTTGTTAAGCGCCCTACAAACAAAATCTGCTTATAATTTGTATTTACCTTTGTATTATCCGAAAGCGATCGGCAGTGGTTTTGACTTAATCAATCTTGGCTTAGACGGCTGTAGTGATGCGGATCAACGGGGCATTTTGCGGATCACAGATGGTACTTTACAGTTATCACCTACGCAAAGAAACACATGTGATATTGGTTCGGTTGAGTTAATGAATTTAACCGCAGCAGATATGGCAGATATTACCAATGAGTCTTTAACAGCTCTGCAAGATAAGTATCAAAATACAATTGATGCTTTGAAAAAGGATATCGACGATCCAGATTATGCAGAATACAAAGTTGCCAATCAGGATGATTTAACAAAATACGAAGCGGTATTAAGTGCATTAAAAAATAACCTCAAATATCGTGCAGTTTATTTTGATCCATTCCCAGCATCATTACCTCAAGAAGAGTCTGTGAACGGAAGTGCTGAAACACGACAAATTGCCTTAAATGCTGACAACTATACCGTGACGACTTCACCAATCGGCATTGGTAGTGAAATTACGGTGTCTAGTACAGGCGAAGCAAGTATTGTGGGTAATCCACCACATGACCTGCACTGTGATTGGGATGCTGGAATAAAACAAATCGTTATATATCGCACCAGTGGGGCAACAACAGCGCCTACCGAATACGGTTTTTGTAAATATACGCTAAAACAAAAGACAGGGAGTCAGGCGGAATCCTCTGGTGTAGTACGTGTGGCATTTAAAAATATGACCCCAGTGGCCAAAGCTGCTCAATACACAATTAGTCCGTCAAATAATTTGTCTGTTACCGTCCATAATTTATTAGAAAATGCTAATGATGATGGTGATGGTCCAGTTGCATCTATGCCAGCAGGTAAATCGGTATGGCATAAAAATGAAGAAGGCCAAATTATTCCCATTCGCTTTACGAAAATCCCAGCAGGTTTAAACTTTGAAGCTGAGTATAGTGGCAGTTGCCCAGCAAGTTATTTAAAGGAAACTTGCTACGGTGGCAAGATTACCTTCTCAGTAAAAAATGGCTTTAGTCAGTTTGACTATCCTGTTGAATATAGCGTTGTCGATAGTGATGGCATTGCATCAAGCAATGCAATTCTGACCCTTAAGAATACAGCGAAAAATACCAACTCTTCTTCTAGCGGCGGTGGTTCGATGGGATTATTTGGGCTGTTGACACTGATTGGTTTAGGTATGTATCGTCAGCGTCGGTTGAGCAAGTAATACAATAAAAAAAGCCTCGATAAGAGGCTTTTTTTATAACTTAACTAATGTAATTGATTTGATTATCACAACATACTGTTGTTTTTGATTAGTGAACGACAGCGATAGGCTGTAAATATTTATTGATATACTCATCGCGAATAGCAGGTCGTTCATCAGGACTAGCTTTTTGCATACGTGTCGCGAGTTCTTTACGTTCTAAAGTACTCATTTTTTGCCATGTTTCGCGCATACGCTGCTTTTCACTGTCTGGAAGTTGGGTGAACCAATCCATGCGCTGTTGCAAGCTGACACGTTGATCTGCAGGAATCTCTTTGAGAGCCTGATACTTTTTAATTAAAGCCTGTTGTTCTGCTTCAGATAGCGAATCCCAAGTTTCATTGACTTGAGTATCTGCATCTTTTGAAAATATCCAAAAGCGATCAAAGCCAGCAAAACTGGTTTGCAAAAAACTAAAAGCACAGAATGCAATTGCTAATTTTTTAGCTGCCATGTGGAACTTTGTCCTCACCCAGAACCATCAACATTTCAAGATCTTCCACCATTTGAGGGGAGAGCTTAGGGGTTGAAATCACCTGATTTTGTGGTTTGTCATCCAGTACAGTCGCATTTGGTAAAATGACAAAACCTGCAATTGCTGCTGCAAGT
The DNA here is from genome assembly GCF_013418475.1 of Acinetobacter sp. YH12140. Classification (NCBI taxonomy): domain Bacteria; kingdom Pseudomonadati; phylum Pseudomonadota; class Gammaproteobacteria; order Moraxellales; family Moraxellaceae; genus Acinetobacter; species Acinetobacter sp. YH12140. The sequence goes on from NZ_VPBZ01000002.1 coordinate 83,080, forward strand.
GCAAAGCCAGACATTTTCCAGAAACCATAACGTGAAGTTTCGCGCTGATGAATATCTTCAAGCACGTTATTCATGACAGTTGCTTTGTCTTTATGGTGCTGTGCGAGTCCATCAAGTTTGGAAGTTACTTGCTTTAAGAAATCATCTTGTTTCATTCGGATGATCCTCCCATATGTGGATTCAAATGTGCCAAAGCGGTACGTAAACCTTGAATGGCACGGTGGTAATGTGTTTTCACACTGCCTTCGGAACAATTCATAATTTCTGCAGTTGTATGCGTATCAAAGCCTTCCCAAGCTCGCAACATAAATGCTTGTTGCTGGCGGACTGGAAGTTCTGCGATAGCATCTTGTATTTCCTCTGCAGTGACAGCCTGATCCAGAAAGTCGAAAGGGTTTGGTGTAGTTTCATCTACCACATCCTGTATCTCGACATCGTCGTCATCTAGGCTGACTTTTCTAAATAGGGAAAACGGCTGTGAACGACGTGCTTCTTTTCGACGCCAGTCTTGCAGCTTGTTATTTAAAATGGTGTAAAACAGGGGATACCATTCCTCTGTGGACTTTTCAGCATAAGCTTTATGTAAGGAAATAAAGGCTTCTTGCACCAAGTCCATGGCAATGCCATGTTGACCGTGCGTTGCACTTTCCATCATTACTAAAGCACGCCCCGTCACTTCATTCATGAAGTTTTTCAGGCGAGACTCAGCCGTGCTTTTTAAAACACTGCTGTCTTGCGTCTCGGACTTTTTGGGTGCTAAATCCATAGAGATGGAAAATCCTGTCATCGGATACCCACCGTTATTTCCATATTCATATACAAATAACGATGGAAATAACGGTTAGGTTGACAAAAAGAATTATTATTTTTTCTAGTGTAGTCTATTTTTTTCAGGCTTAAGCGCTAAATACAATAAAATAACGATTTTACTGACGCTGACGTACCATTTCAAAAAAACAGATCGAGCCAGCAATGGCTACGTTTAATGATTCTTGACCACCCGGTTGAGGAATCGCAACGGCTTCGGCATGTTGTAATGCATACTCAGAAACACCTTGACCTTCATTGCCTAAAATCCACACACATTGTTTGCGTAAATTTTTGCTATATAGGTTTTCAGACAGATGTGAGCTTGTTGCATACACTGGAATTTTGAATTTCGTCAAAATATCTTCAAGGGCAATATTTTCAAAGGTATTTAATGAAAAATGTGCGCCCATACCTGCGCGTAATACACGCGGTGACCAGAGCGATGCAGAGCCTTTGGTACAAACAACTTGCTCAATACCTGCAGCGGCAGCAGAACGGAGTAGGGTGCCTACATTTCCTGGGTCTTGAATGTTGTCTAAAATTAAGGTGTCTTCACTGAAGTTAAGCGCTTCACTTGAACTTGGTAAATCCACAATCGCTAAGCAAGCAATCGATGTTCCAAGTGTACTGATATCTTTATATAAAGATTCACTTAGAATGAATACAGCACCTTGATATTGTTCCGCAATGTGGTCGAAATCGGCATGGTTAATTGCTTGTTCAGTGGTGAAAATCGATTTGATTGGACGTTTTGAGTCTAACCATGACAACACCAAGTGTGTGCCTTCCAAAACAGTTTGACCTTGTTTTTTACGGTAGGCATTTTGTTCGATTAAGCCACGGAGGTGCTTAATTTTCGGATTGTCTTTTGATTCGAGATAAATCAGAGCCATGAGGGAGATATCCACGAAAGTCAGCAAAAATACTGACTTTCGTTATAAGAAATTAATTATGGTATGACGTAACTAGGTCAACTTCGTTTTTAGAACCAATAATCACAGGAACACGTTGATGAAGTTCTGTTGGTTGGATGTCTAGAATGCGGACACGGCCTGTTGTAGAAGCACCGCCAGCTTGTTCCATCAACATACTCATTGGGTTTGCTTCGTACATTAAACGTAGACGACCTGCTTTTTTCGGATCTTTGAAGTCGTATGGGTACATGAAGATACCGCTACGGCAAAGAATACGATGAATATCACCCACCATGCATGCGACCCAACGCATATTGAAGTCTTTTTCACGCGGGCCAGTTTTACCTGCAAGAAGTTCGTCGATATAACGTTTTACAGGTTCTTCCCAGTGACGCTGGTTCGATGCATTAATTGCATATTCTTTAGTATCTGCTGCAACCGCAATCGCATCTTTAGTTAATAAGAATTCTTTGCTTTCTGGATCAAAAGTAAAAAAGACTACGCCAGCACCGACAGTTAGAGCCATCATTGTTGATGGGCCATACAGTACATAACCTGCAGCCGCTTGGTTAACTCCCGCTTGCATGAAATCTTCAGCTTGCGTTACCGCATTTTTTGCAGGAAGAATTGAGAAAATTGTGCCGACACACATATTGATATCGATGTTGCTTGAACCATCTAATGGGTCAAACAAGACAAGATAATCGCCATTTTCTTGAGCTGGAGTGAATTCATCTAATTCTTCAGAAGCCAAACCACCGACATGTGGATGAACTTTCAATGCATCGATGAGGTAATCATTTGAAATGACATCAAGTTTCTTTTGTTCTTCACCTTGAACGTTTTCGTGTTGCGCGCTACCCAATACACCAGCCAAAGCACCTTTTTGTAATAGAAGGTCAATGTCTTTGCATGTATTACCAATTGTTTCAATAACTTGTGCTAATGCAGGAGTAAGATTACCACTTTGTTGTTGTAGAAATTGGGAAAGGGTGAGATTTGACATAACCGGAAAACTCCAAATATTAATTTATCAAAAATGATAAAAATGTGATTGTGCAACATTTTAGATGAGAACGAAGGAAAAGAAAAATTAAACTAGACTATTTGTCGTGATTTTACCCTTGCAAGTCCTGAATAACATGCTATGTTGAATCTAATGTATAAATCGAAAGACAGGGAGCACAACAATGACCACACAAAAATTTGATGCGACTCCGACTGCAACTGAGGGATTGAATTTAGACGATATTTCTGCGGATACCGTAAAAGCTGCATGGAGCAGTTACGAAGCAAAAGCAGAGTATAAAAAGTTCAATAAACATGATCTCATTGAGTCGATGCAAACAGAGAAAGAAAATGCTGAACATCCAGAAGCAGAAGCGTAATGATTTGGATTGTTAAGCTAATTTTCTAGTTGGTAAAGCTAAGGATATCGTTTTAAAAGTCGTTCATTTGCATTTTTAATTGGATATTTTCTTAAAGTTCTAAAGCCGCTAATCGAATTTATCCTGAGTTAAGGGGCTAAATTGAGTTAAAGCAAAGAACGCTGCAACAGAACGATGAAAATGAAACGATATAAATTAAATGATACGGGTTAAGTCAAAAAAGCACTCATTAATGAGTGCTTTTTTTTAGCTCAGACTTTTTCAAGTCTTATTTAAGTAGCGGAGGTACAGCTTCGTAGTTAATTTCTACGCGGCGGTTTTCTTTCCATGCATTTTCATCATGACCCGCATTGATTGGCATTTCTTTACCATAGCTGACTGCTTCAAGCTGGTTAGGGCTTACGCCTGTTGTAATCAGGAAGCTTTCAACAGCTTTGGCACGACGTTCACCAAGTGCCATGTTGTATTCACGAGTACCACGTTCATCGGTATGACCTGTTAAAGCCACGCGTGAGTTTGCATTAGCAACAAGAAACTGTGCATGAGCTTGAAGGGTTTGTAAGTCTTCATTGCTAAGCTCTGTACTGTCGTAGTCAAAGTGTACTACGCGCTTCGCTAAAAATGCTTTATTCGCTTCAGTTACACCTTTAGATGATGCACCCGCTAGGTTTTGTGCATTGAGTGCTGCATCTTCACTTAAACCAGAAGTGTTTACAGTGGTTGAGCTATTTGGGTTTTGTCCTGCTTGTACGTCTGCTGCAGGTTTACGGCTGGCACAACCAGTCATTACTAATGCTGTAGCTAAAACAGGTAGCGCAATCAGTTTCATTGCTTTCATATTGATCTCCATGACGGTTATTTATGATGTTTCATTAAAAAGTTATTGTTGAATAAATCATGCAGTGTTTATTTCGGTGCCCAAGCTGGCTCACGAACTTCACCTTGTTCACTTGGTAAGTTCATGCGGAAACGACCATCTAAAGACATGATCGAGAGCAAACCACGGTTTGCTTCACGTGTTGCATACACCACCATTTGACCATTTGGAGAGAAGCTTGGGGATTCATCTAAACTTGTTGGTGTTAAAATATTGGTTACACCAGACCCAATGTCTTGAACCGCAACTTTATAGTTACTACCGCTAGGACGATGCACCAAAGCTAATTTTTTACCGTCCGCACTTAACGTACCACGTGCATTGAAAGCGCCACGGAAAGTCAAACGTTTGACACTTTCAGCACTTAAGTTGTAGGTATAAATTTGTGGAGAGCCACCACGGTCAGAGGTAAAAATAAATGATTTACCGTCAGGGGCATAACGTGCTTCTGTATCAATCGCTGTGTCATTGGTCATGCGTTTTAATTGGCGAGTCTGTAAATCCATTTGATAGATTTCAGGATTGCCATGCATTGAAGCGGTAAACAACATCGATTTACCATCAGGTGAGAAGCTTGGTGCACCATTCAGTCCACGGAAACTTGCTACTTTTTCACGGTTACCACTTGCTAAGTCTTGGATGTAAATCGCAGGGCGCTTGGTTTCAAAAGAAACATAAGCTAGCTTTTTAGCATCAGGTGTCCAAGCAGGGGAAAGGATTGGATCTCTTGAAGTCAAAATGGTGCGTGGCTGCTCCCCATCTGTGTCGGCAATTTGTAAGGTATAGCGTTGATCTGGTGTTGCTGCATTACGCAATACATAGGCAATACGGCCGCTGAAGTCACCTGGAATGCCAGTTAAAGCTTGATAGATCGCATCACTGATCATATGCGCTGCTTGACGGTAACGTGAAGCAGGTACAGTGAGTAGTTCATTTAACAGGTATTGTTTTTTTTCAACATCATACAGTTGGTAGTGAATTTCATAAGAGCCATCAGCCGTTGTTTTTGATGTACCTGTCACGACATAGGGTACGCCCGCAGCTTTCCATGCTTCTGCATTAGGTGAATTTATTGTTGCAGTTGCAGGTAAGTTTTTAGAAGCACTGGTAAATTTACCTGAGCGGTTCAAGTCATTTTCAACCACTGGATAAATATTTGAGTCATTACTAAAAGGCACGATCGCAATTTTAGGTGCCTCTTCAGGCGCCTTGGTGATTTCAAGATGAAGCTGTGCATGTGTTTGAGTGATTAAAACTGGACTCAAAGCGGTCATAATTGCTAAGCAAAGAAGATGTTTACGCGTCATTTCCATCATTCGCTAACTACTCTAAAAATGTGAGTTATTGTCTGTATTAGGTTGTGTCACATAATGGCATGATTTTGGGATATTGAAAGCACAACATTATGATTAATCTGTTATTCGTCTGTGAATTAGTGAATAAATATTTTTCTAAGATGATGACATTTTATTTAAAAAATACAATCTTTCACTTTACGGATAACCTTATTTAGATAGAAAGGGCATAGAGATAATGCGAGATTCAAGTCGAGCATCTTGATTTTCTGGTAAATCAAAAGGGGCTGAGCTAAGGATGGCTTTTTCAATACTCTTTTTAAATGCACGATTTGGCGCACCAAGAATCACTATCGATTGAATTGAACCAAATGATGTCAGTGTAATTCGAGCATTGGCTTTTTGCCCAGTTGATTCTGCTGGCGCTTGCCAGTTGCTAAGGATAGTTTGCTGTATTATTTTCTTTGTATTAGATGCAATTTTTTTTGCTTCAGCTTTTTTAGCCGCATCTGCTTCAGCTTGCCGTTTCGCTTCAGCAATTTTATGTTCTAGTTGAAGCTTATCTTGTTCAGAATATGACTTCGTCTTAGCCGCTGTTGCGTTCGAGGAACGCTCTGCTATTTTCTCAGGTTGAATCTTGTCAGCCGTTTGAATGCTGGTAGGGGTTGCAAAGGTTAATGATGAGCCTGCGATTACAGAAAATAGAAACGAAAATTTAAAGAAATGCATCATTTTAGCTTAATCCAATTGGAAGATTAGAGATTTTGATCAATAGAAAAATCCCTGCAATCAATGCAAGGATTTATCAAACTTAATTTGAAGATCTAAATGTAGAGGTAAAACTTTGTGCTTCACGTCTAGCATCTGGGTCGCTAGGCATCGGATATGGTGCAGCAGCATGAACTGCAGCCTCAATACTGGCTTTCATATCAGGATCACTGGAGCTTACGATGACTGCTTGGACAGCACCTGTTTCAGATAAAATCACGCGAGCAATGGCCGTTTTACCGCTAGAGCCAGGTGGTGTATCCCAAGCACGTTTGATTTTATGTTCAAAATCACGTTTAGCGGTTGAAGCGATTTTCTTGGCTTCCGCTTTTTTCTTTGCAGCCTCATCATTTGAATTTTTTGCCATGGCTGTAGGCGGAAATTGTACTTCTTGTAAAGCTTGCTCAGGTTGATTTGTTTTAGCATTATCCTTCAGCAAAGCTTTAAATTGTTCGGATGATATATTTTCAGGCGTTGCCGAAGAGGGGATATAAATTGACCGACTTTGAGCAATTGTTTGGCTGCAAATAAGTAAGAGTGTAGAAAATAAAAAAAGTGGTTTCATCTTTTATGATTCTTTATAGAAGTAAATAAAAAATCCCCACAATGTATGCAGGGATTTTAAAAATTAACGTGCAGATGTGAAAGTTGAGGTAATTGAACGAGCTTCTCGTCTAGCATCAGGATCCGATGGCATCGGATAAGGTGCGGCTTGACGAATAGCCGCTTTAATACTGGCTTCCATATCAGGATCACTTGAATTCACAACAGCAGATCGAACTGAACCATCATCATTTAGTTGAATGCGAGCAGTTGCTGTCTTACCTAATGAACCACTTGGCGTATCCCATGCACGACGAATTTTATTTTCAAAATCACGTTTAGCAGTTGAGGCAATTTTCTTCGCTTCAGCCTTTTTCTGCGCAGCTTCTTCAGCGGCTTTGCGCGCAGATGATGCTTTGGCTTCCTCAGCTGCACGTTCACGCGCTTCGGCATCGGCTTTAGCCTTTGCATCTGCCTTGGCTTTTGCATCGGCATCTGCTTTACGTTTTGCAGCTTCTGCATTGGCCTTGGCTTTCGCATCAGCATCTGCTTTACGTTTTGCAGCTTCCGCATTGGCCTTAGCTTTGGCATCAGCATCTGCTTTACGTTTTGCAGCTTCCGCATTGGCTTTAGCTTTTGCATCGGCGTCTGCTTTACGTTTTACAGCTTCTGCATTGGCCTTAGCTTTTGCATCAGCATCTGCTTTACGTTTTGCAGCTTCCGCATTGGCTTTAGCTTTCGCGTCTGCATCTGCTTTACGTTTTGCAGCATCCGCATTGGCCTTGGCTTTTGCATCTGCATTGGCTTTTGCCGTTGCTGCAGCTTTGGCTTTGTCAGCTTCTGCTTTTCTTAAAGCATCGGCACGGATTTTTTCAGCCTTGGCTTTGGCATCAGCATCGGCTTTACGTTTAGCGGCTTCAGCATTGGCTTTGGCTATCGCATCGGATTTGGCTTTAGCTGCATCTTCTGCACGTTGACGCGTAGCTTCTGCTTTCGCATCTTGCTGTGCTTTTAATTTTGCTGCTTCGGCAGCTTTCGCTTGATCTTGAGCGCGTTTGGCCTGATCAGCGGCTTTTTGTTCAGCAAGCTGCTGTGCTTTGGCTGCGGCAAGTGCTTGTTGTGCAGCGAGCTGTGGATCTGCTTTCGGTGTTTCGACAGGCTTAGGCGGCGCAGCCGTTGGAATTTCGGGAGTGGGTTCTACACTCGGTTCTGCGGTTTGGGTGATGTGTTCAGCAACATTTTCATGTGCTGTTTCATCAAACTCAGTGACTTCACGTGTTACAGGTTTTAAATCTTCCGGTTTTACCAAAACAGTGGTTATTTTTTTAGGGGGCTCAGGTGGTTTACTCATGCCCAGATAAAGCAAGCCAACCACTGCAATGACATGCACGCCAAGCGTGAAGCCTATTGCAACAGCTTTTTGTTTAAACGGTGGCTTTTTCAAATTGTTCATAAATTACTTTAATGGCTCAGTCAGTAAACCTACTTGTGTTAAACCTGCATCTTGAAGGGCAGACATGAGTTTCATGACTTCACCATAAGGACGAGATTCACTGCCGTTAATCAGGACACTCATTTGCTTTTTCTGTTCGTTGGCTTCATTTTGCGAAGCAGTTAAAACAGATTTTAGTTCATCAAGTGTGAGTACATCATTCTGATGATTTTTATCTTCGAGTTTGATCGTCCCATCCGCCTCAAGTGTAACAATCGCAGGGCGATCTTCCGCTTGCATAGGCGTGCCATTTGCCTGTGGTAAGTCGACTTTGACACCTGTGGTGATCATAGGTGCAGTGACCATGAAAATCACCAATAGAACTAACATGACATCAATATAAGGTACGACGTTCATGTCACTTTTTAATGGTTTTTTGATGCGCTCAAAGCGTCCAGAACGTTGAATAGCCATTAGTCATTGTCCTGAGTTGAACCTACAGACTGGCGTTGTAATAACGCAACCATTTCTTCGGCAAAAAGAGCACGATCATTATAAACGGCTTCACCTTTGGCTGTGAAATGGTTAAATGCAAGTACAGCAGGAATTGCCGCAAAAAGACCAATAGCCGTTGCAATCAATGCCTCTGCAATACCAGGAGCAACCGTAGAAAGGGTGACTTGGTCAACATCTGCTAAACCAATAAAGGCGTTCATAATGCCCCAAACAGTACCGAATAAACCGACATAGGGTGCAACCGAGCCAATACTCGCAAGCGCGCCTAAACCATTTTCTAAATGTCCTTGGTCACGGCTTAAACCCACACGAAGAATACGTTCTGTACCTTCAATTGATTGTTCTGCGCTGGCATTACGTTTTTTAAGTTTGAAAAATTCGCCTAAACCTTGATAGAAAACATCTTCAAGGCCAACACGTTTCGAGTTGAGCTGAGCATTGTTGTATAAAGTGTTGAGTTCGGCGCCAGACCAAAAGATTTTTTGGAAATGTTCATCGTCAGCCTGCGCTTTTTTATAACTCATGTGTAACTTGGCAATCAGATACCAACTGAATAACGAAGCTAAGAGCAGCAGGAGCATTACCAGTTGTACGACAGGACTTGCTTGTAAGATGAGGTCTGAAACTTTAAGTGTTGATTCTAGTTGAGTTGCCATAGTTACTACATGTGCCAAATAATTTTTTTAATCTTGTTCCAATTCTTTCAGAATCAGTTCACGTATTTCATCAGGAAGGCGACGGGGTTTCATCTCTGCACTGATACATGCCAATTCTACCTCACCTGATGCCAGCATAATATCACCACGATAAATATTTTGTTGCAACACAAATGACGTAGCCTTACACGAAACTACACTTGCTGTAACAGTAATCAGGTCATCCATTAATATAGGGCGTGAATATTTCACATTAATTTTATGAACGACAAAGTTGTAATCTTTTTGATGCCAATAATGGTCTACACCTGAAGCGCGTAGCCATTCTGTGCGGGTACGTTCCATAAAGCGAATATGATTTGCGTGGTAAACAATGCCACCTGCATCTGTATCTTCAATATATACACGAATGTTGAATTCGAATTTATTCGCCATGAGAGTGTTCCGTCTTTATAAAATCTGAAAAATATTGGTCTGCACTTCAGCAAAGAATTAGAGCATTTAAAAATGGCGATAATTCAATGATTCGTCAAGTGCTTCAATGACCGGCAGTTTAGCACCGTGAGTCATCAGTCCAATGGCACAAGGTTTCAACTCACGTAAATCTTTAACTTTCGTAGTTGTCATTATTGGTTAAAAAAGAGACTACTTTTAATTTGTTTGTTCATCTAATTTAAATTTTGCATCGACAAAATCCTGTAGATGAGCTGCTAAATATCCCGCAATATGAAAGTGAGTTTCTTCCATTTTCTTTTTCTGTTGCTTTGGGAGTAATGCCTTTAAAGATTCATACATATACGTTAAGCAGCAAAAGCCAAGGCCAATAACTAACATAAGTAAAAGTTTATTAGCTAGATCTATCCAGAAAAACACATAAACGAGTATGACTAAAGCAAAGAATGAGAGGCTGAAATAAAATGTATTAATTTTTGCTGGCTTAAAGTTTTCCTTGACCAAAACTTGTACGTCGTCGTGATAGTACGTCCCAATAAAAATGAGGGCAGAAATATAGTTGAAGCTCAGGTTTTTTATACGATATGCAGAAGGCGATTGTTTAATAGTTAAGATATTATCTTCACTTACTTCTATGGTTTCTTTGCTGAGAATGTTTTCACATTCGACAGTGATAAAATAATTGTATTCGGCGTGAAATAAGCTTTCAAAATCACTCATTTGTTTAGGGCTTAACGAACTGATGGGTTGTTCTCTGGGAATGTGTTCAATGGCACTGTCTAATGGTAGGTTTTGAATGTATTCGCTATTAATTTTGTTAATTATTCTATTCTCAAGATTTATCATTTTAGTTTGCTGTTTGTAGTGGATTGAATTTATTTAAAAATTTAAATAAACATTCAGGGAGCATTTAACTCCCTGAAGTCGTTCAGTGAATTATCGTTTACTTATCTTTCGGCTCTGGTGGTGTCATACCAAACTGTACATACGCCATATTGGTGGCAATACGTCCACGTGCAGTACGCATGACATAACCTTGTTGAATTAAATACGGTTCAATCACATCTTCTAATGTTCCTGAATCTTCAGCCATAGCTGCAGCCAAAGCTTCAACACCTGCAGGGCCGCCGTCAAAACGTTCCAATAACATTGAAAGATAACGACGGTCTAAAGTGTCTAAACCATCTTTATCGACATTCAACATATCTAAAGCACGTTGCGCCATTTCTTGGGTCACTTCGCCTGTACCTTTGACTTGGGCATAATCTCGAACACGGCGTAATAAACGGTTGGCAATACGTGGCGTACCACGTGCACGACGTGCAACTTCCAGTGCGCCATCTTCAGTAATCGGTACATCCATTAAGTTTGCTGAACGAGTCACAATATGAGTCAGATCTTTTACGGAATAGAACTCTAAACGTTGCACAATCCCAAAACGATCACGTAAAGGTGAGGTGAGTAGTCCCGCACGTGTGGTTGCTGCAACTAATGTAAATGCAGGTAAGTCGAGCTTGATAGAACGGGCAGCTGGTCCTTCACCAATCATGATATCCAACTGATAATCTTCCATGGCTGGATATAAAATTTCTTCAATCACCGGTGAAAGACGATGAATTTCGTCAATAAACAGTACGTCACCTTCTTCAAGGTTAGTCAGCATGGCTGCCAAGTCGCCGGCACGCTCAAGGACGGGGCCTGATGTCGATTTTAAGTTGCCACCCATTTCACGCGCAATAATATTGGCCAGTGTGGTTTTACCTAAACCCGGAGGGCCAAAGATCAGGGTGTGATCCAGCGCTTCTTCACGGCCACGCGCAGCACCGATAAAGATTTCCATTTGTTCACGGACGACAGGCTGCCCGATGTAGTCATCAAGGGAAGTTGGGCGAATGGCGCGGTCGAAGTGGTCTTCGGGTTTTTCTGAACCACTGATAAGACGGTCTTGCATAATTATTTAACTAATCTCTATATCGTTGTGGAAAAATCACAGCCTCAAAAAGCGATTGAAATTTAAATGCCATTGTATAGGCGATTCTCACTTTTGACTGGGCAAAAGTGACAAAACCCATTTGTTAAACTGATGCTACGTCCTTGTAGCACAGTTTAACGGCGACATCCTTGTCGCCTGCGTGATTCACATACTGTCTATAACCCTAAAAGGCAAAGGATGCAGTGCTCATTAGAAACTAAAAATTATTTATTCATCGACTTTAATGCAGCGCGGATGATATCACTGGCTTCGGTGAAGTCACCTTTGGCAGCATTCACTAATTTTTGTGCTTCTAGTGGTTTGTAGCCCAGTGATTGCAATGCAGCTTCAGCTTCAGCAACGGCAGAATTACGAGTAAATTGGATTTGCTCTGAAGTTGAATTGCTTGGTACTGTGCCAGATGACATCGCTTTAAAGCGATCACGTAACTCAATCATGAGGCGTTCAGCGGTCTTTTTGCCTACACCCGGAACTTTGACTAAGGTATTTACATCTTCATTTTCAACTGTATGAATCAGCATTTCGACACTTAACGTTGAAAGAATGCCAAGCGCCATTTTAGGACCTACGCCGTTGACTTTTAACAGTGTGCGGAAGATCAGTTTTTCTTGAGCATTGCTAAAGCCATACAGCAGTTGTGCATCTTCACGAACAGCCAAATGTGTCCAAAGGGTAATTTTTTGACCTTTCTGTAGTTGGCAAAATGTTGAAAGTGGGGTGTCAATTTCATAGCCCACACCATTTACATTGAGTAATACTGTTGGTGCTTCCAATGCCAGCACTTCACCAATTAAACATCCGATCATGTCATTTATTCACTTTATTTCAGTTTAGTCTGAGCTATTTGCTCAATTTCAATTTGTTGTGAGATTAGCGTGAAGGCCAGCGAATTACTAGCCTTCACATTTTTTCAGCTTTAAAAGAAACCAACTTTATTCCCTTGTAACTCTTGCGCTAAATTATAGGCTTGATGATCTGAAAACTTAGAGATGATATCGAGCACTTGCATAATATTGTCATAATGCGACATACCAAAATGTGCTCCTGAACGATGTAAAATAGACATCAATCGTTGCTCTTTAAAGCTCAAAGTTTTATTGGGTGTGGTCAGTGGAATAAAGGCATCCAAAATATTTTGCAAACTTTGGTGTGCAATAATTTCCAAACCTGCCTTATGCGGATGTTCAAAGATTTTATCACGAGCCAGTTCTTTGGCATGGTTAATCCCGATTTCAATATCTTCACTGCAATATTGCAATAAACTGCCTTTAAGTTGGCCAGACAAAATTTCATTATGATGACGTGCAAAAGCTGTAGTTACTTCTTCAACCAAACGCTTCATCACACGGCCACGCAAAGCGGCAATTTTCTGCTGCCAAGTGGTATCCGTCATCGCCAATTCGGCAGGTATGCCATAGTCACCGACCAAATCAAGGAAAATTGGCTCAACTTCGTTATAGTTCAACATGTTGAGGATAATGCCATCTTCAAGGTCAATTAAGGCATAACAAATGTCATCTGCGGCTTCAAGCAAATAGGTCAAAGGATGCCGACAGTAGTGATATTCACCCAGTTGAATTAAACCGAGTTGCTCTGCAATTTGCTGCAAGATGTCTTTTTCTGCTTGATAGCAGCCAAACTTGGCACGCTGACTGGCAGGCGTATTTCCTTGTGATGCAATGGTTTTGGATAGCCATGGGTATTTTAAATATGCACCTAAAGTTGCATAGGTTAAACGCATACCACCATCATTCGGATGATAATCAATTTTAGTCAGTAAACGTAAGCCTTGTGCATTACCTTCAAACTGACGAACATCGGCTTCTTCTTCTGGGCTTAAATCTTTTAAAAAGTCTGTATGTGATGCATCATCGAACCATTCGCGAATGGCATATTCACCAGCATGCCCAAAAGGCGGATTGCCAATATCATGTGCTAAACAAGCGGCTTGAATAATCGCGCCAACATCGGCAGGCGAAATCCACATTGGCAATTCATCTTTAATTTTTTCCGCAGCCAACATGCCGAGTGAACGCCCGATACAAGACACTTCAAGTGAATGCGTAAGTCGGGTGTGAATACCATCGTGTTGAGTTAAAGGATGAACTTGGGTCTTGCGATTAAGCTGCCGAAAACTCTGCGAAAATATGATGCGGTCATAGTCTTTATGAAAAGGGCTACGTGCCTGTTCAGAACTGTGTTTATTGCTACCAATACGAACTGTAGAAAGAAGTTCAAGCCAACGCATTTGAGTCATTTATCGTTATTCAGTTATTTGCTGTATGCATGATGCCAAAATTACGTGCAATGCACTAGAGTGGCGCGTCATAGATTGACACTTTTCATGCGCTATTCTGTGTATAGCTTTGCGGAAATTCAGCTAGACAATGTCAATTTTTTGACACGGTTTAAAGCTGTTTTCGGGCATTGTAGATTTTTAAATAAAAATGCAGATAGAAACAGATGTCAAAACAACAGCCAAACATTTTATTAATTGTTGCAGATGATTTGGGATTTACCGATTTAGGCGCCTTTGGCGGGGAAATACAGACACCAAACTTAGATGCGATTGCGCTTGAAGGCCTAAGATTTACAAATTTTCATACGGCCTCGACCTGTTCGCCAACCCGTTCAATGTTGCTGTCTGGCACAGATCATCATTTGGCTGGTTTGGGATCAATGGCAGAAGCAATACGCCCAGAGCAAAAAGGGCAACCGGGTTATGAAGGTTATTTAAATGATCAAGTGGCCGCACTACCAGAACTGTTACAGGATGCTGGCTATTACACTGTTTTATCAGGCAAATGGCATTTAGGACTAACACCAGAGCGTTTTCCTGCACGTCGTGGTTTTGAGCGTTCATTTACCTTGTTACCTGGGGCTGCCAATCATTATGCATTTGAAGCGGATATTCCAGAAGAAGAGGTTCCGGGTTTACTTAAAGTCACCCGTGGTTTATATGCAGAAAATGATGAATATATAACATCAATCCCTGAAGATTTTTATTCTTCGGATTATTTTACTGAGCGTTTGCTTGGGTATTTGCAGGATGATTCGCAGCGTCAAGGACGTCCATTCTTTGCGTATTTGCCTTTTTCGGCACCGCACTGGCCACTTCAAGCACCACGCGAAGACATTGAAAAATACCATGGAAAGTATGATGCAGGCCCAGAAGCGCTTCGCCAAAAGCGTTTAGCCCGCGCGCGTGAGTTAGGTTTGGTGCATGCCGATGCAACGATTCATCCCGTATTAGCAAAAACAAAATTTTGGGATGAACTGGCAGATGCCGAAAAACAGCAATCTGCCCGAACGATGGAAGTGTATGCGGCCATGGTGGATCGTTTGGATCAAAACGTAGGACGGGTGATTGAGCACCTAAAACAAACTGGTGAATATGACAATACACTGATTATTTTCTTGTCTGATAATGGTGCAGAAGGCGCACAGCTGGAAGCTTTACCTGTATTTGGCCCCGATCTTTCGACGGTGATTGCTCAATACTATGACAATGCTTTAGATAATATTGGCAATGGCAATTCCTATGTTTGGTATGGTGAACATTGGGCGCAAGCTGCCACAGCACCATCGCGTTTATATAAAGCCCATACCAGTGAAGGTGGCATTCGTACACCTGCCTTTATTAAATATGCAGGTGTGAAACGCCAGCAAGGGATTAGTCATGAATTTCTTACAGTGATGGATTGGCTACCTACATTATTAGATGTATTGGAAGTACAGCATCCGGGGGCAACCTATAAAGGCCGTGACTTGGTGCCATTACGCGGTAAAAGTATTTTAGCGTATTTAAATCAGCAACAAGACCGCATACACGATGCAGACCACATTACGGGCTGGGAACTGTTTGGGCAAAAGGCACTGCGTAAAGGTGACTGGAAAGCGCTGTTTATCCCCGCGCCAAATGGGCCAAACAAGTGGCAGTTGTATAACTTGATTGAAGATGCGGGCGAAACAAATGACTTGGCCGAGCAATATCCAGAAAAACTGCATGAACTCTTAGAAGACTGGAAAGTTTATGTGAAAGAAAATGGCGTGATTGAGTTTGCAGATGCGAATGTTGCATTGAATAAATCTGCTTAATTAAAACTGCCACACAAAAGGGGTTTTGAAAAAGGCTCCTTTTTTATGTCCACTACTTTGAGTAGCTTACTTAAAGTGTCTTTATCTTCATGTTGTGGCTCACTTAAAATTTCCATGAATAGATGGTAATAAAAAAGAGGGTTGAAAATGAAGATGAAGTATTTATTGGGATCATGTGTGCTGATCAGTTGTGGCTTTGCGCTAAGTGGATGTACTGCTATGCAAAAGCCAGTAGTTTCCAGCGTAGCAGTTCAACCTTCGCAAATCAGTTTAGACAGTACAAAAATGATGGCGCATTTAGATGCTTTTCAAAAAATTGCGACCAGCAATGGTGGTAACCGTGCAGTAGGTACAGCAGGTGGATTGGCTTCTGCACAATATATTCTTGAACAAGCCAAGAAAGCAGGCTTGCACGCGCAAATGTTGCCATTTGAAAATCGAGAAAAGACCGTTGGGCAAAATATTGTGATTGAGATTGAAGGGCAATCCAAAGATACCGCTGTGATTGTCGGCGCACACTATGATTCGGTGAAAATGGGGCCTGGGATTAATGATAATGCTTCAGGTGTTGCAGTATTGTTAGCATTATTACAAGACTATGCGAAGCAAAAGGTAAAACCTAAACACACACTATATCTTGCCTTTTGGGATTCGGAAGAGGTTGGTATTGCAGGTTCACAAACTTTTGTGAAATCACTCAGCGAGAAACAGCTTCAAGGCATTCAAGCCTATATCAATGTTGATATGGTGGGAACAAAGAATCCGAATATCATGATTGCCGATGGTGACCATTCATCAATTGCAGAAATGGCGGCACAGTTTAAAGCCAATGGACTTATACAAAGTGATTATCAGCCAATCTTAGACAGCATGAGCCAATTACCTAAGCACCCGCAGGATGCTGCATTAGAACAAAGTATGCGTCAATATTTTAAAACCAATAATATTCAGATTAAAGATGATGTAACGACTTTAACAGCAAGCGATACTTTGCCATTTTTAGGGAAAGTTCCCGTTACTTCACTAATTTTATTTAATGAGCAAATGAAAGGTGATGAACTCGAATTTGCACCGTGCTATCACAAGGCTTGCGATACGATTGATAGTGTAGATGTAAACTCACTGAACTTAGCCCTCAATGTAATTCAACATCTATTGTCAGATTTGAATAAATAAAATGTTTCAATTTCAAATGTGAAATGATTTTAGTCTTTTATGAATTTCAGGTTTAAATCTCACACATTTAGACCTGAAATTCATTTTCAAATATAGTTTGAACGCTTGATTAAAAAGTGAGTTGTTGATGAAAAATAAAACATTTTTATAGTTTGAATATTATTCTTAGGGTGAAATGAAAAAATCAGATAATTTTGTGTTAATCTGTGCGACTAAATTCAATTTTATTATTTAAAAATAAAAGCATTATTGCCTAAACTTGCCGATATAAGCACTACAATTTCACTTTCACATCTAGCTGATTTAACTAATACACAGTAGAATATGCGCTCTCTCAAGTCACATTGTGGCATGGTCTTTTCGATCATCCCGTGGAGCCAAAATCAGCATGTTTATCGTTGCCGGTGCACCTGCACATTCTTCATTTAAGAAAACTCAACTATTATCACGTTTAACGTCAATTAGTTCTGTTCAATCAATTGAAAGTCAATGGGTTTACCTTTTTGACCAAGCGCTCAACGAGCAACAACAGCAATCCGCTTTACAGCTTCTCAACGATGGTCAATCTTTTGAATTGCACCAAGCAGCAAGTGACGAAGTCCAAATTTTAGTGACGCCACGTGTTGGAACCATCTCTCCGTGGTCGTCTAAGGCAACAGACATTTTTGCCAACTGTAATACACCGGTTCATCGCCTTGAACGCGGTGTTTTGTTTACTTTGAAGGGTGTAAATGCTGTTTCTGATGAAGTAAAACTAGCATTACATGATCGCATGACAGAAAGCGTTTTCAATGCTATTGAAGATGCTGCGGCACTTTTCTCTGAAACTGAACCAAAGCCTTTAAACTCAATTGATATTTTGGGTCAAGGTAAAGAAGCGTTGGTGAAAGCTAACTCTGAATTTGGTTTTGCGCTTTCTGATGAAGAAATCGATTATTTAACCGATGCTTTCACAAAAATGGGTCGCAACCCGCATGACATCGAGTTGATGATGTTTGCTCAAGCAAACTCTGAGCATTGCCGTCATAAAATCTTCGGTTCTGAATGGACAATTGATGGCGAAGTGCAGCCATTGTCATTGTTCCAAATGATTAAAAACACCTATAAAGAATCACCAACAGATGTATTGTCTGCATATAAAGACAACGCGTCAGTGATCGTAGGTTTTGATACGCAGCGTTTCTATCCGAAAAAAGACGAAGAAACCGGTCATCACGTTTATAAATACAAGAGCCAAGCCGCGCACATCCTGATGAAAGTGGAAACCCACAACCATCCAACAGCGATTGCGCCATTTGCAGGCGCTGCGACAGGTTCAGGCGGTGAAATCCGTGATGAAGGAGCAACAGGCCGTGGTGGTAAGCCAAAAGCAGGTTTAACAGGTTTCACTGTTTCTAACTTGAACATTCCGGGCTTTGAACAGCCTTGGGAAGAAAATTACGGCAAACCATCTCGTATGGCATCTCCGCTTCAAATTATGATTGAAGGCCCATTGGGGGGGGCTGCGTTTAACAACGAATTTGGTCGCCCTGCATTAAATGGTTACTTCCGTACATTTGAACAAA
Source organism: Acinetobacter sp. YH12140 (assembly GCF_013418475.1). Taxonomy (NCBI): domain Bacteria; kingdom Pseudomonadati; phylum Pseudomonadota; class Gammaproteobacteria; order Moraxellales; family Moraxellaceae; genus Acinetobacter; species Acinetobacter sp. YH12140. The sequence goes on from NZ_VPBZ01000002.1 coordinate 101,564, forward strand.
ATGTAAATGGCGATGTAAAAGGCTTCCATAAGCCAATTATGATTGCAGGTGGTTACGGTAACATCCGTCCTGACCATGTAGAAAAAGATGCAATCCAACCGGGCGATCTTTTAATCGTACTTGGCGGTCCTGCAATGTTGATCGGTCTAGGCGGTGGCGCAGCATCTTCTGTGGACAGCGGTAAGTTGGGTGAAAACCTAGACTTCGCATCTGTACAGCGTGAAAACCCAGAAATGGAACGCCGTTGCCAAGAAGTGATTGATGCTTGCTGGCGCATGGAAGATCATAACCCAATCGTGTCTGTACATGACGTAGGCGCGGGCGGTATCTCAAATGCAATGCCTGAACTTGTGAACGATCACGAGTTAGGTGCGGTACTTGATCTGCGTAAAATTCCATCGCTTGAAAAAGGCATGTCTCCGATGGAGATCTGGTCGAACGAAGCGCAAGAGCGTTATGTATTGGCCATCCGTCCAAGCTCATTAGAATTATTTGAATCACTGTGTGCACGTGAACGCTGCCCATTCGCCGTATTAGGTGAAGCAACTGAAGCGCGTCAATTGACTGTGAACGATCCATTGTTTGAAAACAAAGCTGTGGATATGCCAATGCAAGTGATGCTTGGCGGTACACCGCGTATGAGCCGTTCTTATGAAACAATTGAACGTAAAGGCGATGACTTCACTGCTGAAACAGTAACAGATTTGAAAGATGCGATTTACCGCGTTCTTAAGAACCCAACTGTTGCATCTAAATCGTTCTTGATCACGATTGGTGACCGTTCGATTACAGGTATGGTTGCACGTGATCAGTTCGTCGGTAAGTGGCAAGTGCCTGTAGCGGATGCTGCAGTAACAACGACTAGCCTTGTTGGTTATACCGGTGAAGCGATGGCAATGGGTGAGCGTCCACCAGTTGCGTTGTTGAATCCTGCTGCTTCTGCACGTTTATCTGTAGCAGAATCAATTTCAAACATCATGTCTGCAAAAATCGACCAGATCAGTGACATTAAATTGTCTGCAAACTGGATGGCTGCAGCAGGTCAACCGGGTGAAGACCAAGCGCTATTCGAAGGCGTTAAAGCCATCGGTATGGAAATGTGTCCTGCTTTAGGTATCGCAATTCCTGTAGGTAAAGACTCATTGTCTATGCGTACAACTTGGAATGATGACGGTGTTGATAAATCTGTAACATCTCCTATGACAGGCGTGATCACTGCATTTGCACCTGTGACTGATGTTCGCAAAACACTTACACCTGAACTTAAAAATATCGAGTCTGTACTGGTACGTATTGATTTGTCTAAAGGTCAATTCCGTCTTGGCGGTTCGATCCTTGCTCAGGTTTATAAAGCAATTGGTTCTGTAACACCTGACGTAGACAGCTTCGATGACTTCAAAGCATTCTTTGCATTGGTTCAAGACTGGAACAACCGTGGTCTAATCAAGGCTTACCATGACATCGGTGATGGCGGTCTATTGGCAACTGTTGCAGAAATGATGTTCGCTTCACGCCTAGGTGTAGCACTTGAAGATCAATCTGTTGAATCATTATTTGCAGAAGAAATTGGTGCAGTATTGCAAATTTCGAAAGCAGATTGGGCAACACTTGAAGCTGAAGTTGCAGCATCTAGCTTAAAAGATGCGATTGCAGTGGTTGGTACAGTGAACAGTACAGATCAATTGTCTGTAAATGGTCTTGTATTTGAGCGTGCAGACTTGCAACAAGCATGGACTGAAGTGTCTTATCAAATCCAACGTCTGCGTGACAACGTAGAAACTGCGGATCAAGAATATGCGTTAATCGCTAACAAATCACATGCAGGTTTAATTGCAAAACCAACATTTGATTTGAACGAGCCTATCGAAGCACCGTACATCAATGAACGCCGTCCAAACATGGTGATTCTGCGTGAACAAGGTGTAAATGGTCATGTAGAAATGGCTGCTGCATTCGATAAAGTCGGCTTCAACACTGTAGACGTACACATGAGCGACTTGCTTGCTGGCCGTATCAGTCTTGATGACTTTGAAGGCTTAGTGGCATGTGGCGGTTTCTCTTACGGTGACGTATTGGGCGCAGGCGGCGGTTGGGCTAAATCTGTATTGTTCAATCCTAAACTTCGTGACCAATTTGAGAAATTCTTTAACCGTGACGAAACATTCTCCCTAGGTATTTGTAACGGCTGTCAAATGCTGTCTCAGCTTGCACCATTAATTCCAGGTGCAGACGCTTGGCCTCGTTTCCACCGCAATACTTCAGAGATGTTTGAAGCTCGTGCAGTCAACGTACGTGTTGAAAAATCTAACTCTGTATTGTTAGAAGGTATGGAAGGTTCGATTCTTCCTATCGCTGTTGCACATGGTGAAGGCCGTGTGGTTGCTAGCGCGGAAAACATTGCAGCATTGAATGCTGGCGATCAAGTGATCTTGCGTTATGTAGATAGCCAAGGCAACCCAACGCAGCATTACCCAATGAACCCGAATGGTTCGCCAGAAGCGATTTCAGGTGTAACGTCTAAAGACGGTCGTGCAACGATTATGATGCCGCACCCTGAACGTAACTTCCGTGCGATTCAGCATTCTTGGAAACCAGAAGATTGGGATCAAGACGGTGCTTGGTTACGTATGTTCCGTAATGCACGTAAATTTATTGGTTAATCTTAGATAGATGAATCATAGAAAAGAGCCGCCTTCGGGTGGCTTTTTTATGGTTAAAATTTACCAAAAGATATATTAATTATTGTGAATGCTTATTTTTACACATATAATCGCTTTCGATTTTTAACCACCTGCGGGTGGTTTTTTGTTGGTTTTAAATTTTTATTTCTCCCACTGAACTTGGTTTAGATTTTGCTTTTATATTTGTGGAAACATGCTAGTGTGTAATTTATGCACAATAACTATGCAAGATTAAAGACTAGCAAGATAAAAGAAAGATGGATAACTAAACGAGTTCAGTATCAACACTCATGATGAGGTGATGACATGATTAAAATAGTAGAATATTCGGCAGTGGATAAGTCTGCGCTGCGTAAAAAGGGCTGGAAGCTTTTTAGTGCAGTCGTGTGTTTGCAGTTGGTGTTTTTAGTTTTGGGTTATGCTTTGCAGATGTAATATTTGAACAATTGAAACCGCCGTGAGGCGGTTTTTTATGTAAACTAATGCATAATTAAAAAACTGCAAAAATTAATAATGAGCTTTAAACAATTTGTATTATTAAAAGATATAAAAATATTTTTACTTTTAGGCTTTATGTTTCCGTCAACATTGTTAAGTGGGTGCTTTCCTATTTTAAAAACGAAGCATCCGAAAATTAATATAACTGTTATCAATGATCAAAATGAAAAGTTGGACGATGCAGAAGTATTTTTAAATCTTACAACATGGCAAGGCAAGTCTTTTACTGAATCTACATTAAAAAAAACACAGGACGGAATTGCTACATTTTCTGCAGAGAAAAGTTTGCAATTTATTCATATATTTCCAGCAAAATATAGTTGGTCGATTTGCGTTTATAAAAATGGATATAGTCAAAATAGTTTTGTGCCAAAAAGTTCAAATCAGCGAACACAAAATTTAGTCTTGTTGTTAGATAAAGCTGAAATAGGTGTAGAAAAAAAACAACATTGTTGGAAAGAAAAATCCTAAAATATTGAATTAATAAAACCACCCGAAGGTGGTTTTTTTGATTAAACAGCCAATTGAATCTGTTTTAACACCGCCTTCAACGTATTTTCATAATCAAAAGCAGCATTAGTACTGTCTTGGTATCGCCAAGCGACATAACCATCTGGACGAACTAAGACAGCGCCTGATTCATGAATTTCAGATTTCGCATTCCATGTACCATAAACGTCACGGTATTCACGAGAACCAACTTGAATAACATCCAAATAAGGCAAATCCAAAGCTTCTGTAGCTTGCTTCCAGCCTTTGCCAGACAAGCCCGTAATTAAGGTAAAACGCCCTTTGCCTGTGATGTCTAAGGTTGAAATTTTTTGGCCTTTGGTATTAATCAACCATGTATGCGGAACTTTTGCTCCCGGACGTGTGGTCGCTTGTAAATACAGTTGTTGGTCTTTTTCAAATACTTCAGGTTCAGATTCAACCATCACTGCATTGGACGTATAACGTTGATTCAACTCTACACCTTGGGCATTAAACTCAAAGTTTTTAATTTCTAAGGCTTGATATAGCTTTTGACGAATTTCTGTAGCTTGTTCATCTTCCGCAAAAATACGTTGCATCATTTGAGCTTGAGTTGTGATGCCTTGGTCAAAACCAAATACCTCTTTGAGATGCTTATAGTCAAAGCGAGATTGATTGGCACGCGCCACGATTTGCTTGCCGACAGGTGCACGCTCAGTGGTATAAGATTCAAGTAGAGCAGGAGCAGCCCAACCTTTGATGGCATACGCCAATTTCCAACCCAAGTTAAACGCATCTTGCATACAGGTATTTGAGCCTAAGCCACTTGATGGTGGATGACGATGTACCGCATCACCACCGCAGAACACACGGCCTTTAGAATATTCAGTTGCCCACGTTTGGTTTACATACCAATAGGATAATTTTTGAATTTCGACATTTTCTACTTCAGCACCGACAAAGGCATTTAAACGCGCACGAACTTGCTCTTCGGTGACTTGTGGTTCGCCTTTGGAAATATCAAAGCCCCAACCCATAATCCATTCATTCCAAGGTGTAATAGCACGGAGTAAGCCCATGCCCAAATCACCAAAGCTCGCTTCAGGGTTAACAATCCATTGCAAAATAGCAGGGCGGTGTTGCACGTATTTGGAAAGATCAGCTTTAAAGGTTACATAGACTGTACTTGCACGAGACATCACCCCTTCAAGGGGTAAATCAAGCTGTTCAAGGACTCTGGATTTTGCCCCATCCATACCGACCAAATATTTGGCACGTAAGCTGAATTCAGTTTGGGTAATACGATTTAAAAAGGTTGCTGTTACACCATGCTCATCTTGCACATGGGACAAATATTCAGTATTAAAATTATAAATTGCACCACGTTCAGCCGCATTTTTTACCAACAAAGCTTCCATTTTCGGCTGAATGAGATCGACCAATGGACAAGGACTGCCTTTAATATAATCGCCATGACGTTCATCACCGGTTCCCCAAGCACTCATACGGGCAATTTCTTCACCGACAAGGCTCGTGGTAATGAGGCTTTCACCCATCTGTTCCCAAGGCGTTGCAATTTTTTTGACCTGTTCTTCGATACCTAAGTCACGTAACACTTCCATCGCACGTTGGTTGGTAATATGGGCACGAGGACTATTGGCTAACCAATTAAATTGGGTAAAAAGCTGAACCTGAATACCGTAATTTGCCAAGGCTAAACCTAAAGTAGAACCTGCAGGCCCTGTGCCAATAATCAGAACATCGGTATCGTATTGCTGTGTCATACAAAACTCCATGTGTATGTGAAGCGCAAACTTGGAATAGTCCACAGTCTAGGCAAATGATTTTCCGAGTAGAATGGATATTCATATAAACTATAGATCTATTGGTATTTTGACTGCATGACACGGGTGATGTAGTGAGTGTGTGGAGTGAAGCGAATGGAATTACGACATTTACGTTATTTTGTGACGGTGGCGAAAGAACAGAGTTTCACTAAGGCAGCGGAAAAACTATTTACAGCACAACCATCGCTCAGTCAGCAAATTAAAGACTTAGAGCAGGAGGTTGGGGTGCAATTATTTGAACGTTCTGCCCGAAAAGTCTTACTGACCGATGAGGGGCAGGCTTTTCTGAAATATGCAGAGCAAGCACTAGAAAATGCCAAACAAGCTATAGCAGCAGCTCGCCACGTGGCGCAAGCCAAAAATAATCAAATACATATTGGCTTTTTAAATGTCGCAGAATTGAAAATTATGCCGAGTATTTTGGCGCAATTAAAACAATATATCCCTGATTTGAAAATTCATTTACATAGCTTGACGTGTACAGAGCAGATTCAAAAACTAAAAAATACTGAATTGGATATTAGCTTTACTCGTTATCACTTAAGTCATGACGACTTTACCAATATTCAGGTTTTAAGTGAGCAGATCTATCTAGTCGGTGCAGCGCATCTGCATCCATCAGATCGAATCTTAAAACTTCAAGAATTAAAAAATCACACCATTATTATGTGTGAGCAAAATGCTTCTCCTGTTTTTTACGATACCTTAAATGCCTTGATTCCTTTTGATCAGCATCAACATGATCATATGCTGTCGGTAACAAATGTCATGCAGCATTTAAATTTGATTAATATGGGCATGGGCCTGAGTTTTGTGCCCGAATATTTACTCAAGTTTTTAAATGATTCGGTTAAAGTCATTCAAACAGATGTGGAATTACCGAAACTAGGTTTATATGCAACCTATCCGCATGCATCGAATAATGTTGCATTGAAAATGATTTACAGTGCTTTAAATAATGTAACTGCACAATAGCGTCTGGAATAGCCAATGTTAAAACTGATTTATTATGTACCTGAGTCTCACCTAGAGTCGACTAAACTGGCTGTTTTTGAAGCAGGAGCAGGTGGTATTGGTAACTATGAACACTGTGCTTGGCAAGTTTTAGGGACGGGGCAATTTAAACCTGTAAAAGGTGCAAATCCTTTTATAGGTGAGTTGGATCAGCTTGAATCTATCCCTGAATGGCGTGTGGAAACCATAGTGCCTGAAGATAAAGCGAGTGAGGTCGCAAGGGCTTTAAAAGTAAGTCATCCTTATGAAGAGACAGCATTTGAGTTTATTCAAATGGTGGATGTAAGTTTTTAATTCATAATGAAAGTTCCCTCTCCTTTTAAAGGAGAGGGTTAGGGAGAGGATTTATCAGATTATGCCCCTCATCCTCTTACGAAGAATGCTCCTCTTCCCGAAGGGAGACGGGACTTACCTAATATTTAAAGTTATGCAGTCGATTGTGGTTGTGACTATTCTTTTGAAAACAAATTATATTTTCTGAATAAACAGCTCACGATCAAAACGATACTGAGGGAAGAATACACCATCTTTAGCACGTTCACCTGCACCAATCACCATCACTGGGTATTGCTGTGCATTTAATCCTAAAATCTTCTTCACCAAAGGTTCATCAAAACCTTCCATCATACAACTGTCAAAACCATAGGCACGTAAAGCCAAAACTAAGTTTTCACAAGCCAATGCTGTGGTTTTGCTCGCCCAAAGTTTTGCATCTGCTTCATTAAAAGCTGTTACAGGCAATTGTTTATCCAGTGTACGTGCAACTTTGAAAGCAACTTTCTTAAAGTTACCTAGGGCGTTGAAGTAACCAGTTTTATAGTTATAAGGAATAAACTTGTAATACTTCTGTACCGCTGCAGGTGCTTCAGGAAATGGAAATTCCGAAATATTCCGTTTTGCCATTTCATCTACACGGTCGGTACGCGCGACACAGACAATCAATTCAGCAGCAGTTTTTGCAGCTAATTGCCCTAAGCAAGCTTTCACCAATTGTTTTTTCTTTGCGGGATTCTGAACGACATAGAATGTCCACGGTTGTAAATTCGATGAATTCGGTGCAAGCAAGGCGAGGTCTAAGCATTCATCTAAAACGTCGTTTGGAATGGCCTTGTCGGTAAACTTACGTACAGAACGACGGCTTTGTACAACTTTTTTAAAATTCTCGATATCGATGCCTTCAGGCGCAGGCTCGTAGTAGCGTTTCTTTTCAGGTTTAGTTTCAGTTTGTGATACTGCAGTCATGTGGAAACATCCAGTTTTTTAATTTAGAAAATAGATTGGGGCTGAGATGAAAAAAACCACCCAAATATGAGTGGTTTTTTAGTTCCATTAAAACATTAATTGAACTGAGAGAAGTCAGGTTTGCGTTTTTGCATAAAGGCGGCAACAGCTTCCATCATTTCTGGAGAGCCTACTCGATCCATGAAAATTTCAGCTTCATGGTCAATCCATGCCACGATTTCATCTACATTATGTTTCATTAATGCTTTTGATTGAACCAAAGATGCTAGTGGAAGTGCAGATAACTGTGCTGCTTTTTTCGCAGCTGTCGCATAAGCATCTTCTTCAATGCTATTGACCAAATTTGCTGAAAGCGCTGTCGCACTATCAAACTTCTGAGCAGTTAACAGTAATTCCGCCGCTTTATGGTAGCCGGCTTGTTGAACCAATAGCTTGCTCGATGCACCTTCAGGCGATAGACCAAGGCTCACAAACGGAATTTGGAATAGGGCAGTATTGTCGCTGTAGACAAGATCGCAATGAAGCAGAATCGTAACACCAATCCCAATGGCAACACCGCGAACCGCAGCAATCAGCGGCTTAGAAAATTGAGCAGCAGATTTTAACAAAATAAAAGGTGCGCCTTCTGAAGCTGGAGCTTGTCCTTTTTGAGCAGCAGATTTCATAAAATCTTGCATGTCATTGCCCGCACTGAAGTCTGCATCTTGACCACGGAGTACAACTACACGCACTGAAGTATCTTGATCAGCTTCATCTAATGCTTTTGCAATCCACAGATATAATTCTGTATACAGCGCGTTCTTCGCCTGAGGTCGGTTAATGGCTAAGGTCAGTACGCCATTGTCCAAATTCGCATTCAAATGTTCATGGGGTTGTTGAATACAGCTCAGTGTCATCGTACTATCCTTGCGTAAAAGTTTCGTTTTGATTTTATGCTCGACATTATGTCGCATATTTCAGCCTGTGGCACAACTGCTCAGTTCATAAAAAGTTTGATTTGATATGAAATATACATTTGATTATTTGGTTTTCATTGGGCGTTTTCAGCCGTTCCATTTAGCGCATTTGCAAACCATTAAAATTGCCTTACAACAAAGTCAATATGTGCTTTTAGCACTGGGTTCGGCGCAAAATGAACGTAATATCAAAAATCCATTTTTGGCTGTAGAACGTGAGCAGATGATCCTGTCGAATTTTTCAGAGCAAGATCAGAAGCGAATCAAGTTTGTGCATGTGATTGATGTATATAACGATGAAAAATGGCAAAAGTTAGTCAAATCTTTGGTAGATGATGTAGTTGAAACGAATGCAAAAGTCGGTTTGATCGGGCATTTTAAAGATGATTCTTCTTATTATTTAAAATTCTTCCCCGAGTGGGAAATGGTTGAGCTGGATAGTCTAGAAGGGGCGATTTCTGCGACACCAGTACGTGAAGCGTATTTTCGTGGTGAAATTGAAAGAGATGCCTTTCCTCAAGGTACCATTGATTTTTTGCAAAAATTTCAACAGACAGACATTTATAAACAACTTCAACACAAATTTATGACTCAGGATAAAACAAATCTGCTATAAAAAAACGCTAAATTTCTAGCACCACAATGGAGTAAAAAATAAACATTGTAGTGCTTTTAGGCTGTGTTTTATTCAGGAGAAAAACATGAATTTGCGTCAGGGAACGTTTGCAAAATATATGGGAGCCTTCGCTTTATGCTGCGTATTTCCCCTACATGCTGCTGAATGGACGCTAACGCCTAATAGTCAGGTCACTTTTGGTATTAAATCTGTGGGGCTGTCTATTGTAGAAGGCCGCTTTAATAAGGTTCAATCGAACCTAAAATTTGATCCTGAAATTCCGCATAAAGGTTCAGCGCATTTAGTGTTAGATGTGGATAGCATCAGTTTTAGTAACCCAAGCTTGAAAGGATTAATCTTGGGCAGTGAATATTTTGATGCCGCTGAATTTAAGCAAGTGAAGTTTGTCAGTAAACAAATCGAACCCGTGGCTTATGCCAAGTATATGATTCGAGGGGATCTCACCATTCGTGGCATCACTAAGCCTGTGATCTTCGATACCACACTTGCCCCTAGTCCACAAAATCCAAAAGTGTTGGATGTTCAATCTTTAGCAACCATTAAACGTAGTGATTTTGGTATGCGTAAAGCACTTGGTGGTGTTGGTGAGCAAGTATTGATACAGCTCAAAGGCCAATGGCGGATTGAATAACCCTATTTTGCTGGCTTCAACACATATGATCTTTGGCGTGTTGTAGCATAAAAGCAGTTATTTTCTGTAATTGAATTGATTGTTGGTTCCAATGATGCCAATACAAGGCTAAATCAATACTGAGTTCTGTTGAAAGCTCTATCAATTTTCCCGCTGCTAATAAGTCTTTGCTTTGATAGTCGGGTAACCATCCATAGCCCAAGCCCATCGTAATGGCATCAAAAAATGCCGTTGAAGAGGGAATGAAATGATGCGGATATTGTGAAGGATTGAGTCCGAAATTTTTCTGAATCGATTGTGTATGCAGGTCATCTTTCTCATTAAAAATCAGTGCAGGCGCAGCCCTTAAGGCATTTCGCGTCACGCCTTGACCGAACCATCTTTGGATAAAATCAGGGGTTGCTACAAATCGATAATGCATTTCACCCAAATATTCTGCAATGCAGCCCTTCATGGCTTCCGATTCTGTTGTGACACAGGCATTGACTAGTCCTGCTTCTAATAAATGATGAGTTTGTGACTGATCATCGACCTGAAAATGAATCACGATTTTTTCTTCAATTAAGAGATTTTTGAGTAGCGGAAGCAACCATGTCGCAAGTGAGTCAGCATTGGTTGCAATATTGACTTGATAGAAAGCATTCCCCGTTTGTCCTGTTAGATTTTGCAGAAAATTATGTTCTAATAATTTGCTGTGTTGTAAATAATGCAATAAAGATTGGCCTGCAAGTGTTGGGCGGCACGGACGTTCACGTACAATGAGCACATGACCTAATTTCTTTTCTAAAGTTTGCAGCCTGAGCGTGACCGCAGATGCCGTAATGTTTAAACGTAGTGCAGCTTGTTCAAAGCTTCCTGTTTCAGCAACCGCAAGAAATGCTTCACTATGTTTGCTTTGTAGCATGAGTCACCTATGAGCATTAGAAATTTTATAAACTAAGAAAAACTTAGTTATAATGATATTTATTTATAAATACTTATTTTTAACAATAAGCTTCGATAATAGCAACATTCATTTAATGCTTTGAAAGTGTAGTTAAAAAATGTTGCACAGTTATATGCAAGGGCTCGCAATTGGATTTAGCCTAATTATCGCGATTGGTGCGCAAAATGCGTTTATTCTCAAGCAGGGGTTAAAAAAGCAGTATGTCTTTTGGCTTTGTGCTATTTGCGCAGCTTCTGATTCGATACTCATCTTATTGGGAGTGCTCGGATTCTCCCAATTGGTTGAAAGTCATCCGGAAATTGTGAGTGGAGCGAAATATTTAGGCGCAACGTTTTTAACAGTTTATGGGGCACAGCATTTTCTGCAAGCCTTTAAAACTTCGAGCAGTTTAGCGCCCAGTGAGAAGAATGAAACCAAATTATTGAAACTGGTACTGATTTGCTTGGCTTTAACGTGGTTAAATCCACATGTGTATCTCGATACGGTTGTGCTGATTGGATCTATTTCCACGAAGTTTGAATCGACAGCCGTATATTTTGCGATTGGGGCAATTACAGCTTCATGGGTATTTTTCTTTGTCCTCGGATTTGGCGCGCGCTATTTATTACCGCTCTTCCAAAGTGCAAAGGCATGGAAAATTTTAGACTTTATTATTGGCGTTGTGATGTGGGGAATTGCAATTTCATTATTGCTCTAGTTAGAAGCTCTTATTAAGTTTGAGCCCATTCCTATAGGAGCAGGCTCAAATCATTACTTTTATGCTGCTTGTAGTGCTTTTAAATCTTCTAAGACTTGTTCTGCATGGCCTGCAGCTTTGACTTTGCGATATTCTTTTACCAGCTTGCCATGATGGAAAATAAAGGTTGAACGTTCGATGCCCATAACCTTTTTGCCATACATATTTTTTTCTTTAATCACGTCAAAATGCTGACATAGCACTTCTTCTTTATCACTGATTAAATCAATGCTTAGATTTTGCTTTTCAGTGAAGTTTTGATGGGCTTTAACCGAGTCACGAGAAATGCCGTAGATTGGTGTATTAAGCGCATCAAACTGATCTTTTAAGCATGAAAACCCAATGGCTTGCGTCGTACATCCCGGTGTTGAATCTTTAGGGTAGAAGTAAACAATCAGCCAGTCATTGTTAAGTTCCGCAAGGTTAACTTCACCTGAGGTAGTTGGAAAGGTTTGATTTGGTAAGCTAATTTCAGTCATGAAGATTTCCTTTTTCGTGTCTTATCCCTAAAGGGGCTTAAACAAAGTATGTGAAATATGACCATCATACAGAATTTACTTTGAACTTAAAGCAATAAAAAAGCCTGCATTTGCAGGCTTTTTTAAGACGAAAATTATTTTTTCGCTTGAGCAGATTTCATTGCTTCTTCAGTTAAATTTTTTAATTTACCTGTTAACTGAGGACCAAAACATGCTTGAAGGTCTTTATTTTGTTTTTGAACAAAAGCGAGTGTTGCAGGGCTTTTCTTCTGGTTGATTGTGCTTTGGATTTCCCATTTTTGAGCATTGGTTAAACGACCATCTGCTTCAACAGCACAAGTACAGTATTTGCTAACTTCAGCGGCAGTTAGTTTTTTACCTTTGCCAGTTTCTTCTTTACAAACATTAATTAACGAAGATTTTACGTTAGTGCTCTTATATGCTTGTTGAAGCTTGTCGTTGTCAGCGTGTGCAACTGAAGCAAACAATGCAGCTGCAGAGAAAGCAGCAGAAAGAATAATGTTTGATTTTAAATTTTTCATAAACCCTACCTTGTTATTTCGGTATGTAACGTGTCGGATCTTCAACACCTGCGTCAACGAAACCTTGTTTACGAAGACGGCAGCTATCGCATTTACCGCAAGCACGACCTTGGTCATCTGCTTGATAGCAAGACACCGTTTGACTGTAGTCTACGCCATGTTCTATACCTAAGCGAATGATATTTGCTTTGGATAAATGTAACAGAGGTGTTTCAAATTTAAGTGGTTTTCCTTCAACGCCAACCTTTGTTGCAAGGCGAGCCATGTTGGCAAATGCTTCGATAAACTCTGGACGACAGTCTGGATAGCCTGAGTAATCAACTGCATTAATACCAATGACAATCGCTTCTGCACCAAAAACTTCCGCCGCAGCTAAAGCATATGACAAGAAAATCGTGTTACGCGCTGGTACATAAGTTACAGGAATACCGGCTTGTTCATGATCAGGAACTTCAATGCTATGGTCAGTTAACGCAGAGCCACCTAAGTTACCTAAATCGATATTAATAACACGATGTTCTACACCAGCCTGCTTAGTTAACTCACGAGCAGCATCTAGTTCTGTCGTAGAACGTTGACCATACATAAAACTCAAGGCGATACATTCATAACGCGCTTGAGCCCAAGCTAAACAAGTGGTTGAGTCTAAGCCGCCAGACAATAAAACTATGGCACGAGGGCGCATATGCATTACTCCAAATAATTCTTTAAAACTTAACGACCAGTTTCATCGTTCCAAAGCAACTTATGTAATTGCAATTGGAAGCGAACAGGGAGATGGTCTTCTAAAATCCATTGTGCTAAATCACGTGCAAGTTGAGGTAAACGAACCGCACCTTTTTCTACTGCGAATGCAGGGGAGAACCAAATGGTGCTAACTTTTTCGTTTAGCTTATAGCGCTCAACTTGCTGTTTTGACCATTCATAGTCTTCACGGTTACAAATCACAAATTTGATTTGGTCGTGTTGAGTTAGATGATCGAAGTTGCTAAGCAAATTTCGTGCAACTTCACCCGAAGTTGGGGTTTTTAAATCCATAACTTTAGAAACACGCGGATCAACTTTAGAGACATCTAAAGCACCGCTGGTTTCTAATGAGACTTCGCAGCCTAAATCGGCCAGACGAGTCATGAGGGGAAGGGCGTTCGGTTGAGCAAGCGGCTCACCACCCGTCACGCAAATATAAGGGGTTTTAAAATCTAAAGTAGTTTGAATAATTTCTTCTAATGATTGGCGTTCACCGCCTTCAAACGAATAGGTTGTATCACAATAAGTGCAACGTAACGGACAGCCCGTTAAGCGGATAAAGACCGTAGGCAAACCTGCGGTATTGGCTTCACCTTGCAATGAATAAAAAATCTCCGTAATACGTAAACCCGCAGACGGATCAGAAACAGGAATAGCGGAAGATCGAAGGGTACTCATAACAAAATTAACCAGATATAAAAAAACAAAAAATCTCTACGATTATTGCTAACCGTAGAGACGAGGAGCGATAGAAGCTCCACGGAACACGAATGCTCCGCTGAAATAAAACTTAGTCTTCGCGTAATAATTCGTTCAAGCTTGTTTTCGCACGAGTTTTCGCGTCAACTTTTTTCACGATTACTGCAGCATATAGGCTGTATTTACCGCATTTAGAAGGCAGGCTGCCAGAAACCACAACAGAGCCAGCAGGAACACGACCGTAATGGATTTCGCCAGTTTCACGGTCATAAATCTTAGTCGATTGACCAATAAATACGCCCATTGAAATCACAGAACCTTCTTCTACGATCACACCTTCAACGATCTCAGAACGCGCGCCAATAAAGCAATTGTCTTCAATGATTGTTGGGTTCGCTTGAAGTGGTTCAAGAACACCACCAATACCAACGCCACCAGATAAGTGAACATTTTTACCAATTTGAGCACATGAACCAACGGTTGCCCATGTATCAACCATAGTACCTTCGTCAACATATGCACCAATATTGACATATGAAGGCATCAATACAACATTTTTTGCTTGGAAAGAACCTTTACGTGCTACAGCAGGTGGTACTACACGTACACCAGCAGCTTTAAATTGTTCTTCAGTCCAGTCAGAGAACTTAGTATCAACTTTGTCATAGAAGCGTAAGTCACAAGCTTCCATTGGTTTGTTGTCGTTCAATTTGAATGAAAGCAAAACGGCTTTTTTCACCCATTGATGAACAATCCATTCACCATCAATTTTTTCAGCAACACGTAATGTACCGTTATCTAGGCCAGCGATCACTTCTTCTACTGCTGTACGTACTTCAGCAGGACAGTCAGCTGCAGTGAAATTAGCACGGTCTTCAAACGCTTGTTCAATGATTGTTGAAAGCTGAGACATGTTCTTCCATCCAGAAAAAAATTTTCCAAGATTTTACACTAAATCGAGTTAAAAATAGATGGTAAATCGGCCTAGGATCGGAATTAATTATTAAGCAAGTACTAAAACCAAGAAATTAAGAGTGATGAATTTAGCATTTTCATAAGGTTTGTATAAAAAATACGCAAAATATACAGAATTGTTCCTTAACATCATTATTATATTTAAAAAAATGAAACAAAAACTCTTTATTAATCAATATTAAAATCTAAATGTATCAAAAGTTAACAAAAAATCAGTAAATTTGCATAAATGTTGAGCTGTGTTTCCTTTTAACATGTGCCATATAACAAGTCTGTAAAATCTGAATAACAGTTTATTTTGAGGAGAAACACATGAAATCATTACGTTTATTAACAGTAGCTGCTCTACTTACTGCTGCAGGTACTGCAATGGCAGATACCTCTGTAGTTCATGATGGCTATGCATTTGATCAAAACCAACTTATCCCAACTGGCGCTCGTCTAGAAGTGGGTACGACTGGTTATGGTGGTGCGTTACTTTGGACTGCGAACCCATACGTCGGCCTTGCATTAGGTTATAACGGTGGTGATATTTCATGGTCTGATGACTTATCTGTCGATGGCGTAAAATACGACATGGATATGGATAACAAAGTTGGTTACTTAAATGCAGAAGTTCGTCCTTGGGGTGCAAGTGCTAATCCATGGGCTCAAGGTCTTTATGTTGCTGCGGGTGTAGGTTATATCGACACTGAATATGGTTTGAAATCTACAGCGAAAAGCGGTGAAATCGAAATTGATGGTAAAGAAACTTCTTTCGAACGCCTAAACGGTAAAGTGTCTTACGATAACGATATCGCACCATACCTAGGTTTTGGTTTTGCACCAAAATTAAATAAAAACTGGGGCGTATTCGGTGAAGTAGGTGCTTATTACACTGGTAACCCAACTGCAAAATTAACGGCTGTTGGTGGTACTGCTGCTGACCGCGAATTACTTGCTGACCATGAACGTAGCATCGAACAAGATGACAAATATGAATGGCTTCCAGTAGGTAAAGTAGGTGTGAGCTACCATTGGTAAGTTCTTACTGAAACAAAAAAAACGAGCTTCGGCTCGTTTTTTTTTTTTTGAAAGCGTTTAAAATCTGTGACCAAATTTCAGACCATAGATCATGGCATCATTGTCTGAGACACTTGCAAGACCTGAAATATGAGATGTTTCAGTATTTGATGGTTTTGAGAGTTTCAGATAATACAAGCCAGTTGCTAGAAAATTGTTCGGGTTAAATTTATGCATCATACCTAAACCTAAACCTCGATAGCCATCACTTGGGTTTAAGGTAGACGCCGCATTTCCTGTCCCGTTGTCCCAAATAAATTCTGCAGCAGCGAGCCAACTCGGATTCAATTGATGTGCAATGCCCAACTTTCCTGACCATTGATCTTTTTGATATTCCACCAATTGGATATCAGCTAAATCACGGTATTGTGGATCGAGTGCTGCGTATTGAAGCACGGCATTAAACTGCGGTGGCTGAATGTTGAAATCTTTCCAATTAATCCACCGAACTGTGCCATATACAACATTGTATGGGCTAATGGCTGTTTGAAATTCAAAATTGACGCTTTGTGGCGTTTGAATGGAGGTATGGGTGTCTGGTACTAATTGAAAAGGACCATTTGAATATAAAGTTGATTCAAAGGTCTTATTTTCATGTTTGATTGTTGAACGATAGGTTAGGCTAGTTTTAATAGCATATTCAGGGATTTGATAACTGAATCCGAGCAGCCAACCAAGCGCTTCATCTTGTTTAAAATCGGCATGGTAGCCATTGAGAGCAGCATATTGTTGCCCAGAAATTTTTAAATCACCTTTAAATGTTTGTAGGCTTAAACCGCTATAAATATTCCAATTATTATTGGGTTGATAGCCTACCAGTCCAGTTAGGTTATGCGTTCTAAAGTTAATATCGGCGCTTTCAATATCGATATTTGAGCTATCTGGTAAGCGAGGACTATATTGATAACTGATATCAGTATGAAAAGGTTGCTCATAAATTAGTCCCGCAGAAATATTTTCATGTGCTTGAATTTTGAGTGCCAATTTCCCAGAAAATTGTTGATGGGCGAGATTCCCTGTAGAAAAATCAGTTACGCCTAGTTCACTAATTGAAGCTTGGTTCTGCACTTTCCCGTCAATTTGAGCATCAACATAAGCGAAACTGGCTTCAGTATAATTTCCGGGTTCAAGAAAGGCCGAGATCGATTGATCCGAGTTTTCTATCCCTGCTGCATACATGATTTGTATGGGGCAGACGATACCGACTGCCACTGCGACGAATTGATTTTTCATAAAGTCCTGGCTTATGGGTCGGAAGTAATGAGGTTTTAATTTTTATTGTGTTGGATGTATTTTAATCACAATTAAAAATAAAGCCAAGAAAACCTAGATAAAATATGTGTTTACCAAAAAAAGAGGACAGTAGGTGTCCTCTTTAATTCGTTAATTGGTCTATCAGTCTTCTGGGTAAGCGACTTTTTTCAACGCTTTGATGTCAGCATCTGGTGAACATAAAGAAATAAACTCATAGCCATAACCGCGTAGTAAATGTCCTTTGCGAACAGCAATCCAAGTGGTATTAACACCAAAAATATCGGTAGGAATCTGTTTTAAACGGTAATCTCGTTCTGGGTCATATGCCACATCGTTGACAATACCCACTCCCATATTAAGTTCAACATAGGTTTTAATAACGTCTGCATCAAGTGCGGACATCACGATATCAACATCAAAGCCTGAATCTTCAAAGGCTTTATCAATTTTTGAACGACCTGTAAAACCACCGTGATAGGTAATAATTGGATAGTTCGATAAATCTTCAATGGTGATATTTGATTTTTGGGTCAGTGGGTGCTCTTTAGGCGTAATGATGCTGTGTTGCCAGTTGTAGTAAGGCACGCTTGCCAGGTTATCTTCATTGGTTAATGATTCGGTTGCGATCCCGATATCCGCTTCACCTTGAAGGAGCATTTCTGTAATTTCAATAGGGCTTGCTTGTTGCAAAATTAGATGAACTTTTGGAAATTCTTTTTTAAATTGGTTCACAATCGGCGGCAAGACATAACGTGCTTGCGTATGTGTGGTCGCAATCGTCAATGTCCCTTCATCTACTTTGTTGAAGTCATCTGCTAGACGTTTAATATTGTCTGCATCTACAAGCATGCGTTCAACGATACCCAATAATGACTGGCCTGGTTCGGTTAAACCGAGTAAACGTTTACCTTTACGGATGAACAGCTGTACACCAAGTTCATCTTCTAGATCTTTGATGTGTTTACTCACGCCTGACTGCGAGGTGTAAAGTGCAGCAGACGCTTCTGTTAAATTAAAATTCTGACGTACTGTTTCTCGAATAATTCTTAATTGTTGGAAATTCATAATTTTATTTTACCTTAAAAGCAAGTGGGGCTTGTGAAGGCCCCAACTTATTGTTTTATGCAACTTGGTTTTCAAATAAATGCAAGTTCGTTGCACTTAACCATACCGTTTGATTTGGGCGGAATTGATGTGCTTTCGCTTCATCAGCCGTTAATGAAATTTCGATCAGATTGCCTTGGCGGTCATGCAGTTCAGCAATGACTTTACCTGCAATCCAAAGCTCACGTACAAAAGTCGCTTGGATGGCATTTTCTTGCGGCTGTGCATGAATACGCAGTTCATCCGGACGAGCAAAGGCAATGACATTGCCTTGCGGTGCATTGGCATTTTGTGGCAACAAAATTCGGTCTTCACCAATTTGAAAAAGGCCATTGCTATTTTGACCTTCAAAACGGTTGGCTTGACCTAAAAAGTCAAATACAAACGGTGTTGCAGGTTTTTCATAAACTTCACGCGGCGAGCCAATCTGTTCTACGTTGCCTTTATTCATCACAATGATTTGATCGGCCACTTCAAGCGCTTCTTCTTGGTCATGGGTCACGAAAATAGAGGTGATGTGGAGTTCGTCATGCAAGGTACGTAACCAGCGGCGTAATTCTTTACGAACTTTGGCATCCAATGCACCAAAAGGTTCATCCAGTAATAACACACGCGGTTCAACCGCTAAAGCACGTGCTAGTGCAATACGTTGACGTTGACCACCTGAAAGTTGAGCAGGGTAACGGTCAGCCAAGAAACCAAGCTGAACAAGATCAAGCAAACGAGTAACCCGCTTTTTGATCTCGGCTTCAGATGGGCGTGTTGCACGTGGGCGTACACGTAAACCAAAAGCAATGTTGTCAAATACGGTCATATGGCGGAACAGTGCATAATGTTGGAATACAAAACCAACTTCACGTTCACGGACATGAACTTTAGTGGCATCTTCACCTTCTAGAATGACTTGACCGCTATCGGCAGATTCAAGTCCTGCAATGATACGGAGCAGGGTGGTTTTGCCACAGCCTGATGGGCCAAGCAGCGCAACGAGCTGACCATCTGGGAAATCTAAAGAGATATTTTTAAGTGCATGGAATGCACCAAAGTGTTTTTCAATATTTTTTACTTGAATACTCATGAGGTCATTCCTTAAGAAACTTGTGAATCTTCTTTACGCTTGTCTTGTCGTTCCTGACGTAGTTCAACCCATGTTTTTAAAATCAGGGTCACAATCGCCAAGAGCGCTAATAGTGAAGACACAGCAAAAGCAGCACTAAAGGTATATTCGTTATAAAGGATTTCTACGTGTAGCGGTAAGGTGTTGGTTTCGCCACGAATGTGACCTGAAACTACAGAAACAGCACCAAACTCACCCATTGCACGTGCATTACATAGAATCACGCCGTAGATTAAGCCCCATTTGATATTTGGAAGTGTCACTTTCCAGAAAGTCTGCCAGCCTGAAGCACCCAATACGATAGCTGCTTCTTCTTCCTCAGTCCCTTGAGCTTCCATTAATGGAATCAACTCACGTGCCACAAAAGGAACGGTAATAAACACAGTAGCAAGGACAATGGCTGGAACGGCATATAAAATTTTGATGTCGTTATCCATCAGCCAGCCGCCTAACCAACCTTGAGTACCAAAAATCAATACCAACATTAAGCCAGCAATAACTGGAGAGACTGAAAATGGCATATCAATAATCGTGGTTAAAATAGATTTACCACGGAAATTAAACTTGGCAACAGACCATGCCGCAGCTACACCAAAGACGACGTTCAACGGTACGGCAATCACAGCTGTCAGTAACGTAAGTTTTACTGCTGATAATGTATCTGGATGTACCAGTGCTTGGAAGTAAACGCCAACACCTTGTTTAAAGGCTTCAACGAAAACCAAAACCAATGGCAGAATCAGGCAGCTTAAGAAGAAAATTAAAGCAATGATGATCAGGGTATAACGAACCCATGTCGGTTCACGCGTTGCATCACGCGACTGTAATTTTTCCGCAAGCGCATTACTGTTCGTATTCATCGTGCAGTTCTCCCTGTACGGCGACTTGCCCATGCTTGAACCAAGTTAATTAAGAATAAAATGGCAAAAGAAATCACCAGCATCACAACAGCAATCGTGGTCGCACCTGCATAATCATATTCTTCAAGGCGAGAGATAATCATCAATGGGGCAATTTCAGTCTTGAAGGGTTGGTTACCTGCGATAAAAATCACCGATCCATATTCACCCACACCACGAGCAAAGGCCAAAGCAAAACCTGTTAACAGCGCAGGAAATAGAATAGGTAAGATCACTTTGGTCACAATCTGAAAGCGATTTGCACCCAGTGCAGAAGCAGCTTCTTCAAGTTCAGTTTCTAGGTCGCTCAGTACAGGCTGTACAGTACGAACCACAAAAGGAATACCAATAAAGATGAGAGCCAAGGTAATACCGATCGGGGTATATGCGACTTTAATGCCAATGGGTTCAAGGTACTGACCGATCCAACCAGTCGGTGCATATAACGAAGTTAATGCAATACCAGCAACGGCAGTTGGCAATGCAAAAGGTAAATCAACCAATGCATCGACAATACGTTTACCCGGGAAGGTATAACGAACCAAGCACCATGCTAAGAGTAAACCAAAAACCACATTAACTAACGCAGCAATAATGGCGGCACTAAAACTCAGTTGTAACGATTTTAAAATACGTTCTGAGCTTAAAATCTCCCATAGTCCATCCCAACCGATACCTAAAGACTTAATAAATACGGCTGAAAGGGGAATGAGCACAATTAAGGATAAATACGCTAGGGTAAAGCCTAGAGAAAGACCAAATCCTGGCAGCACTCGGGATCGCTGCGACATGATGACTCCTCAAAATGAGAAAAGCTGACTTAAAAGGTCAGCAAAATTGAATAAATGATTTTGCGACAAGCTTAATGCTCAGTACTTAAAAAGCAAATTGAAATAAATACTTGTTTTCATCAGTAAAGCTGATATGTTTCATGTGGTTTTCTGAAATTAAGTAATTGAAAATTTCAGGAAATGGTCCAAAACCTGATGCAACATTAATGTGACCCACAGCGCCCATATTTACAGGGTAGAGCTTCCAAGCATCAGCAAGTTGTTTTGCATCGTCAAATGCTAGCCAAGGATCATTTTCACTAATCAACATCGTTGTCGGCACACGAATACTTAACTGATGAAAAAATGCTTTGTAATCCGTCGTACTGTCGCGTGCAAAGCCGTTTTCTCCAAAGCGTGCTGGATTGGCTGGCGCAACCAAAACTAAATTTTTGATTTTTTTATTAAGTTCTGGATACAAGGCCAATGCTGCCACCGTGGTTAAACAACCAAAGCTATGCGCCACAATTTGAATTTCACCCTGTAAAGGTCGTACGGTTTGAACGAATTGTTTAATCCAGTCTTTTAGTACAGGATGATTCCAATCTTTTTGCTGAACACGAGAGCTAGACATGAGCTGACGTTGTAACCAAGATTGCCAATGTGCGTGTTCACTACCGCCTACACCCGGGACAATTACTGTATGTGTCATGTCAAGTTCTCCTGATTCAGTCAATGAATGGTCTTATTTTCCATTGTTGGCTTTGACGATTTGGTCAAACACGCCGCCATTTTCAAAGTGTGCTTTTTGGACTTTATCCCAACCACCAAATTCTTTATCAATGGTTACGAGTTTAAGTGGCTTAAATACTGATGCGTATTGTGCAAGCGTTGTAGCGTTACGTGGACGGTAAAAGTTCTGAGCTGCGATTTGCTGACCACGTGGTGAATAAAGGAAGTTTAAATAACCTTTGGCTAAATAAAGATTACCTTTTTTCTCTGCGTTTTTTTCTAAAATAGCAACAGGGGGCTCAGCTAAAATTGAAAGTGAAGGGGTCACAATTTCAAATTTACCCGGTTGTTCACGAATCGCTAAATGTGCTTCATTTTCCCAAGCCAGCAATACATCACCAATACCACGTTCAGCAAAGGTCGTAGTCGAACCACGTGCGCCTGAATCGAGCACTTTGGTGTTTTTATAAATTTTACGGACAAATTCTTGAGCCGTTGTATCATTACCACCCGCTTGATGTTTTGCCCACGCCCATGCAGCTAAATAGTTCCAACGCGCACCGCCTGAAGTTTTCGGGTTTGGGGTAATAATACCCACGCCTGGTTTAACTAGATCGCCCCAATCTTTAATCGCTTTTGGGTTGCCTTTGCGTACTAAGAACACAATAGTTGAGGTATATGGCGTTGAGTTTTGCGGAAGTTTCTTTTGCCAATCTGCAGGTAAAAGTTTGGCTTTTTCTGCAATCACATCAATATCTGCTGCGAGAGCTAAAGTCACCACATCGGCATCTAAGCCATCAATGACGGCACGCGCTTGTTTACCTGAACCACCATGAGATTGTTTAAAATTAATTTTTTGACCTGTACGGCTTTCCCAATATTTACTGAAGTCTTTATTCACACTTTCATAGAGTTCACGCGTTGGGTCGTAAGATACGTTTAAGAAGTCTTTTGCAGCTGCGCCAAAAGAAACCGTCGAAATGACTGCAGCAAGAACACCCAATTTTAATTTTGCGGAAATACTCATGTGAACCTCAATAATTTTTACTTTATCTGTAACATGGGTGAAGAATAGCGCCAATCTTTATGCATAAAAAATAATTAAAAACGAATTTTATATGAATAAAAAAGATAAAAGGCATGTCTATGAAAAAAAAGCATCGACCTTATGCGAAAGGAAGATGCATTTCAGTATTTAAAGCATTATTTTGAATTATTGATCTTCACGATTTGGTCAAAGACACCACCATTTTCAAAATGTTTTTTCTGCACTTTGCTCCAACCACCAAACTCTTTATCAATCGTGACGAGTTTTAAAGGTTTAAAAACATTTTTATATTTTGCTAAAACTGCCGCATTACGTGGACGATAATAGTTCTGTGCAGCAATGGTTTGACCTGCAGGTGAGTACAGATAATTTAAATACGCTTTGGCTAAATTTTCATTGCCATCTTTCTTGGCATTTTTTTCTACAATCGCAACAGGCGGCTCGGCCAAGATAGAAAATGAAGGGGTCACAATCTCAAACTTACCCGGCTGTTCACGAATTGCCAAATGTGCTTCATTTTCCCAAGCCAATAACACGTCACCAATACCACGTTCAGCGAATGTAGTTGTTGCACCACGAGCACCTGAGTCGAGGACTTTGGTTTGCTTATAAATTTGACGGACAAATTCTTGGGCTTTTGCATCATTACCACCTGCTTGATGTTTTGCCCAAGCCCACGCTGCTAGATAGTTCCAGCGCGCACCACCCGATGTTTTTGGGTTCGGGGTAATAATGTCGACACCCGGTTTAATTAAATCGCCCCAGTCTTTAATGCCTTTCGGGTTGCCTTTATGCACTAAGAAAACAATGGTCGATGTATAGGGGGTTGAGTTTTGCGGAAATTTCTTTTGCCAGTCTTTTGCAACTAAACCACGTGCAGCAATTTCATCAATATCTGCAGCCAAAGCCAAAGTGACGACATCTGCATCTAGACCATCAATAACTGCACGAGCCTGTTTACCTGATCCACCATGAGATTGTTTAAAGTTAATGTCTTGGCCTGTGGTTTTTTTCCAGTAAACACTAAAGTCTTTATTGAAGTTGTCATACAATTCACGGGTTGGATCATATGACACATTTAAGAAATCTTTGGCAGATGCACTGAATGCTGTGGCAGAAATGAATGCAGCCAAAACCCCAAGTTTTAATTTAGATAGATTCATGTTGTCCTCAATTTTTATACATGTTTTGTTGGATGAGGCAAGAATATCTGTAGTTTTTATGCAGAAAAAATAATTAAAAAAGAATTTAATATGAACAAAAAAGAAATATATGCTGAGCGATTATTTTTTAAAATAAAGTGATGTAATTGGGATGACGACGTATGCAGTGTTTTAAAAATGCGCAGCAAATAGAACAAGTTAATTTACTTGATCGAGCCTTTCACTATGGCGATGGCTGTTTTAGCACGGCACGTATTCGCCAAGGACAAATAGAACTTTTAGCTTTGCATATTGCACGATTAAAATTGAGCAATGAGCGATTAAAGCTAAATGCAGATTTAAACCTTATTGAAGACACTTTAAAATTGTTACGTAAACAAGATATCGTCAATGGCACTTTAAAAATTGTGTTGAGTCGTGGTATTGGTCAGCGTGGCTATAGTTTGCCTGAGCATCCAGCAGATGTTTGGGTGTTTTATTACCCCAAAGCTGTTGCAGATTTTGAGTACGAAACTGTCGAAAGTGGTGTATTACATCAAGCCATTGGGTTAACCATGCCAAGTTTGGTGGGTTTGAAGTCCTTAAATCGATTAGAACAAGTTATGCTCAAAGCAGAGTTGGATCAAACCCCATGGGGCGAAGCTTTGGTGACGGATGTGCAAGGTACAGTTGTTGAAGGTGTGAGCAGTAATTGTTTTATTCGCACAAATGAAGGATGGATTACGCCTGAACTTCGTTATAATGGCGTGCATGGTGTCATGCGTGCAGAAATTTTAAAACGGATGCAGCAGCTTCAGATTCCATGTACTCAACGTCACGTCAATATGGATGAAATTACGCATTTTCAGAGTGTTTTTTTCTGTAATGCCTTAAGTCCCATGAAAATTGCATCAACTCTGAATGGAGTTGAGTTAGATGTTCAAGCTTGTATTGAACTTTTCCGAACACTTCAATTAAGTCAGATTCGTTAATATGTCCACCGTGTCTAAAAAAACAAATAAGAAAAAATCTGCCAAAGCAGGTTTTCCATTTAAAGCATGTTTGGTTGTGCTACTTGGTATCGTTGTACTTGTGGCGATCTTACTGTGGTCGAGTTTGTTTAAAGCCTATCCTGTGGAAGGCAAAAAGCAAATGTTGGCGATTGGAGCAGGGGATACCTATTCAGGATTTATTGACAGACTAGCCAAAGAGAAACAAGTTCATTTTCCTATTATTTTGAAGTTGTACCAAAAGTTCATGATCAATGACACCTTAAAAGCAGGTGTGTATGAAATCCATGAAGGCATGAGTGTGCGAGAAGTTATGGAGTTGATTTCTAATTCTGAAAATGCGCAAATGAATCGAATTTTAGTGATCGAAGGGACGACATTTAAGCAACTGATAGATGCTTTAAAAAATGACCCTTTGGTGACGCATGACATCAGTCATTTACCGTATGCAGAAATCTTAAAAGAGCTCGGCATTCCGTATTCACACCCTGAAGGATTATTTGCACCGAATACGTATTTCTTTGCAAAAGGCGAGTCTGATCGAAAAATTTTGAAGGATTTATATAACCGACAAATCAAAGCCTTAGATCAGGCTTGGAACAATCGAGCTCAAAATTTACCGTATAAAGATAAATATGAAGCCTTGATCATGGCATCGATTATTGAAAAAGAAACCAGTATTGATAGTGAGCTTGAACAAGTGTCTGGTGTATTTGTGCGTCGTCTCAAACAAGGGATGCGTTTGCAAACAGATCCAACTGTGATTTATGGCATGGGCGATAAATACCAAGGCAATATCACTCGCCAAGATTTACGTACACCTACAGCATATAATACTTATACGATCAATGGCTTACCGCCTACACCGATTGCTTTGCCGAGTCAAAAAGCTATTGAAGCTGCAATGCATCCTGATTCATCTAACAATATATATTTTGTTGCAACAGGAAATGGCGGCCATAAATTTAGCAGTAATTTGCAAGACCATAACCGCGCGGTACAAGAATATTTATCTGTAATTCGTGCGAAAAACTAAGGAGTGAGCATGTTTATTAGCTTTGAAGGCACGGAAGGTGTGGGTAAAACTACACTCATTCGTAAATTACATGATCATTTCCAAAATTTGGGTAAAAATGTCGTACTTACACGTGAGCCGGGTGGTACACCTATGGCTGAACAAATTCGTGCATTACTTCTGGCCGTCAATCATGATGAAGCAATGAGTGATGATACAGAGTTGTTACTTATGTATGCTGCACGCGCACAGCATTTGGCGCGCGTGATTTTACCTGCATTGGCAGAAGGTAAAATCGTTTTATGTGATCGTTTTGCCGATTCGAGTTTTGCTTATCAATGTGCAGGACGTGGTTTAGATCGTGACAAGCTCAATGTCTTAAATGCAAGTTTTGTTGCGCGTATACCGGATATTACTTTTTGGTTGGATGCTCCAATTGAAACGGGGATGTTACGTGCACGTGAACGTGGTGCTTTAGATCGTTTTGAGCAAGAGAAAGCAACTTTCTTTGAAAAAGTGCGTTCAGGTTTTGCTGAGATTCATCAAACGCATCCTGAACGAATGAAACGCCTTGACGCAACCCAAACACCTGAGCATGTATTCCAACAGGCATTATCGCAACTACAGCAGATCTAAAATGCCATAGTATTTGTTAGGTAATTGATTTAAAAATCATTCATAGCAAAAGTTATGGATGATTTTTTATGCATGCTACAAAACAGGAGATTATCAATTTCCTTAAGACTGAATTTGCGCCAAGCTTAAAGCATTGCACTATCGTTGAAGTTGGTGAAAAGGCTGCCACTTTAATTTGGCATGTGACTGAAAAAGATTTGCGGCCTGGCAATACTGTTTCAGGCCCGACTATGATGACTTTGGCGGACTTTGCATTGTATGTGGCAATACTTGCAGAGATTGGAATTGTCGGACTTGCAGTCACCACAAGTATGAATATTAACTTTTTAAGGAAGCCTGAGGCGAATAAAGATTTGCGGGGAGAATGTCGATTACTTAAAGTCGGTAAAAGTATAATTTATGGTGAAGTGTTGGTGTATTCAGTAGGTGTGGATGAGCCCGTTGCACATATAACAGGGAGTTATTCGATTCCTCCGCAGCGACATTGAACTGAAAATATGCAGTTGATCCATTAGATTGGATTAAAATGCAGCAGTCTGTCTAAATAAATTGTGCATTGGTTGGTGAATTTTCTGCATAGTGTATTTTTATTTGCATAATTTCAAGAGCTTAGTGGAAATCAATCAACTCATAAGTGTTATTTTAAATCTATAATTGAATCACAGATTTGATTGGTTAAATACATGACTGCTACTGCACATGAAGTTGTTCGGCTCTTTCAGGAGCATGCATATCCTTTGTCAGAAAAATTGACAGAAATGTTGAATGAGCATTACTCACATCAAACTGAACGACGTGGCTGTGGCTATACCCAAGCCACACGTGTGTTAGCTGAATATATTAATGTGCCGCGTGCATCACATGAATTTCAAGATCTCAAACTTTTTGATCAATATGACACGCATGGTTTACGCAAAATTTTAGATCATAGTCGTGCTTATCATTTAGATTTGTCTAGTTGGCGTCATCTAGATTTAAATCAAAATATTCAGCAATTGAAACAATCCCCAGACTTTTACGAGGTTTTACAGAAAGAATTACATCTTCAAAAAAGTTTGCGTCAAATTCAGCAACATGCAAATTTGGAAGAAAGTAAGCTTATTTGTACCTTGATTGAAGATCTGATTTTGCCAAAATCGTCAACTGAAAACCAAATCGTTGAAGTACAAGCACTGGCTAAAAAGCCAAAAGTTGGCTCTTGTCCAATGGCTGAAAATTTCTTTTTAAAAATTGCACATCGACGTGTATTTCGTAGCGGTGAAATTAATATTTTTGTAGATGAATACGGTCAGCCCTTATTTATGGAAAAATTAAATATGGGGGATAACCATTCTTGTATCAGCTTGAAACCTGTACTCATGAATGGTGTCCGTATTCCAGCCGGTTCACTTTTTTCCGTGAGTTATGATGCTGAACAATTAGTTGAAAAACGACAAAATCGTGAGTTTAAAGGTTTTGTGATTCCTTATCAGGCCATTTCTGGGTGGTGGTTTTTACGCTTAACGACTTTGTCAGTGTCGCCTCAAAATCGAAAGCGTGCCTTCAGTACACATTTTCAGCAGCAAGTGGATAATGGTCTGTATAGCCCAGGTACGACTGAGCTTCAGCAATTAATAGATGTGGCAATAGCGCAACTTTGAGTGTTTCCATCATGTTAGATGTATGCTTTTCGCCAAAATATTTTGCTCATACTCATACCAATAGTATGGAAAAATTATTGGCGGTTGGAACAGCTTTAGAACAATGGCAGAACATCAGAATACATGAGCCTGAGTGTATCGACGCTGAAATTTTAAGCCAAGTACATGATCCTGTTTATGTGGATGCTTTTATGACAGGGCAGCCCGCTAAGCTTGCGACCTTTTCAGGTTTTAAGCCTTGGAATACTCAGCTTCGAGATGCCGTGCTGAGAATCAATGCAGGGCAGTTGATGGCAGCAGAAATGGCTTTGCAAAGAGGTATTGCAGCAAATGTTGCACAGGGTTTTCATCATGCAGTGTATGAATATGGCGGATCATTTTGCACATTCAATGGTTTGGCTTTGGTGGCACAGCAGAATCCGAATAAAAAAATCTTTGTACTCGATTGCGATCAACATGGGGGGAACGGCACAGCTGAGTTTACTAGACGGTTAGAGAACCTTTTTAATTTTAGTATTTATGGGCTACATTTTGGTTGTCCTACTTATGAACGTTCTTTAACACGGCATGTGCATAAAGATCGTGGAAATTTCGCACAATATACTTTGGCTATACATGAAGGAATTCAGCAAGCTAAAGCATGGGGTGCAGATTTAATTATTTATCAAGCAGGGATGGATTGTCATCATGCTGACCCTTTTGGCTCATCATGGTTTAGCACCGCTTTGATACAAAAACGTGAAGAAATGGTCTTTAACTTGGCTAAACGTGCAGATATACCATTGATGTTTGTATTGGCTGGGGGCTATCAAAATATGAATGATCTTGTAAATCTGCACTTAGAAACTTTCAAAGCTGCACTACATATTTATGGATAGTAAGATCAAAAAAAGCCGACTTCATGTGCGGCTTTTTTTGATTTAAAAGTTTTAAGAAACTAATTCAGTATTAACTACAGGGCAATCAACCGTGAAATCGGGTGGACTTAACACCGTTTTACGTAGTTCGTCTGCTTGTTCAGGATAGTCTAAAGTGAAATGCAGACCACGAGACTCTTTACGTTCCATTGCACAGCGCACAATCATTTCTGATACCAATACTAAGTTACGGAGTTCAATCAGATTTTTACTGACTTGGTAATCTTGGTAATACTCGGTGATTTCACGCTTAAGCATTTCAATGCGGTGTAGGGCACGTTGGAGGCGCTTGGTTGTTCTGACAATACCCACGTAGTTCCACATGGTTTGGCGAAGCTCGTCCCAATTTTGCAAAATCACCACGTCTTCATCAGGGTTGGTCACTTGCGAGTCATCCCATTCTGGGACATGAGGCGCCTGATAAGTCCCTTGATGTTGTGATGTGATATGTGCTGAAGCACTCATACCATAGACGAAACATTCAAGTAAGGAGTTACTTGCCATACGGTTTGCACCATGTAGGCCGGTATAAGAGGTTTCCCCAATGGCATATAGGCCTGGAATATCGGTCTGACTGTTTTCATCAACCACAACGCCACCACAGGTGTAGTGTGCTGCCGGAACCACCGGAATCATTTCTTTGGTAATATCAATACCGAGTTCCATTAAGCGTGCATACAATGTTGGGAAATGTTCTTTGACAAATTCTGCAGGTTTATGGGTGATATCAAGCCAAACATGACGGATTCCTAGACGTTTGATTTCATAATCAATAGCGCGCGCTACGATATCGCGTGGTGCTAATTCGGCACGCTCATCAAAGCGCAGCATAAAGCGTTCACCATCTGGAAGACGTAAATAGGCACCTTCGCCACGCATCGCTTCGGTAATTAAGAAAGAGCGAGCTTGAGGATGATATAAACAGGTTGGATGGAATTGGTTAAACTCCATATTGGCAACACGGCAGCCTGCACGATACGCCATGGCAATACCATCACCCGTCGCAATGTCGGGATTTGATGTATATAAATATGCTTTCATGGCACCACCACAGGCAAGGGCAGTGAAGGGTGCTAAAAAGGTATGTACTTTTTCGGTTTTTTCATCTAAAGCATACAGACCGAGAGCACGGTTTTCAGTTTCAGGATTTAATTTTTGTGCGGTGATTAAATCGATTGCAATAAAATTTTCAAAAATATGAATATTGGCTTTTTCTTGCGCACGTTCAACCAATGTTGTGGAAATAGCACGACCTGTGGCATCTGCTGCATGGATAATCCGCCGGTGAGAGTGACCACCTTCACGTGTCAGATGTAACTGTTCTTGTTCGTCTAAAGTAAATTGCACACCCTGATTCAGTAGAAAATCGACAGAAGATTTACCACCTTCAACGGTTTGTTTTACCGCCGCCATTTCACATAAATGCGCACCGGCAATCATGGTGTCATTGATATGCTGTTCAATAGAATCTGTTTTATCGAGAACGGCAGCAACACCACCTTGCGCATAATATGTACTGGCATCCGTCAGCGTCGATTTAGCTAAAACAGCAATATTAAAATGATCTGGTAGCGATAGGGCTAAACTTAGGCCTGCACCGCCACTTCCCACAATAATTACATCAAATTGATGTATCGTGTTTAAATTAGACATGTCCATCAGCTAATTTTAAAAATGTCCGATCATCACAACTGTTTTTGCCTAAAAACGCAATGACTATAAATTAACTAAATAATGAAAAATATTCATAGATCTGTAATATTTAAGGAATGTTTAAGATTGTTTATCATAAATAATCATCAAACATTTTATTACGAAGCTTAGACTTGCATTGTGATAAAAACTAACGTATTTCAAATGATAAGCACAATTGAGTGAATGCTAACAATGAATAAATCGTATTTACAAAAGGGACTCTATGCAGCTGTGTTTACGGTTGCTAGCGTGCAGACTCAGGCAGCGGGTCCTGTTGATTTTTCCAATTTGGTTGAACAAGTCAGCCCAGCTGTCGTAAGCGTGAATGTGGTTAAAAAGCTTAGTCAAGAAGAGCTTTTGCAGCAACAAGTCCCAGAAATATTACGACGCTTTTTCGGTAATCAGGTGGTTATTCCGCAGCAAAAAATGCCGCAAGAAAAGACCGGTTATGGAAGCGCATTCTTTATTAGTAAAGATGGTTATTTATTGACAAATCACCATGTGGTAGAAGATGCCTCGAAAGTCACCATCGTACTGAATGACCGCCGTGAAATTGATGCCACAGTTGTGGGTAGTGATGAGCGGACTGACGTGGCTTTGTTAAAGGTCAAAGGTTCAAATTTTCCTGAGCTACGCACAGGCAATGTTGACCGTTTACGTGTAGGTGAGCCAGTGTTGGCCATTGGTTCACCATTTGGCTTTGACTATTCAGCTTCGGCAGGAATCGTTAGTGCTAAAATGCGTAATATGATGGGAGAAACCTCGGTTCCATTCATTCAAACCGACGTGGCATTGAACCCAGGTAATTCTGGTGGTCCATTATTTAATCAGTCTGGTGAAGTGGTTGGGGTAAATTCTCGTATCTTTAGTGGTACAGGCGGTTATATGGGGTTATCGTTCTCGATTCCCATTGATGTTGCAATGGATGTTGCAGACCAATTAAAGAAAAACGGCAAGGTAACACGTGCTTATTTAGGCGTCATGCTACAAGATATTGATCGTAATCTTGCAGAGTCTTATAACCTTTCAAAACCAGAAGGCTCTTTGATTACTCAAGTTGCACCAAATTCACCTGCTGCAAAAGCTGGCTTTAAAGTGGGTGATGTCATTTTGAAATTTAATGGCACACCAATTTCACGTACAGGCGAACTGCTGAATTATCTTAATCGTACAGGTCCAAATCAAAGTATTCAGCTTGAAGTGCTGCGTGATGATAAACGCCAAAATATTTCCGCAACCTTGATCACAGCACCAGATGATACGCCTGCAAAAGCTGAAACGACATCTGTGAAAAAAGGTCCAGTGATTGGGGTGTCAATTCGCAACTTAAACGCAGATGAATTAAAACAACTGAGTCTAAAAGGCGGTGTCTTAATTCAAGATGTACGTGCAGGAGGTATAGCTTCACAAGCACGAATTCAGCCGGGGGATGTTGTCACCCAAGTTAATAATAAAGTCGTAAACAATGCTGAAGATTTTGTGAAAGTTATTTCTGAGTTGAAAAATGGTAGCATTGCACGTGTTTCTTTGATTCGTCAGGGGCAGCGTGCGATTGTGGGCATGCGTATTCAGTAATGAGTTACTAAATGAAAACCACTCCAAGCGAGTGGTTTTTTAACTTTAGCGTTTTTGCAATTCACCCTTAGATAAAAATGGGTAGACTGTGGGCCACAATTTAAAATTTGCAGGACGCTATGAGCGATATCTTTGATTTAAAAATTACAGTTCAAGCTGAACATATCGACACATTAAATCATGTGAATAACGTGGTGTACGTCAGTTGGATGCAAGATGTCGCGACAGCACATATTGAAGCTTTGGGTTTAGGCTTAAAAGAATATATTGAATTGAAGCATGCTATGGTCGCTGTTGAGCATCATGTGCAATATCGTAAAGCAGCGCTCGAAGGTGAGGAGATTATTTTACGAACTTGGCTAAATGATATCAATGCATTGTATTCGTTTCGGCAGTACGTATTTTACCGCCCTAAAGACAAAGCGATATTATTTACAGGCAATACACAGTGGGCATGCATTGAAATTGCTACAGGCCGTCCAAAGCGCATGTCGCCAACATTTACCCAAGCTTATCGACCCATCGCAGATAGCATAAATCCGCTTGATTTTAGTGCTTATGATCTCTGAGTTTTAATTGAAACCTCATATTAATGCGAAGACTAGTTAAGTTGTACACGCAGGAAAAGTGGTTAGCATAAAAGCAATGCATTATTTTCGATACTTTGAAAAATCCATCTGCTATAATCCTCGGCAATTTCTATTCGGCTTTTGCTATGCATAAAGAATTGCATGCATAGCGCTTTTATTTTTCCAAGGTAGCCCATGGCGCAAGCTAAAAAATCTGTTGATATAAAAAACATTCGTAACTTCTCGATCATTGCGCATATCGACCATGGTAAGTCGACGCTTGCCGACCGATTTATTCAAACTTGTGGTGGCCTGCAAGATCGTGAAATGCAGGCACAGGTTCTAGATTCTATGGAATTAGAACGTGAGCGTGGTATCACGATTAAAGCTACGTCTGTGACTTTGTATTACACTCATCCTAACGGTGAAGAATACCAACTCAACTTCATTGACACACCTGGGCACGTTGACTTTTCTTATGAAGTTTCACGTTCACTTGCTGCATGTGAAGGTGCACTGTTGGTTGTCGATGCTGCACAAGGTGTCGAAGCACAGTCTGTTGCTAACTGCTATACAGCAATTGAACAAGGTTTAGAAGTCCTACCTGTTTTAAATAAAATTGATTTGCCGCAAGCAGAGCCAGAGCGTGTTATTCAAGAAATTGAAGACATTATTGGTATCGAAGCGACTGAAGCACCTACATGTTCAGCTAAAACCGGTCTAGGCATTGAAGGGGTGCTTGAAACACTAGTCAATGTCATTCCTGCACCCGAAGGCGATCGTAATGCACCATTACAAGCCTTAATTGTTGACTCTTGGTTCGACAACTATTTGGGCGTGGTTTCTTTAGTTCGTATTAAAGAAGGTCGTGTGCGTAAAGGCGATAAAATGTTGATGAAATCAACTGGTCAAACGCACATTATCACCTCAGTAGGTATTTTTAATCCTAAACATACAGAAACTGACATGCTCGAAGCAGGTGAAGTTGGTTTCGTGATTGCGGGTATTAAAGATATTTTTGGTGCTCCAGTTGGTGATACGATTACCTTGGCAACTACACCAGAAGTTGAAAGCTTACCGGGTTTCAAAAAAGTGAAACCACAGGTCTATGCAGGTTTATTCCCAATCGATTCAAGTGAATTTGAACCCTTCCGTGAAGCGCTGCACAAACTGCAAATTAATGACTCCGCATTATTCTTTGAACCTGAAAGTTCGGATGCACTCGGTTTTGGTTTCCGTTGTGGCTTCTTGGGTATGCTGCACATGGAAATCGTACAAGAGCGTTTAGAGCGTGAGTATGATCTTGACCTGATTTCTTCAGCACCAACCGTAATTTATGAAGCGGTGATGAAAAATGGTCAAACTATTTACATCGATAGTCCTTCTAAAATGCCGGATGGTTCAACAGTTGAAGATTTACGTGAGCCAATTGCTGAATGTCACATTTTAGTACCGCAAGAATACTTGGGTAATGTGATGACTTTATGTGTTGAACGTCGCGGCGTTCAAAAGAATATGAAGTTTATGGCGAACCAAGTGGCCATTACGTTTGAAATTCCAATGGCTGAAGTAGTGATGGATTTCTTTGATAAATTGAAATCATGTTCACGCGGTTTTGCATCGTTAGACTATAACTTTGTGCGTTTTGAGAGTTCATCTCTAGTTAAGGTGGATGTGTTAATCAACGGTGAAAAGGTTGATGCCTTGGCCATGATTTGCCACCGACAAGATGCTCGCCATCGTGGTATTGCACTTGTGGAAAAAATGAAAGATTTAATTCCACGTCAAATGTTCGATGTGGCTATTCAAGCAGCGATTGGTGCACAAATCATTGCACGTTCAACTGTAAAAGCGATGCGTAAAAACGTTTTGGCTAAATGTTATGGTGGTGACGTGTCGCGTAAGAAGAAACTTCTTGCGAAACAAAAAGAAGGTAAGAAACGTATGAAACAAGTGGGCAGCGTCGAAATCCCACAAGAAGCGTTCCTTGCTGTATTGAAAGTAGAAAGATAATAAATAGAGGTTTATGAGCTCATGGATTTTGACTTTAATTTGATCCTTGTTCCTGCCACAGTCATTTTTTTCTTAATTTGGCTATTGGATAAGTTTGTTTGGAAGCAACGGCAGACTAAAGGTAAGGGGAATGAAAATGTCGTTATCGCATGGGCTTATGATTTCTGGCCGATTCTAGCGATAGTCTTGGTGATGCGTTCATTCTTATATGAGCCATTTAATATTCCATCTGACTCTATGGTGCCAACCTTAGAGACAGGTGATTTTATTGTGGTGAATAAATATCAGTATGGCGTACGATTACCTATTATTAATAAAAAAATTATTGATGTTGGTGAGCCTGAACGTGGAGATGTAATTGTATTCCGTTATCCACCACAACCAACCATTAGCTATATTAAACGTGTGGTCGGTTTGCCAGGGGATCATATTGTTTATGATCATGGTCAACTGAGTGTGAATGGTCAGAAAGTGGCAAAAGTTCCAGTTGAATTTAGCCGTGAAAAAGATCAACTCGACACACCTACATCGATTTATCATAAAGAAACTATGGGTAAGCATACGTTTACTATGCGCGAGCTTGAAGGTGTCAATGTTGCGCGCCAAGCGCCATTTATCAACTATGTTGAAAATGGTAAATATTCAACAGAAAATGGTTTATATTGGGAAGTTAAGGTTCCTGAAGGTCACTATTTCGCGATGGGGGATAATCGTGATCAAAGTGCGGACAGTCGTTTTTGGGGCTTTGTGCCTGAAGAAAACCTCACTGGACGTGCTTTTTACAAGTGGATGCATAAGGAACCTGGTTTAAAACTGCCTTCATTTAGTCGTAATGGCAGTATTGATTAGTCTATAAAAATAGGAATATAAAATGAGACATCAACGGGGAACGTCTTATTTAGCTATAATGTTAGCTGTAGTTGGTTTTGCATTTATGGCGAAGGTTGCAATTGCAGTATGGGGGCCATATTTTGAGGATCGGATGATTAATAGTCAGATCCGTGAGCAACTTGTTAGTGCTCCTAAGAATATTAGTCCAGCTGGATTTGTAAAGGAAATGGATAAACGATTTAATATGAATATGATTGATATTAAATTTTCAGATATTGCACAAGTAAACAATGATAATGGTTTACGCGTGGAAAAAAATTATGAAATAAGAAAACCTTTCTTATTGAATATTGATATTGTGTTGAAGTTCGAGAAAAGTTTTGATCAAAGCTCAGTCCAAGCTAAATGAAGCTCGTTTAGCAAGTCGTATCGGTTATCAGTTTAAACAACCTGAATTGTTACAACTGGCCTTGACCCACCGATCGGTGAGCCATAAATACAATTATGAACGCCTAGAATATCTGGGCGATTCATTGTTGGGTATGATAATTGCTAATTATCTATACCATGCCTACCCGCATGAAAATGAAGGGCGTCTAACGCGTATGCGTGCGACACTGGTTCGTCAGGAAGCGCTAGGAAAAATTGCCAATGACTTAAAACTCAGTCAAGAATTAATCTTGAGTACAGGTGAGTTGAAATCTGGCGGTCATCATCGCGAGTCTATACTTGCGGATACCGTTGAATCGATCATTGGTGCAATCTATGTCGATTGTCAGGATTTAAAAATTCTGGAACCGATTGTTCTTAAATGGTATGTGCCATATTTAGATCATATTGAACCAACTGATCAACTGAAAGATCCTAAATCACGTTTGCAAGAGTATTTACAAGCACGTAAAAAACCTCTCCCGGTTTACGAGGTTGTAGATATTCAGGGTGATGCTCCGAACCAACATTTTAAAGTTGAATGTACAGTTGAAGGGCTCCCTGTTAAATACGGTGAAGGTTCAAGCCGTCGCTTTGCTGAACAGGCAGTAGCGGCAGAAATCTTAGAAATTTTGGAGAAAAAGTCTTAATGACTACTCATTCCGATCACGTAGATGCTGATCACGAGTCGCAAGGCGACAGTAACGATTTAATTAGTCAGTTTTTTAGTGCACAAGGCACTGAAATTCCTGCCGATTTTAAAAGTGGGTTTGTGGCGATTGTTGGTCGTCCAAACGTGGGTAAATCAACGTTGATGAACCATATTTTGGGTCAAAAACTTTCCATTACCTCTCGTAAACCACAGACCACACGTCATAAAATTGTGGGTATTGACTCACGCGAAAAATCTCAAGCGGTATTTGTAGATACCCCTGGGATGCACAAAAAAGAAGTCCGTGCCATCAATAAAATGATGAACCGTGCGGCACATTCTGCACTTCGTGATGTGAACTTAGTTTTGTTTGTGATTGATGCAGACAAATGGACACAGAATGATGATTTAGTGTTAGAAAAGCTAAAAAATGCCGATATGCCAGTGATTCTTGTGATCAATAAAATTGATACACTAGAGAATAAAAACCATGCATTACCATTGATACAAGAGCGTGCAAAATTAATGAATTTTGCAGAAATTGTTCCTGTATCAGCATTACGTGGTGCAAATTTAGATCATTTGCGCAGCACGATTGAGAAATATTTACCATTCCAACCACCACTGTATTCACTTGAGCAATTAACGGATCGTTCAGAGCGTTTCCTTGCGTCTGAAATTATCCGTGAAAAAATCATGCGTCAATTGGGTGAAGAGCTTCCTTATGATTTAACGGTTCAAATTGAGTCGTTTAAAACAGAAGAGGCAACAGTTAATCCAAAAACTGGTCGTCCTAAAGCGGCGTGTACCTATATTGATGCGACGATTTTTGTCGATCGCTCTGGCCAAAAAGCCATTGTTATTGGTGAGAAGGGTGCCAAACTGAAGAAAATCGGTATGGATGCACGTGTAGATATGGAAAAAATGTTCGAGCAAAAGATCATGTTGACGCTTTGGGTGAAAGTCAAAGGCGGTTGGTCTGATGATGAGCGTGCATTGAAAAGCTTAGGTTATAGCGATATCTAATCGTTAAATAACAAACTTTGAGGGAAGAGTAATGATGAAAGTATTGGCCGTAGTTGCATGTGTTTTGTTTCTACAAGGGTGTATTCATAAAATCGTTACTGTTCCTGTCAAAGTGGCTTATAAAACCACAAAAGGCGTGGTTAAAGGTACTGCTGCAGTTGTGGGTGCAGTCATTCCAGATGGGGATGAAGATGAAGACGACAAGAAAAAGAAAGACAAGGATTAATATTTCAAATCATGCGTAATGAGATACTGCATGGTTATTTAATTCACCATCGTAAATATCGTGAAAAAAGTCATATTGTGCACTTGTTTACTCAGGAGCATGGTCGAATTGATGGTATTCTCAGGCAAACGCCACCTCCCCAGTATCAACCAATTTGCTTGCAAGCATCTGGTAAGTCCGAACTTAAAAACTTTAGTAAACTCGAAATTGTAAATCAACCGATTTTCTTTTTTGGTGATGCTTTTTTTTCAGGATTTTATCTAAATGAAGTTTTATTGAGGCTATGTCCGTTAGAGGTTGAGATGCCTGAGACATTTGCTCAATATGCACACACCTTGGAAAAACTTCAATGCATATCTGTCCAGGCCCACCCAGATCTATTCTTACGGCAAATCCTTAGACAATTTGAGCATGTGCTGCTTGAAGAGTTGGGTTTTGCGTTGGATTTTTCAACTGATGCAAATCAACAGCAAATTCAGCCTCATGAAAATTATCAATTTCATTTAAACGAAGGTTTTCAACCTGTCATTAAAGCCTCACGCGCAACATTGTCAGGTCAACATATTTTAAGTATGTGTGATTATGAAAAAGGTGGGGAATTTAATCCTGAACAGTTACAATTACTGTCTAAGTTGTACCGACAAATGATTACTTCCTTGCTTGGCGATCGTCCATTAAAAAGTCGTCAATTGTGGATACAGAATTATCAAACTCAACGTCATTAGGAAAGAATTATGGCAGCTTTGCTTGGTGTAAATATTGACCATGTGGCAACACTACGAAATGCACGTGGGACAACTTATCCAGATCCTGTGAATGCCGCAATTATTTGTGAGCAAGCGGGGGCGGAAGGGATTACGCTGCATTTACGTGAAGATCGTCGCCATATTAAAGATGATGATGTACGTCGTATGCGTTCTGTATTAAAAACCCATATGAACCTTGAAATGGCAGTGACCAATGAAATGGTTGAATTTGCCAAAGAGATTCAGCCGCATCATGTATGCTTTGTTCCTGAAAAGCGTGAAGAAGTCACGACTGAAGGTGGTCTAGATGTGGTTGGGCATTTTGAAGATGTAAAAAACGCGACTCAAGCACTCGCGGCGATTGGTTGCGAAGTTTCATTATTTATTGATGCTGACTTTGCTCAAATTGATGCAGCGATTGCCTGTGGTGCGCCTACGATTGAGTTGCATACAGGTGCATATGCAGATGCTGAAACACCTGAAGCGCAGAAAGCAGAGCTGGAACGTATTATTCGAGGTGCTGAATATGCGGCATCTAAAGGATTGATTGTGAATGCTGGTCATGGCTTAAATCTTGACAATGTCACTCCGATTGCGCGCATTGCTCAAATTCATGAATTGAATATTGGTCACTCGATTATTGCTGATGCAGTGTTTATTGGATTGGCACAGTCTGTAAAACAAATGAAAGCTGCGATTAAATCTGCACGTTAATTTTTAAGTAAAGTATATGTCAAATATTGATTATGATGCCCTAATGAAGCCAGTCATTGGCTTCTTGGGGTGTGAAACACCAAAAGCATGGCTAGATGAAGCTTTAAATAATTTGGATATCCTGATGCAGGATCATGCCAATTGTGAAAAGAAAGCAGCAAGTACAGCAATGAATTTGATGTTTCGTTATAGTTTTTTCTCGGATTTACAAATCAAACTGGCACAGCTAGTACGTGAAGAAATGCTGCACTATGAGCAAGTGCTGGAACTGATGGCAAAACGTGGTCAGGAATGGACTGCAATCAGTGCTGGACGGTATGCAGGTGGCCTACGCAAAGAAGTGCGGACTTATGAGCCAGAAGCGTTAATTGATATCTTGGTGATTGGCGCATTTGTTGAAGCACGGTCATGTGAGCGTTTCTATGCGCTTGCACCACATGTGGATGAAGAGTTGGGGCGTTACTACCGCTATTTGCTAAAGTCTGAATCACGCCATTATGAGGACTATTTAGCATTGGCCATGGATGTGGCGACGACCAATAAGCTAAAGAACCCGAAAGAAGATATTCAGATGCGTATTGAGCATATTCGTGAAGTTGAAAAAAATCTGATTAGCAGCCCAGATGATTTATTCCGCTTTCATAGTGGTGTGCCAGTCAAAGCCGCTTGATAAAATAATCCTCCAAAATGGGGGATTTTTTATGCACTTAAAATAAATGATAATAAGAATTATTTACAATTATCTTGGGTGAATCTAAAATGAAACGATCTCTATGAATCAAACAATTTAAGCTCACTTCTTTAATATGAAATTACAATTCACTTTACTCTGTATCGCTTTGTGTGCGGTTGGTCAGGCTGAAGCGCATTATCCTTATGTGGCGCCATTAAACTATCAAACATTTAATAATCATAGTGCCATTCTTTCTGGTTTTTATGACAATCCGTTTGTTTCTGAAATAGCCATTAAAAACTTTAATTTCCATGTACATACACCATCAGGTGATAAGCTGCATTTAACAGATGCCGATTGGGTAAAAACGCAAACGGTCAGCAGTTATAGTTTAGAGAATAAGCAAGATGGCACGTATCGTATTCGTGGTGAAAAGCAGGGAAGTACAGCGCGTTTTGCTTATGATCAAAAGCAGTGGAAAGCGTTAATCAATGGTGTGCGTGATCCTCAAAAAACAGCGAATGCAAATGTCATTTATACAGCTGAGTTGACTAAAAAGTCGCAAATCAAAAGTATTCAAACTCAAGAAATCATTGAAACTTTTGTATCGCGCCGTGTAACGTCTACACAAGTGGTGAATCATTTGCATGATGGCTTTGATGTGCAATTTAAAACTCATCCGAATGCCATTATGCAAAATGAGCCAGTACAACTGAAAGTGCTAGATCAGAAAAAGGCGGTTGCGGGTTTGCAGATTGAAATTTTGCAGCAAACAACGGATTACAGCCGTGAAGGAAAAGTTTATAAAACGCTTAAAACTGATCAAGATGGAAACTTAAATTTTAACCTATCAGATTGTGGTCAGTATTTACTGAAAATCGATTATCAACAGCCTTTTGAAATGAAAGGCGATACATTAAAACGATATAAATATACTTTGAGCTTTAATGTAATCTAAGGTGATTAAAAGAGAAAAAGCTCTGCGATTTGCGGAGCTTTTTTATGAAAATGATTTAGCTATCTTTAGGTTCAAGATAAAACATCGATAAACCTATCAATAAAATTAAACTGGTTTGGGTGAAGAAGTGTTTATTAAAACCACCATAATATTGCTGCGAATAGCCTGCAATTAGTAAATAACCCGTTAAATAAAGCAATCGATAATATCGGCTCTCAAAACAATAACAGACACTTGCAAAACATAAAATCAGACAACCAATCACCATATAGTGGATATCCCAAATGATGGTGTTGATTACAAATAAAAGTGCTGAAAGTGCGCCGATAGATAAATTACGAAGGCTTTCAAACCCTTGAAAAATGTGCATCAAAGCTAAAATGAAGAGTGGCAATAGAGCAAGTGCATATTTTATTTTCATACTCTTTTGCGTCATGAGCATAAAATTTTGCTGTTTCTCAACAATGGGGCTACTACTGATGCTTAGGCGAAGCCATTGCAGGGTTAAGTGTTCAGGGATGTTGGCTTTAACTAAAAATTTGAGTGTGGCTTGCGGTGGAATAATATAATTTTCTTGGAAATCATGGCCATAAAACATCCAAGACTTATTGGTTTCCAATGTGTGATATTTCGTATTTGTTTGAGTTGAGATGTTAAAGAGTTGTCCACTTGCATTTAACCCAGCTTTCATACATGGTGTTTCTTTTTCGTGAACAATACATAACGGCAGTACCGAAATTTCAAGATCTTTTCGAGTTTGTTGCTGACCTGCAAAATCAATATGAACATACAGTTGATCGGATTGGTTTTGCAGTGTAATCGGTGTGCTCGCCCAATATTGTCCTTCTGTCATCTCGTTCAATACAGATTCAGATATTTCCGGAATAGTATTGTGATTTTGAATCTGCTGAGGTGGAATCAACCATTGTAGGCTGCTGTCAAGAAGGGTGTGGGTTTCACTATTATATAAATTGGGTGGCGTTTTGAAATGTTGCTCAATTTCACTTTCGGGTGTGCAGCTCACCAAATAAATTGCAAATGGGCTGATAATAATTAAAAGAAAAATGAATGCAGTGAGGTAGTGTCTTAAGGCAGTTTTATTTGATTCAGCATCAACTTGAATGAACATTTTTTTATTTTAATGACAATGACTTATAGATTATATGTAAATCATAGGCATTAAAAAAGCCCATTTAAATAAATGGGCTTTAGAATTTGGCTCTCCAACCTGGGCTCGAACCAGGGACCTGCGGATTAACAGTCCGTCGCTCTACCGACTGAGCTATTGGAGAATCTGAATGCGATTATAAGCAGATTTTGAGGAGGGTCAAGCTAAAAATACGAATATGAGGAGAAATGCGTGATAGATGTTTTTTATTTGAACAAAAAGAATGATTTTTTAGAAAAAATGAATCTTAGGCTTGCAAAGAAAAAATTCAATTGATAGTCTGAATGCAACAACAGAGCGTTTAAACATATGTTTAAACAGTGTGGATTTAAACCCAACTTGCCAGCACTAAAATGGCTAAACAGGAGAAAGCGAATGAATACGCTGACTATTTCTCAGATTTTTTCAAACTTTACTTTTTATC
The DNA here is from genome assembly GCF_013418475.1 of Acinetobacter sp. YH12140. Lineage (NCBI taxonomy): Bacteria > Pseudomonadati > Pseudomonadota > Gammaproteobacteria > Moraxellales > Moraxellaceae > Acinetobacter > Acinetobacter sp. YH12140. The sequence continues at coordinate 144,710 of NZ_VPBZ01000002.1, forward strand.
AAGAAAACTATCTTTCTATTATTAGTAACCAAGAGCAATATCAAACACCTGTCGAAGGTGCATACGTTGACGTTTGGCCTTTGGGTCGACGTGACTTGGCATTGGGTGATTTATTACAACTGTGGTTTAGTGAAAAATGGTTGATCAACGCGCCATGTCATTTACGTTTTGAACATCAAGATGATGGTCGTCGTGTGCCTTTGCAACGCAAGCAAGACTTGTATTTATACCAATTGGCAGGTAATGCATTATCAGGCTCAAATCGTTCTAAAGTATGGTCTATTTCAGAACAACGGGAACTTCGTGTTGAGTTAGATAGTGCTTTAAAATATTACTGCTTTCAAAAGGGCAGTAATCGCATTGATCTAAGCGAAGGCCAATTAATTCGTGCCTTACATTCAGCAATTTAAGTTTGAATCATCATCTGCTCGCATTGAATTGAGAGCAGAAAAATAAAAATATTAAGGACGTATAATCATGCAGGTTGCAGTTGCATGTGCATAAAGTTTGCCATTGTCATCAATAATTTTCCCTTCAGAAATTCCTAAATTTTTGCTGATATTAATTAAATGGCCTATTGCGGTTAAATCTTGATTTTTAGGGATAGGTCTACACATTTTTATATTGAGATCAATGGTGCCATAGCCTATACCAGCTTCTAATGCTGAGTGTACGACACACCCTGTAACTGTATCTAAGACTGTTGCTGCAAAGCCACCATGCACACCACCAAGTGGATTTAAATGGCGCTGATCGGCTTTTACAACAAACTCTACATTACCTTGTTCAATCTTTTTGGGTTGCATTGGAATAATTTCACTAATGCTTGCAGGTGGAATTTGGCCTTGCATCATTGCCTTTAAAATTTCTAGTCCAGTCATTTCTTTGATGTTCATTGGTATATCTCTGGATAGGTTAGTTTTGTGGTTGTTTTGGGTTCTAAAATGGAACTTATTTAAATAACATAGCTGAAAACGTAAAAAGAATGCAAACTAAAGATTTGAATATGAAGATTAGTTTTAGGTTTTATCGTTTGGTTTTTTAATATTTAAGTCGATTTGAAGGAAGTCAAATGGGCTGGATGAGCTTTGTTATTTAGTTTGAACCGCGAAAAAAAATTGATCAAAAGCGTGTAGAAGTGAAGCGTATTAATTTATTTTTTGATGAGTATAAAAAAACCCGCGAATATCGCGGGTTTTTTTGATTTGATCTTTAGATCAAATTATTTTTCAGCAGCAATTGAAGCAATCGCAGCGTCTACGCCTTCGATTGAGTCAGCAGCTTTCTTAATACGTGCAAGCGCATCTACAAGAACTTCGTCTGCAGTTGCATAAGAAATACGCATATAACCACCTAGACCGAACGCATCACCAGGAACTACTGCAACACCAGTTTCTTCCAATAACCATGCAGAGAATTCTGTGCAAGATTTTAAACCTTTTGCACGAATCAATGGACGGATGTTTGCGTATGCATAGAATGCACCATCAGCAGGAAGGCAAGTAATACCGTTGATGTCGTTCAAGCCTTTCACAACTAGGTCGTGACGGCGTTTGAATGCTTCAATCATTGGCTCAAGAACGTCTTGAGGGCCATTCAATGCAGCTTCAGCAGCAACTTGTGAAATAGAAGTTGGGTTTGAAGTTGATTGAGATTGGATTTTTTTCATCGCACCAATAAGTTTAGCAGGGCCCGCTGCGTAGCCAATACGCCAGCCAGTCATTGCATAAGCTTTAGATACACCGTTAAGAACGATTACGCGATCGTAAAGGTCTGGTGCAACTGTTGCGATGTTGTAGAATTCGTCGTCCCAACGGATTGGTTCGTACATATCATCAGAAGCAACTAAAACTTCTGGGTATTTACGTAGAACGTCAGCTAAAGCAAGTAATTCTTCTTTAGTGTAGATCATACCTGTTGGGTTAGAAGGGCTGTTTAGAACCACTAAACGAGTTTTGTCAGTGATTGCAGCTTCTAATTGAGCAGGCGTAATTTTGAAACGTTGGTCTTCACCACATTTCACGATTACAGGAGTACCTTCAGCAATGATCACCATGTCTGGGTAGCTTACCCAGTAAGGAGCAGGGATAATTACTTCGTCACCTTTATTTAACAAAGCAAGTGCCAAGTTAAAGAAAGATTGTTTACCACCACAAGAAACCAAGATTTGGTTTGCAGCGTAATCAAGGTTATTGTCGCGTTTTAATTTAGCAATAATTGCTTTTTTAAGACCTGGAGTACCGTCAACAGCTGTATATTTAGTGAAGCCATTGTTGATAGCAGCAATTGCAGCATCTTTGATGTGTTGTGGGGTATCGAAATCCGGTTCACCTGCGCCTAAACCAATTACGTTTTTACCAGCAGCTTTTAATTCAGCAGCTTTGTTAGTAACAGCAAGTGTAGGGGACGGTTTGATGCTATTTACACGATCAGACAGACGTACGTCCACGGCAGTATTCCTTCTTATAGGGATTAAAAAATAAAAAGCACACTATCTTAGCTTAAATGCACAGTAATGGGGAGTGGCAAAATCAACAATGTGCAAAAAAGTGTGATATTCCATCCTAGCCCTATAATTGAGAAAATTTACATTGAGTTACTTAAATTTTTAATCAAATTTTATGGAAAATTCTTAAAGTCACGGACAAAAATAAGGCCTAAAAAAGGCCACAACATGTGTGACCATTTTTAATAAAATTTTGTGCTTCAAATACTTTGCTTATTGAACAAAACGCGATAAATCTTCTTCAGGGCGAGCAGTTAGCACTTCTACACCATTTTTTGTTACAAGTAGCGTATGTTCGTACTGTGCAGACAAGCTATGATCTTTAGTAACGACAGTCCATTTGTCGCCAAGAAGTTTGGTTTTCCAGTCACCACCGTTCACCATTGGTTCGATGGTAAAGGTCATGCCTTCTTCTAAGATCATACCTGTATTGGGTTGACCGTAGTGTAAAACTTGTGGTTCGTCATGGAAAACGGTACCAATACCATGACCACAATATTCACGTACAACGCCAAAACGTTCTGATTCCACATATTGTTGAATAGCATTACCAATATCACCCATGGTTGCGCCCGGTTTTACTACCGCCATACCACGGTACATGGCTTCTTGGGCAACTTTACATAAACGATTCGCTAAAATAGTGGTTTCACCACCCACGATGTACATCATGTTGGTATCACCGTGGTAACCATCTTTAATCACAGTGACATCGATGTTTAAAATGTCACCTTTTTTTAACTTTTTGCTTTCAGATGGAATACCGTGACACACCACATGGTTCACTGAAGTGCAGATCACGTGCTGAAATGCTGGACGACCCGGCGCAGCGCCATAACCTAAACAAGCAGGAATAGCTTCTTGTTTATTGACAATATAGTCATGACAAATCGTATCAAGTTCGAGGGTAGTCACACCTGGAACAATATGCGGTTTGATCATATCCAAAACTTCTGCCGCCAGTCGACCCGCGACGCGCATTTTTTCAATTTCGTCAGGAGTTTTAATTAATCGACGTGGAGCTTCGTAAGTACTGTTCATGATCTCTAAAAACTTTTGGAAATTTGTATGTGACTATGGTATAAATAGCCGCCCATTTTATCAAATGCTTTTTCGTGAATATCTTTCACGAGCTTTGTGCGATGGGGCAATAAAATCCGCACATATATCGACACATTTCTCTGGGTGCCTTTTTAGGTGGAGAATGCGGGTATATGGAGGCCTAACCCAAACTTTAAGGTAAAGAAAATGGCAGATTACAACGTAAGCATGCGCGACCTTCTTCAAGCAGGCGCACACTTCGGTCACCAAACACGTTTTTGGAATCCAAAAATGCGCGAATACATCTTCGGCGCGCGCAACAAAATTCACATCATCAACCTTGAGCACACTGTTCCTGCGTTAAATGATGCTTTGAACTTTGCTAACAACTTGGCTAGCAAAAAGAACAAAGTTTTGTTCGTTGGTACAAAACGTGCAGCTTCTGCAATCATCCGTGAACAAGCTCAACGTGCAGGTCAACCATATGTTGATCACCGCTGGTTGGGTGGTATGTTGACTAACTGGAAAACTCTTCGCCAGTCAATCAACCGTCTAAAAGATCTTCAAACTCAATCTACTGACGGTACTTTCGCTAAACTTACTAAACGTGAAGCTTTAGAACGTACTCGTGAGATGGAAAAACTTGAACGCGCTCTTGGCGGCGTTAAAAACATGGGTGGTTTACCTGACGCATTATTCGTAATCGATGTTGATCACGAAGCAATTGCAATTAAAGAAGCTAAAAACCTTGGTATTCCTGTTATCGGTATCGTTGATACAAACTCTAACCCAGACAACGTAGACTACGTTATCCCTGGTAACGACGATGCGATCCGTGCAGTTACTCTTTACGCTTCTGCTATGGCTGATGCGATTCTTGCTGGTAAAGAATACGCTCAATCACAAGCAAATGCACAAGCTAAAGGCGAAGAAGCTCCTGCTTCTGAGGCTTAATGCGTTTGACGTAAGCTTGTCATTTTTGCGACACGTGATGGTGGCAAAGTAAGCGTCATGTATGCAGACGGCCCAAGAGACAGCTCTGGGCCGTTTCTGTTCTAAAAAAGAATTCATTTTCTACCGTATTTAGGAGATTAACATGACTGCAGTTACAGCAAGCATGGTTAAAGAATTGCGCGATCGTACTGGTCTTGCAATGATGGAATGTAAAAAAGCATTAACAGAAGCGGGCGGTGACATCGAATTAGCGATCGACAACCTTCGTAAATCTGGTCAAGCTAAAGCTGCTAAAAAAGCGGGTAACATTGCTGCTGACGGCGCGATCACTATCGCTCAAGAAGGTAATAAAGCAATCCTTTTAGAAGTTAACTGTCAAACTGACTTCGTTGCTAAAGACGAAAACTTTGCTGGTTTCTCTGCTAAAGTTGCTGCTGCTGCGCTTGCTGCTGGTGTAACTGACGTTGCTCAAATTGCTGAATTGAAACTTGAAGATGGTGCTACTGTTGAAGAAGCTCGTATCGCGCTTGTTCAAAAAATCGGTGAAAACATCCAAGTACGTCGTGCTCAAATCGTTGAAGGCGACAACCTTGCAGTTTACAAACACGGTTTAAAAATCGGTGTTGTAGTTGCATACGCTGGTGATGCTGAAACTGGTAAAGGTTTGGCTATGCACATCGCTGCATTCAACCCAGTTGCTGTAAACGAAGCTGGCGTTTCTGCTGAACTTATCGCTAAAGAAAAAGAAATTGCTGAAGCGAAAGCAATTGAATCTGGTAAACCAGCAAACATCGTTGAAAAAATGGTAACTGGTTCAGTTCAGAAATACTTGAACGAAGTTGTTCTTGAGAACCAAATGTACGTTATCGACAACGATAAGAAAGTTGCAGAAGTTCTTAAAGCAACTGGTACTACTGTTGCTAACTTCGTACGTTTCGAAGTTGGTGAAGGTATTGAGAAAAAAGCTGAACTTTCTTTCGCTGAAGAAGTTGCTGCTGCTCAAGCTGCTGCAAAATAATCTCTGATTATTTGTAGAAAAAAGCCCTCGTTTTAGAGGGCTTTTTTTATGGCTGTAGCTTTACTGATTTCAAAGCTATTTAAACTTTATATTGTGTGCATTCTTGTGCATAGATTCTATTTTTATCCATATTAATGACTATAATGAGTTGAAAATTTAGATTTAAACTATCTTATGGCAAACAAAACAAATTTAACCATCGGCGGAATTATTGTTGCGCTTACAGCCGCTTATTTCGGAATCGATTTACAACAACAAAAAACTGCACAAGTTCAGACGACAGCGGAACAAAACTCACAGCCACAAATAGAACCAGTACAACCCGCAGATGCTCAACAAAAAGGGCAGAGTGCTGAAGATATTATTGCGCATGCATTTAAAAATAAACTCAGTAATGTTCAGGTTGAGGGTGCAGGTCAAGTCAAAGCGGTACTACGAGATGATAATGAAGGTAGTCGCCATCAAAAGTTCATTTTGACCTTAAATAATGGTCAAACGCTTTTGGTCGCGCATAATATCGATCTTGCTCCACGAATTGATAACTTGCAAAAAGGCGATATAGTTCAATTTTACGGTGAATACGAATATTCAGATAAGGGTGGTGTGATGCATTGGACACATCACGATCCGAATGGACGTCATCAAGATGGTTGGTTAAAGCATCAAGGTAAAACCTATCAATAAAAATCACGTAGTCGTTTTTAACTTTAGTCATTTAAATGATCATGATTCAGATGAAGCTATAAACATAAAATTGGATTAATCATATTGAGTAAAAGCCAGTGTTTAAACACTGGCTTTTTGGTTGTATAAATAGAAAAAATGATTGGAAAAACCAAAGATAAATACACCTATAAACAATAGGGTTTTAAGCATCAAATATGAAGAAAACCGATGTGGAAGAAGTGAAAAAGAGATCTATGAAATTAATCATGCTTTAAATGCTCTTTATTTGCGATTTATGGCGTGTTTTCCAATTACTAAGTACTTTTCCTGCAAATGTATCTAAACACCAAATAGGGCCAATGAGGAGGAATTGGAGATCTTTGAAAAAAGAGGGCTTTTTACCTTCAATTTTATGGCCATAAAATTGACCAATCCATGCGAATATAAAGAGCGCGATATAAAAGCCATATCCAACTGGTAACACCCAAATTAGCCATGCCATGATTAATGTTAACGCGGCCATTGCAACAGCAAGGACAATGTCTAAACGTGCGTAAAAGATAAATGCTAAGGCAAGTAAGACAGCAGTAAGTAGCGCGCTAAAATGCGCCAATATGCCAACGATTGAAAAATAAATTGTGGGTACGCAAATCCAGTGAATCATTTTATTGGTTTTATTTTGATGACTTTCGCTGTATTCATCAAACCATTCGTTGATTGTTTTCATGATAGTCCTTAATCATGGGGAAGGACTCCAATATAAACAAGAATGGAGGAAGGGCCAAAATCAGGATTACTGATGATTTGAAAGGCTAAGAGGCTACAAATAAAAAAACCACGCTAGGCGTGGTCTGTTAAATGCAGTCACTTCATTGGAGAATTAAGAATTTGGACCGTCTACGCGTTCAATACTCACGTTTGCAGTACCCGCACTGGTAATACCCAGTTGCTTAGCAGCACCATAAGATAAATCGAGAACACGATTGCCATGGAATGGACCACGGTCATTTACTTTTACCACGACGCTTTTACCATTATTGCGATTCGTAACACGAATAAAGCAATTAAGTGGCAGGCTACGATGTGCTGCTGTAAGTGCGTTCATGTCAAACGTTTCACCGCTTGCTGTTTTACGACCGTGGAATTGACGACCGTACCAAGAAGCAGTACCTGTTTGAGTGAACTTACGAACAGTATTCGATGCAACAGTATTTAACTTTTCAATCACTGAAGGCTCATCTTCAGGAATTTCGATTTTAGCAGCGATTGTTTGACGACGAATTTTATCGCCAGAACGCTCAGTGATTGAAAGGCTACTTAAATTCGTAAAGTTTGAATTGAAGCTTTGAGCTTCTTTATTCAATACACGAGCTGCAAGACGCGAGTTGTCATTATCATGATTAAATGATGATGACTGAACCATCTCAGCTTGTGACTGACTTAGCGCAACTGCCGTGGCAACCGCTAAGGCATATTTAATAATTGATGACTGCATTGTTTATCTCCCAATGGCATATTTACTGGTTCAACTAAGTCGCTGATATCCATGTAAACACGTCTGATATTTCACTTTTGCAACTATATTTAACGAGATGGATAATATTCATGCCATTAATAGGCTGTCTAGTGTTTAATTAAAATACTTTGAAAATGTCTAAAAAATTAACAATAGTTGGTTAAAAAATAATCAATAATGTAACAAGGTGTGTAAAATGTCGAATAAATACTCATTTTGGTGAAAATATTTGTTGACTTTTTTGCTTTATAAGAAAAAACCAGTCTTATCGACTGGTAACTTCAGTGCCTAAAAGCCATAGTGCAGTCGCATACATACGGCTTTTGTTATAGGTTGTAATGACCTGAAAATTTGGATAAGTGATGTAATAAATTGGTCCATAACTATCTTGCAATTGGATGACATTGACTAAATCGAGATCATCGATTTTTACCAATGGATTCATAGGGGTTACACCTTGAGCCTTGAGTACACCATAGGGTGTTGGCTGGTTTAAATCCTTTGCAATAATAGCATCTGGGTTGTTTCCGCTATAGCGAGCAGCAAAAGCAATCGGTTGATTACGCTGCCAACCATAATTTGCTAAATAATTTGCAATTGAACCAATGGCATCGACAGCCGAATTACGCAGGTCAACATGACCATTGCCATCGTAGTCCACACCAAATTTTGGAATGTTACTTGGCATAAATTGAGGATAACCCACAGCACCTGCATATGAACCGACGACAGAGTTGGTTGGAACACCATCTTTATATGACCAAGCAATCAGTGCAGCAAGTTCATCTTGGAAATATTGCGCACGGCGTTCATAGCCAAAACCAAGGGTCGCCAAAGCATCACGGGTGATAAAATTACCTTTATTGCTGCCATAGCCTGTTTCAACACCCAAAATGCCTAAAATCACGGATTGAGGCACACCAAATTGTTGTTCTGCACGATTTAAAGTGTCGGCATATTGATTTTTGAAGCGAACGCCGCGTTGAATTGTACTTTCAGCTAAAAAATTGGTTTTGTATTGGTACCAAGGCTTTGATTCACCAGGTCTATTCATAATGCTAATAATGTTGGGTAGGTTTTTACTGCCTTGCATTGCCCAATCAATTTGATTTTCACTCAGACCATAGGTTTGCATTGCATTTTGTTTAAAGCTTGCATATGCCGGATGAGATTGGAAGTCGTTAGCCTGACAAAAACTGGTCAGTGAAATTGAACCGGCCATAATGGCAATATGTGATAGTTTTTTATAAAAATTTCGATTTAGCATAAATAAAAAATTTCCAGTTGCTTTAGCGATGAGTATGAACAAAATTTCGAGGGGAAAAGATCCTGAAAATTGTGATGACCTTCTGGTTTCATAGCTCATTAAAGGTAAACGTTACCAATAGCAACTAAGATACCACTGACAGCGCATGCTTTCATAAATAGATATACAAAAAAAGACAAAGCAAAGGGTTTTTTCGCAGTTAACATATTGAAAAGTGACATATTCATTTACATAACTTGCAAATATTCACAAATCATTTGAAATAAAGATGACTCTAAAACTCATGCGTCATAAAAACGCAGAACGAGTAAACTTTATCGCGTTGCGAAATACTGTTTAGAAGCTACAAAAGTTGCAATGTTATATCTAAAAATAAAGGGACAGGATTAAAAAGGTACCGGTCTAAAACACCCATATGCAAGCAGTGGTTTATTCATTACATAGTTTTTGTTCGCCAGCGCTTCAATGCTGTTGAAAACGTCGCTATATATAGTAGAAATATAGACTGAATGATAAAAAAGAAAGAGATTGAATATTAAAATGGACGCATTGAAATTTAAGCCAAAATGACGGCTCACATTAAAATATGATCTATATTCAGGTTCTTCCTGTTCTTTGTAGATTTTTAAAAATTGTGGATATCAATGTACTGTCTTTCTTTTAATAAAAATCTGTTTAATTCTAGAACTGTGTTTGCATGACTATATAGTCATTGTATCGGGATTCGATTTTATGCGTTTAGCCATAAAAAAACCTAGCCAAAGCTAGGTTTTGACGAAAAGCGAGATTTATTTGTTAAACATCGCATCATGTGCTTCTGCAAGGGCACTTAGCTCTTCTTTGGTTAAATTTGGGAAGATCTTATCAATTGCAATATGAATAGCTTTAATCACAGCAGAAGAACCGATATCGGCTGCTTTACGTTTAATCATGCCTAAATCGAGAGTTTTATTAAAGTCATTCATAAAATGACGCACTGCAGCTTCAGCAAACTGTTTATACAGTTCACCAAAAGCAGCTTTATTTATATCTACACCCGATTTAATTTCCGCATAACTATTTTTAAGGTTAGTGACTAGTCCTGCATCTAAACTTAGACCTACACGATAAGTGCCAGTCGCGTCTTGAAATAAACTTCGTTCTGAAAATTCAATGGATTGTTTCACCACATCATTCGGAGATTTACCTAGTAGTTGCTTTAACAATACAGCGACTGTTGATTTGACATAGCCAGCCAGTTTTTCTGCTGTGTCGCGCTTATCGCTTGCAGGAAACAGATGAACAGGAGCTAATATAGTTGCACCAATGATTTCTTCATTAATCAGCAAAGCTGTTTTATCACGTAAAGGATAAAGTGGTTCACTCGAATTTTTTTTCGCGTGACCATTTTGGATACTGCTTAGAAGTTCCTCAGAAGGAATAAAACCAAAAAATGGCATCACTAACCTCAATTTTTTTATTGTCGCGCCAATCGAATGGGGCGAGGCATCCATGTTAAATCCGATACACGACAAGGGTTGATATCCAATCCACCACGGCGTGTATAGGCAGCATATACCATCAGCTGACTTGGTTTTAAATGTTGCCAAATATCGGCAAACATTTGCTCCACACATTGTTCGTGGAAACCATTATGCTGACGGTAAGAAATAATATAAGCCAGAATACTACGATAACAAGGCTTAGTACCTTTATACCGTATAAATACCGTTCCCCAATCAGGTTGACCCGTGACTGGACAGTTACTTCTTAATAAATGTGAATAAAGTTGAATTTCAACTTCTTCTTGCGCTGCATCTTCATCTAAAGCGAGTAAAGCTGCATTTGGATGATTTTCTAACTGGGTGGGTTCTAAGTCATCAATACAGATGCCTTGCGGTTTTGAAATTTCAACTTCATCAACATGAAATAGATCAATAGTCACAGCGGCATTGGCTGCAGCAGATAAGTCTTTTTCAACGGTTGCTTTAAACGCTGCCTGAGAATCAAATTTGGTAAAGTTCATACTATTAAAGTAGAGCTTTAAAGATTTGGATTCGATGAGGTTGTCTGAACTTGCAGGCAAAGTTAAACGGCCAATAGCGACTTGAGGCACACCAGAAGCATTTAACCAAGAAATTTCAAAAACATGCCACCAGTCTGTACCTTGGCGGATGCCTTCCACATGGGCATATTGTTCACGTGCAGTGGCACGTGCAATCGGAAACAGAATATCAGGTTGATATTCTGTTGGGTAATTGGTGTCTTTGCCTAAAAGGGATTGTTCTACACTCATTATTCACGCATTCCTGAACCACGAGAAAGTAAATGATACGCCACGCCATAAAGTACAACGCAACATGCAGTAATTACTGTCAGTGAAATGCCGACATTCACATCGCTATGACCTAAAATACCGTAGCGGAATGCATTGACCATATACACGACAGGGTTGATTAAAGAGAGATTTTGCCAAAAAGGACTCAGTGATGAGATGGCATAGAAAACACCGCCTAAATAAGTCAGCGGAGTCAGGACGAAAGTCGGGATAATCGAAATGTCGTCAAAAGATTTTGCATAAACAGCATTAATAAATCCGCCAAGAGAAAACAGTAGCGAAGTAATGAGAACTGTATATATAGTTACGAAGATATTGGTCAGGTGTAATTCAGTAAAAAATAGGCTCATCGCTGTGACAATAAAGCCGACTAAAACACCACGGCAAACACCACCGATCACATAACCCCAAAGCACCATGTGTAACGGTACTGGACTCATGATTAATTCTTCGATGCTTTTTTGAAATTTTGCACTAAAGAAACTGGATGACACATTGGCATAGCTGTTGGTAATGACCGCCATCATAATTAAGCCGGGCACGATGAACTGCATATAGCTAAAACCGCCCATTTGCCCAATGCGTGAACCGACTAAATTACCGAAAATCACAAAGTACAAACTCATGGTGATCGCCGGTGGGAGAAGAGTTTGCGGCCAAATACGCATGAAACGGCGAATTTCTTTATACACTAAGGTGTAGAGGGCGATACACAGTTGGTTAAAATTCATTGTGCTGCACCTTCAAGATTTTTTTCGACCATACGGACAAACAGTTCTTCTAGTCGGTTAGATTTATTACGCATACTTCGAACCTGAATACCTTGAGATTCCATGAGTTGGAATAAATCATTCAAGGTATGGGCTTTATCCATAGTGACTTCTAAGGTGACAGGATCTACTAAGTTGAAACGGACACCAATAATTTCTATATGGATCGGTTCAATGGGTTCGGCTAAATCGAAAATAAAGGTTTCTTCATTTAACTGACTGAGAAAACCTTTCATGCTGGTGTCTTCTTTAATCACACCACGGTCAATAATTGCGATTCGACGACACAACATTTCTGCTTCTTCTAAATAGTGTGTCGTTAAAATAATGGACGTGCCTTTTTCGTTCATTTCAGTGAGGAAATCCCACATCGAACGGCGTAGTTCAATGTCAACACCAGCAGTCGGCTCATCTAAAATCAGTAGTTTAGGTTCATGCATCATGGCACGAGCGATCATTAAACGGCGTTTCATACCGCCCGATAGCATGCGTGCTTGGGTGCTACGTTTTTCCCAAAGGCCAAGCTTTTCTAAATATTCCTCTGCACGTTTCTCTGCTATCTTTTTAGAAATACCGTAATAACCAGCTTGAGTCACCAAAATATCAAATGTTTTTTCAAATTGACCAAAGTTAAATTCTTGAGGGACAACGCCCAAACACTGCTTTGCATGCGAGGGATGGGTATCTAAATTGTGCCCAAAAATTTCGACAGTGCCTGAAGTTTTACGGGTTAGTGAACTGATAATACTAATCGTGGTAGATTTTCCTGCACCATTGGGACCTAACAGTGCATAAAATTCACCTTCGGGTACTGTTAAATCAATACCTTTAAGCGCCTGAAACCCATTTTTATAGGTTTTTGACAGCTGCTTTAACGTTAGTGCATCAGTCATAAATAATTCACTCTATAAATAGTGTGAGTATTGTGCGATATCGGGGCAAATAAACCAAGTAAATCGTATGGAATTCTGCATTTTATAAATAGAACGTTGTATAAAGCTTAAGCAGAAAAAAGCCTAACATCTATATAGTTGCTTTACCTTAGAGTTTTTTTTGTTATGATGTGCGCAATCCAAAATAAGCGCTCATAGCTCAACTGGATAGAGTACAGGTCTCCGAAGCCTGTGGCGTGGGTTCGAGTCCCGCTGAGCGCACCATTTTTTAGTTTTGACTTTTTAACTAAATTTTGCAAATCAACTGCTTTTTTTATATCTCTATTTCTATTCATCCCAATCAATTTCAAAAAACAATATTGATGTATCTTTTTCCAAACACATAAATTTCAAAATATTTCTCAATCTTTTTATTGAAAATTAAAAGTGATACAAAACTTTAAATTGAAAGCTTATAAATAGTGGCAATAGTAATTTCACTGTATTTATATCTGCATCTAAATGAAAAGAATCTATTGAAAACACGCTTATAAAAGTCATGCACCAAAATAGTGGAGCTTGGAAACTTAATAGAACACTTATCGTTTTGTATTGCCTAAATAAAATAGGGAAATGATTGTTTTTTTAATATTAAGATATTGAAAAATAATAAAAAATTAATTTTGGCATGATGTGTGCAATACAGTATTCAAACTTGGATACAAGAATGAGCACATCAATGAACTCAATAAAAACTTTAGGCTGGACTTTAGCAGAATGGAAAGCGGGCTACACGAATAACACAATTCAACTCGAAGACTTATATGCCTTGGTCGAGCAATTTGATCATGCAGATCCAGCATGGATTTCCATTGCCTCTATAGAGCAATTAACTGCGCAGATTGAAGCTTTAAAACAAATTGAGAATGCTACTGCTTTGCCTTTATTTGGTGTGCCTATTGCTGTTAAAGACAATATTGATGTGGTGGGCTTTGCGTCAACGGCTGCATTCAAATTATTTACGGACATAAAAACTGAAGATGCCTATGTGGTGCAACGCTTAAAACAAGCGGGTGCGATTATTGTAGGCAAAACCAATTTAGATCAATTCGCTACTGGTTTAGTGGGTACACGTTCGCCATTTGGTGCTGTGCCGAATACTTTTAATTCTGACTTTGTAAGCGGTGGTTCAAGTTCAGGTTCAGGCAGTGTGGTGGCGCGCGGTTTAGTCCCGATTGCGCTCGGTACAGATACAGCAGGCTCAGGGCGTATACCCGCAGCATTTAATAATATTGTTGGTTTAAAGCCAACCAAAGGTCGCTTTTCAAATACAGGCTTATTGCCTGCCTGTAAGAGCCTCGATTGCATTTCAATTTTTGCCTTAACCGTCGCTGATGCAACTGCAGTGGCAGAAGTTATGGAAGGTTTTGATGTAACCGACAGTTATTCACGTGTGAATCCTGCTACAGCGCCTGCAAAGTTCAGCGCACAATTAAATTTAGCCATTCCAAAACAATTAGATTTTTTTGGCGATGCTCAATCTGTTGTTGCATTTCAGCAAGCATTAATTGAATTAAAAAACTTAGGTGCAGAACTGACTGAAATTGATTTCAGTGCTTTTAGTCAATTGGCGAGCCAACTTTACCAAGGGTCATGGGTTGCAGAGCGTACTGCTGCAGTTGCAGACTTATTAGAAACATCGGTACACGACTTTGATCCAACAGTTTTAGAAATTATTCAAAAAGGCCAGCAGTATACTGCGGTTGATGCTTATAACGCCGAATATTTAAAGCAAGAATTGGCTCGAGACATTCAGCAAACCTTAGCGCAGTTTGATGCCTTAGTGGTGCCAAGCTCACCAACCATTCACACACTGGCTGAAATGGCTGAATCGCCAATTGAAAATAATAGCCACTTTGGCACCTATACCAACTTTACCAATTTAGCAGACCTCAGTGCCATCGCTGTACCTGCAGGCTTTTGTGCCGACGGGCTGCCTTTTGGAATCACATTCATTGCACCTGCTTGGCACGATACGGCTTTAGCAGATTTTGCCGAAAAATGGCAAAACCATCTGCAACTACCCCTCGGTGCAGTAGCTAAAACATTGCCTGCAACAGCTTCAGTCATTTCTGCACCATCAGCACAGCATTTTCGTGTTGCTGTTGTAGGCGCACATCTCACAGGCATGCCACTCAATTTCCAACTGACAACACGCCAAGCCGTGCATGTCGAAACCACAACCACTTCTGCTGATTACGCCCTCTATGCACTGCCGGGCACAGTACCTCCGAAACCAGGTTTAGCGCGTCAAGAAGCGGGTCAAAAAATTATTGTCGAGCTTTGGGATATTCCAAAAGCACGCTTTGGTGAATTTGTCGCCGAAATTCCAACACCACTGGGTATGGGCAATATCGAGCTTGCCGATGGACGTTGGGTGAAAGGCTTTATTTGTGAACCTTATGGCCTAAACGGTGCAAAAAATATCAGTGAATTTGGCGGCTGGCGCGCCTATATCCAATCACTGCAAGCAACAACAGCAAAATCAAATTAAAAAATTCGGGGAAATAATCATGTTTAAAACAGTTTTAATTGCAAACCGTGGTGAAATTGCTGTTCGTGCGATTCGTACATTAAAGAAACTCGGTGTTCAATCAGTTGCCGTGTATTCAGAGACAGACCGTTATGCACAGCATGTCTTAGATGCAGATGTATCAGTTTCACTTAAAGGTGTTAAACCTGCAGAGACTTATTTAAGTATTGAAAAACTGATTCAAGCAGCCAAACAAACCGGTGCGGAAGCTATTTTTCCTGGTTATGGCTTTTTGTCAGAGAGTGCTGACTTTGCCCGTGCATGTGAGGAAAATGGTATCGCCTTTATGGGGCCAACGGCTGAACAAATTTTAGAATTTGGTTTGAAGCATCGTGCACGTGAATTGGCTGCGGCAGCCAATGTGCCCATGACACCGGGTACAGGTTTATTGGCAAATTTGGATGAAGCGCTCGCATCTGCTGCAGAGATTGGCTATCCAATCATGCTGAAAAGTACCGCAGGCGGTGGCGGGATTGGTTTAACCCGCTGTGATGATGAGCAATCATTAAAAGATGCATATGAAAGTGTAAAGCGTCTAGGCGAGCAGTTCTTTAAAGATGCGGGTGTGTTTCTTGAACGTTTTGTCGATAAAGCTCGTCACGTAGAAGTACAAATTTTTGGTGATGGTTTAGGTCAAGTCGTGGCCTTTGGTGAGCGTGACTGTTCCTTGCAGCGCCGTAACCAAAAAGTCGTTGAGGAAACACCTGCACCGCATTTACCAGAAGCAACTCGTCAAAAATTGCACCGTGCTGCCGTAGAGCTCGGTCAATTGGTGAAATACCGCAGCGCAGGCACAGTTGAGTTTATCTATGATGCTGCCCGTGATGAAGTGTATTTCCTTGAAGTGAATACCCGTTTGCAGGTTGAACATCCAGTCACTGAAATGGTGACGGGTTTAGATCTGATTGAATGCATGCTGAAAGTGGCGGCAGGTGATGCTTTAGATTGGGACAAACTCAGCAATATTCAGCCCAATGGCGCTGCCATTGAAGTGCGAATCTATGCGGAAGACCCAGTGAAAAACTTCCAGCCAAGTCCGGGTGTACTCACGGATGTATATTTCCCTGAAGATATTCGTGTGGATACTTGGGTGTCAACAGGCACAGAAATTTCACAATATTTTGACCCGATGATTGCCAAAATTATTGTGCATGCAGCAGACCGAGACAGTGCGATTGCTAAGCTAAAAACAGCCTTGGCTGAAACCCGCCTGAATGGCATCAGTACCAACTTAGACTATGCACATACCGTAGTTTCAGATGCACGCTTTGAAAATATGCAAATCTGGACACGTCTACTGGATGATTTTAAATACGTGCCAAATGTAATTGAAGTGCTGCAACCGGGCACGCAAAGTTCGATTCAAGACTATCCGGGGCGTGTGGGCTATTGGGATATTGGTGTACCGCCATCAGGCCCGATGGATGATTATGCATTTCAGTTGGCCAATCAAATTGTCGGTAATCCAAAATCGGCAGCAGGCTTTGAGTTTACCTTACAAGGGCCGAGTCTAAAATTTCATGCAGACAACATTGTAGCCCTTGCAGGTGCGCCATGTAGCGCGACTCTAGATGGTGTGAATGTCGATTTTTGGCAACCGATCAGCATCAAAGCAGGGCAAACATTAGTACTTGGACAAGTTGAGTCGGGTTGCCGTACTTATCTTGCGATCCGTAACGGGCTAAATGTACCTGAATATCTAGGCAGCCGCTCAACCTTTGCATTGGGTAATTTTGGCGGTCATGCAGGGCGAGTGCTGCGTGCAGGTGACATGATTAAAATGGTCAATCCAAGCTTGCCTTTAGATGGATTGGAAATTGCAACAGCAGCACCGCAAGCTTTAGCTGCAGACCGTATTCCAAGCTATGGCAAAGAATGGAAAATTGGTGTGCTCTATGGCCCGCATGGCGCACCAGATTTCTTTAAACCTGAATATATTGAAGAATT
This sequence comes from Acinetobacter sp. YH12140, assembly GCF_013418475.1. Taxonomy (NCBI): domain Bacteria; kingdom Pseudomonadati; phylum Pseudomonadota; class Gammaproteobacteria; order Moraxellales; family Moraxellaceae; genus Acinetobacter; species Acinetobacter sp. YH12140. The sequence goes on from NZ_VPBZ01000002.1 coordinate 162,177, forward strand.
TTTTGCTTCAACATGGAATGTGCACTTTAACTCAAACCGTTTAGGTATTCGCCTAACTGGCCCGACACCAAGCTGGGCACGTGAAAATGGCGGTGAAGCAGGTTTGCATCCATCCAATGTGCATGACTGTGAATATGCTATTGGGGCGATTAACTTCACCGGTGATTTCCCTGTGATTTTGGCTAAAGATGGTCCAAGCCTCGGTGGCTTTGTTTGCCCAGTAACCATTGCCAAAGCAGAACTTTGGAAGATTGGTCAGCTTAAAGCAGATGACAGCATCAGTTTCTATCCGATGAGTGTTGAACAAGCTAATTCCTTGGAAGTTCAACAAATTGCCGATATCCAAAACTTTGCTCAAGCACCTGAAGCAAAACAGGCGGCAACTTTTGAATGTAAGCCTGAAGGGATATTGGCTGTGCGTGAAGCAGATGCGTATGCGCCAAAAGCGGTGTATCGTCAGGCGGGTGACAGTTATATCTTGCTAGAATATGGTGAAAACGTTCTCGACTTAGCATTACGCTTACGCGTTTATCGGCTGATGCAGCTCATTCGTGAAGCGAATATTGATGGCATTTTAGAGCTTTCACCGGGTGTGCGTTCACTGCAAATTAAATATGATGGATTGCGTTTCAGCCAAGCGAATTTAATTCAGTTCTTATTGGGTCTGGAAAATGAGATGGGCGATTTGAGCCAAATCAAAATTCCATCCCGTATTATTTACTTGCCGATGGCATTTGAGGATTCGGCCACTTTAGGTGCTGTAGAACGTTATCAAGAAAGTGTCTGTGCCAAAGCGCCGTGGTTACCAAATAACGTCGATTTCATTCAGCGCATTAATGGCTTAGACAGCCGTGAGCAAGTCAAAGACATTATTTTTGATGCCAATTATTTGATTTTAGGCTTGGGCGATGTGTATTTAACAGCACCTTGTGCTGTACCAATTGATCCACGTCATCGTTTACTCAGCTCGAAATATAATCCTGCACGTACCTTTACCGCAGAAGGTACAGTCGGTATTGGCGGGATGTACATGTGTATTTATGGCATGGACTCACCGGGTGGTTATCAGTTGATTGGTCGTACATTGCCCATTTGGAATAAGTTTAAAAAGAACAAACAGTTTGGCGATCAGCAATGGTTCTTACGCTTCTTTGATCAAATTAAATATTATGAAGTAACCGAAGCTGAACTGGATCAATTCCGTGCTGACTTTGCCAATGGTGTGGCGGAAATCAAAATTGAAGAAACTGAATTTGATTTTGCAGCCTATCAAGCCTTTTTGGAAACAGAAAAGGACAGTATTGCAGAATTTAAAGCACAGCAGCAACAGGCATTTACAACTGAAGTTGAATGTTGGAAAGATGAGTTTGATGCACCTGCGGAAATGGAAACCCTGCAAGATGATACCGACTATAGCCAGTATGCAGCCTTGAATGCATCGATGACCGGAAACATTTGGAAAATTTTTGTCGAAGCTGGACAGTCTGTGAAGAAAGGTGAGACTGTAGCTATTATTGAAGCGATGAAAATGGAGCTTCCAGTCTATGCCGATGATGATGGTATCGTGAAAGCGATTATTTGCCGTGCAGGACAAACGGTACATAGCGGTGAACCGCTGGTTTATATGGAATAAACATGACCACAACCACCATTGTTGGGAAAAGCTCAGACAACTTGTCTGAGCTGGTTTTCCAAAAAATAAAAAGCGATATTTTTGATTTCCAGCTCAAACCGGGCGCACGTTTCACCGAATCTGAAATTGCTGAATTATATGAAGTAAGCCGTACACCCGTACGGCAGGCTTTATACCGTTTACAGCAAGATGGCTATGTAAGGGTAAATTTTCGTAGCGGTTGGGAGGTGAAGCCACTCAATTTTAAAGCCTATGAAGAACTGTATGATTTACGGATTTTGCTGGAATGCTATGCCATTGAGCAGCTCTGCAAAATGGAACCAGAACAACTCAAACAGGCTTTACAGGACTTAGTAAATGTGTGGTGTATTCCGCCTGAGCAGTTTTTGCATGATTTAAAAACTTTATCGATGCAAGATGAAGCATTTCACTGCCAATTGGTTGAAGCAATCGCTAATAGTGAAATGGCAAAGGTGCATCGGGATGTGAGTGAAAAAATCCGTATTATTCGTCGCTTAGATTTTTCTAAAGATTATCGAATTGAAGCCACTTATGCAGAGCATCAACAGATTTTACAATTGATCCTTGGACATAATGTGACAGCGGCATTGGAGAAAATGCGCAGCCATATTCAGCAAAGTAAAGAAGAGGTGAAAAAAATTACTTTGGAAATGTTGGCGCGAATGGCATAGAACTATTTGCAAAAGATCTAGCTCACGATAATTCACGGTAGATATGTATTTTACGAGTCAATCTGTGTCGTTAGGGGCGTGCTTAGAGCTATAAATAGATGTATTCATTGGTTAATATGATGGAGAAAAATAAAAAAGACCACGAAGGGGAGATTCTTTATTTCAACTTTAGAAAACGCGATTTCATTGGCGACTGAACGCCATTTCGGACAAGTCGATAAAGCGGGTCAAGCTTATATTCAGCATCCACTTCGTGTGATGCAAAATGTGCAACATCCCGATGCTAAAATCGTCGCTGTATTACATGACATTTTAGAAGATACTTCGACGACGACGGATGAGCTTCATGCTTTAGGTTTTCAAGCCCATATTATCGACGCGATACTGGCACTGACTAAAACAGCAGGTGAGAACCGATTTCAAGCTGCGCAGCGTACCGCTAAAAATGCAATAGCGTGTGAAGTAAAACTCAGTGATTTACACGACAATATGGATTTATCGCGCTTAACTTCGGTCACAGCAAAAGATCGACGTCGTTATCAACAATATGTAAAAGTAAAACGTAGATTAGAGCGTGCTCGGAGCATCCATTTACATCTGATCGATTTAAATCTAACAACAGATTATCCGAGATTTCAATTTCAGAGTTCACAGCAAAATTTTCAGTATCTGCTCAATGCGATGTTTGATCTAGAGCATTCATTAGGTGGTATTCAGATTGGAAGTCCACAGGAATGGTGGATTTTATTTGAAGATGTCAGCGCATATTTTGCATATTGCCAAAGAATGGGAGTGGTTCCCAAGCAGGCAATATTCTTAAATTTAATTTTAACCATAGATCGAGACTATTTCGGGGGCATCTTTCAAACTGAACAAGATCGGCAATTATTTGCCTCTATGTTTTGCGTCTTTATGCAAAATCATTTTTATCGCGTGGAAACTGAAGGCTGATTAGATAGATTGCATCAGCAATAGAATAAAATCACCTTTGATTGATGAATTTTATCTAGATAATTAGATGCTGAGTGTCATTTAAGAATATCTCGAAATGCTTGATTTCGAGATGTTTAAAGTGATTCCATCCATTAACATCTCCAATGAAACATGTGGCCATGCTTGCTGAACCTTATGCCTCAATCCTACATGGCATTATGGTGGCTGCAGGATTTATTATTCCGTCTTTGTGTTGATGTGGTTGTATAAACGCAGTGAACGCCTAAGCCAAGCGGCATAAAAAAAGCCCTCACATTTGAGGGCTGTTTGTTATTTTACTTCGGGTAAATCAAACCAAATCACTTGAGCATCTTCAAGCGCTTCAATTTGGCTATCTTCTAAGAAGGCAATTGCACCACCAGCTTCAACTTTATGTTCAGCAATTTGCACTGAACCTGAAATAACATGAATATAGTTGATGTGCTGCGTTGCATGGATGTCTAAAGCTTGACCATTCGTCAAAAATGCGGATTTAACTTCCGCTTGCTGACGAATATGCATAGGTGCATTGTCACTTGGACCGACAATTAAATGCCATTGATTGGGTTGATCACGTGGATCACATTTAATTTGTTGATAGGTCGGTTCAGCATCACGTTCATTTGGAACGATCCAAATTTGTAGTAAATGTACATCTTCATCACCTTGGTTCATTTCGCTATGGCGCACACCTGTACCTGCGCTCATGAGCTGCCATTCACCCGCAGAAATGCCACCATGGTTGCCCATGCTGTCTTTATGCGTAATGGTGCCTTTTAACACACAGGTCAAAATTTCCATGTTGTCATGTGGGTGTTGACCAAAACCTTCATGGGCTGCAATTAAGTCATCATTAATTACACGAAGCGCACTAATGCCCATGTATTTCGGGTCATACCAGTTACCAAAAGAAAAGCTGTGTTTAGACTCAAGCCAGCCCATTTTTACGTGACCACGGTTTTCACTTGGATGTAAAAAAGCATTCATGGCATTCATCCTTATCTTAATTATTGAACATATGCCTATTTTAAGATTGAACTAAATCGGTATATATAGTTTTTTAGCGACAATTCATCCTATTTATGCAACGATCATTCGAGATAAAGTTTTTTAATTCACTGACGTTACTTTCGTAAAGATATTTTGCACGTTTAAAATGATTTTAGCCGATTCGACGGAGTCTTACATTTAGGGATTAAATTAAGGGAATAGCCTTCGGCTAGAGGTAGTCTTGCGAAACGATGTTTCTCATTAGGCAAAATAAGAAGCGTGCTTCGCAAGTAAAAATCTTGCGGTGCAGTGCACCTCACCGACAAAATTCGTTCACTACCGTCTAATTATTCAAAGTATCGCAAACCATTATTGATTAAAAGAAGTGCTGTCTCAAACATTTGTGGATGCCCTTAACGCGTATCGTTCCTTTTTTGTCAAATTGCGGTTCTAATGTTACGCAGTAACATTAAAATTCATGAATGCACAGCGATAAAAAAAGCCTGCACGAAGCAGGCTTTTTTTAAATATGACTAAAATTATTCTAAGAATTTAACAGTCACACCAGATTTCACTTTCTTACCTAAGTCATTTGCATCCCAGTTGGTCAAACGAATACAACCGTGTGACGCAGTTTTAGAAATAGCAGATGGGTTCGGTGTACCGTGAATACCGAATGATTTTTTGCTCAAGCCAATCCAGATATTACCAACAGGACCATTTGGACCAGGTGGTAAAGACAATGGTTTTCTGTTGTTGCCTTGAACAAAGTTAGAAGGTGAGTAGCTGTACCAAGGGTTTGGTGCAACACCTGTTACTTTATATGTACCTGTAGGCGATGGTGTATCTGAACTACCAATCGTTGCCGGGAATGAACCGATCATTTGGTTGCGGCTATTAAACAAGTAAAGTTGTTTCGCACCTTTATGTGCAACGATCAGGTGAATATCTTCAGGAACTTCGTTACGAATATTCGCCACTAAGATTTTTTCACCAGCTTTTTTAAATGTCGCTTTTGGATTCAACTTTTTCAAAAAGTCTTCATCCATGTGGAATTTTTCACCTAACATTTCAGTCACACGTGTGTAGTACAAGCCTTTCATTTTTGCTTGTAATGCATAGTCGTGTGGAATTGATGCTGCATAAGGACCTTTCAAGTCTGCATCAGTCAATGTGTATTCAATGAATGCAGGTTTAGAACCTTGTTTCGCAATCAGCGCATCCCAAGTTTCTTTAGTTAAAGTCCCTGTAGGTTTCAACCCATTCATTTGTTGGAATGAAGCGATCGCCTTTAGGGTATTTTTACCACTGGTACCATCAATTGCACCCGGTGAAGCATGTGCATTATTGAGCATGACATGCGCACGTGCATAAACAGGGAATTGACCTTTACCAATGTTGTCATACCACTGAGCATTATTTAGGTCATTTAAACCCCAAGCAACTTTGGCAGCAGGCGAAGTTGATGTTGGAGTTGTAGCAGTCGCTGTAGCAGGTGCAGCACCGATGTCGGCTTTAACATCTTCTGATTGTTGCAAGCTGTCTAAAGTTTGCGATGCTTGGTTCAGATCTTCTTGTTCTTGAGCGCTAATCTGGCTAGTTGCAGATGAAGCTTCAGTCGCTAACGGATCAATGGGATCCTGAACTGCAACATTAGTCACTTTTTTTGGCGTTAATGGTTGTTCAGCAGTAGATGCGGCAATAGCTGTACCAGCAAATATGCAACTTAGGCTCAGTGCGAGCATGGTGCGAACGAACATGTAATTCAACCTTAAGAATTATTCATTTACTGTGTATTAAAAACTGGCTAAGTATTACAGAAAAAAAGTGGAGATGCAGTAGTTGTTTTGTGTAAATATCATTTTTGGCACTCAACATGATCGGTTTTTAAATGCTTGAGAAGTTATTATATTTACAACCTTTTTGATATGATGATGCGAATATCGAATTAAGTTGGGAAAGTGAATGACGACCTTAAAAAATGATCGTTTCTTGCGTGCCTTATTACGTGAACCGGTAGATGCAACTCCGGTTTGGATGATGCGTCAGGCTGGCCGTTATTTACCAGAGTATCGTGAAACACGTGCAAAAGCGGGTGATTTCCTATCCCTTTGTAAAAATACAGAATTTGCTTGTGAAGTTACTTTACAACCTTTGCGTCGTTATGACTTAGACGCTGCCATTTTATTTTCAGACATTTTGACTGTACCTGATGCGTTGGGTTTGGGACTGTATTTTGAAGCAGGTGAAGGTCCGAAGTTTCATAAAACTGTACGTACTGAACAAGATGTACTGAATTTACCTAAGTTTAATGCCAAATCTGACTTAGATTATGTCATGAATGCTGTGACTACGATTCGTTCAGCATTGGGCGGACAAGTTCCTTTGATTGGTTTCTCAGGCAGTCCTTGGACATTGGCAACCTATATGGTGGAAGGCGGTTCAAGCAAAGATTTTCGTTTTACAAAACAAATGATGTATGCACAACCTGAAGTGCTGCATGCCTTATTAGACCGTTTGGCTGTGGCGGTGACTGAATATCTCAATGCGCAGATTGATGCAGGTGCGCAAGCCGTACAAATCTTTGATAGTTGGGGTGGGGCATTAGCACACCGTGAATACATTGAATTTTCACTGAACTACATGCAAAAAATCGTGGCAGGTTTACAGCGTGAAAAAGATGGACGCAAAGTCCCTGTGATTTTGTTTACCAAAGGTGGTGGTCAATGGTTAGAGCCAATGATTGCAACGGGTGCAGATGCCTTTGGTTTAGATTGGACTACGCCATTAAATGTAGCACGTCAAACAGTCGCAGGCCGTGCAGCTTTGCAAGGTAACTTAGACCCAGCAACATTATATGGTTCGCCTGAAGCAATCGCGAAAGCGACGCGTGCTATGTTAGATGACGCATATGCCAACGGTGAAAAAACCGGTTATGTGGCGAACTTAGGTCATGGTATTACCCAGTGGGTAGATCCTGCCAATCCAAAAGCCTTTATTGATACGGTACACGAATATAGCGCCAAGTATTTATAAGGCTTTAGGGAAATAGGTTTAGGATTCAACCGTGGTCAAGATGATAAAATCATGTTTTGAGTTCTCTTATAAGGCAGCTTCGGCTGCCTTATTTGGGATATTACTGCTGATCGCTTTTGCATTAACTGCAGCAATGGGAAGTCAGGAATATTTTGGCTTTTTCCGTTATGATTATTTATTGTTTTATGCACTGATTATTCAAGTGTGTTTACTCTACCTGAAACTCGAGTCTTGGGCGGAAGCCAAAGTCATAGCACTGTTTCATATCCTTGCAATGGGGATGGAAATATTTCTGACCCATCCACAAATTGCCTCATGGCAATATCCGCAGCCTGCGGTTTTTAAACTGCTGACTGTGCCATTGTTTGCAGGTTTCATGTATTCGGCGGTGGGGAGTTTCTTTGCACGTTCGCTACGTCTATATCAAGTGTCGTTCAGTAACTTACCGCGTTTTTGCAATATGCTGTGCTTAGCCGTTTTGTCATATCTTAATTTTATGACCAAATTTTTTGTGTCAGATATTCGTATGCTTTTGTTTGCTTGGAGTGTGGTGATCTTTTGGAAAACCAAGCTGAGTTTTCAATTACAAAATCATGTGATTCAGTTGCCCATGTTACCAATACTGTTGATTTTGGCATTTTTGATTTGGATCGCAGAAAATATCAGTACCTTCTATCAAATTTGGTTATATCCAAGTCAGGTCGATGCATGGCATATGGTCGGTTGGGGGAAACTCGGTTCTTGGTATTTGTTGCTATTACTCAGTCTAGTTTTAGTACTCAAAATCCTTGGAAAACGTGACGAAAATGGTACTTGGTTACTCAAAAAATAGTGAAAAAGAACGTATTATTTTTAGCCAAAAGTTTTAGATGAAAATGTTTTGCCTTATCTGAAAGATCAAGTTAATCTACAGGTGTGTAATCAAAATTACACATGTTTTAATAATTAAAAACAATGGAATAAAATTCCCTGGAGAAGTGCTATGTTAAAAAAATTAGCTTTAGTTGCAGTCGTTGCACTAGGTTCTACAGCTGCTTTTGCTGACCGTGACGTAGGTTGTGGTGTTGGTTCTCAAGTTTGGGCTGGTCAATCAGGTAAAATTCCTAAAATTTTAGCTGCGACTACCAACGGTATTTTTACTAACCAGTTACTTGGTATCACCTTTGGTACTTTAGGTTGTAGCGGTACAGGTACAGTGACTGCTCAAGCAGTAACATTTACCAATGAAAATGCTGAATCACTTGCTCGTGATATGGCGGTTGGTCAAGGTGAGAGCCTGAATGTTTTGGCTGAGCTTTTAAACATCCAATCAACAGATAAAGCACGTTTCTTTGCTGTGTCTAAAGCAAATTTTGCTGAAATCTATTCAGCTGAAAACCAGTCTTCTCTACAAGTACTTGCTTCATTACAAAGTGTAATGGCAAAAGACGAAGTACTTAAAGCATACGTTTAATCGATGCTTTTAAAACCCTGTCTCTCGGCAGGGTTTTTTATTATCTAAAATATATAAAAATGGATTTGAATATAACTGAATGAAATCAATTGCTTTATTTTGTACTTTTATGATTCCGAGCATCATATATGCTCAGCAAGTTGTAGATTCTACTCCCTCTAAAACCGTAGAGTTACAGCGATATATTGAACTTGCACAATCAAAAAAACTGTCTGAACACATCAGTTGGCAACGACTTTTATATACAGATCATAAAGGACAAAGTGAAGTTGCTTTTTCAGGTTACTTTCTAGCTGAAAATGGCCGTCAAAATGCCCAAGCCGAATTAGAGGCAGGTGTCGCTGCACTATTTCAAACCGCCGAACCTAATCAAGCCTTTCGTTGTCGTTTCCCTGCGCGTAGTCAGTGGCTGATGCAAGAGTTATCCATCCGTTCAGAGCAGTTACCAGTAGTGAGTTGCCCTGAGTTTGATGAATGGTTTGGGAAAATTAAGCCTTATAAAGCAACATTAATCTACGCCACAGACTTTATGGGGAATCCAAGTTCTATGTTTGGACATACCTTGTTGCGTCTCGATCCGAAAGATCAGAAAGAGCTAAATTTGGTGTCCTATGCCATTAACTATGCAGCGACAGTTGCAGGTGAAGATAACTGGTCTTATGCATGGAAAGGCTTAACAGGGCAATATCCTGGTGAATATTCCTTAATGCCGTACTACCGTAAAGTGAAAGAATATGGTGATTTTGAAAGTCGTGATTTGTGGGAATATGAGCTAGCACTAACCGAGCAAGAAACCAGTTATTTGGTTAAACATATTTGGGAAATGCAAAATGTAAGTTTTCCCTATTATTTCGCCAGTGATAACTGTGCATATCGATTATTGGGCTTAATGGATTTGGTTCGCCCGACACTGAATTTAACCGAAAAATTTAAAGTTGCTTCCATTCCCGTTGAGACGATCAAAGCGATCAATGATGAACAACTGATTCGAGCAGCGGTTTATCGTCCTGCATTAGAAACGCAGCTTTTGTCACAAGCGCAGCAACATGGATATCGTTTAGCACGCGAAGCGCATAAACTCGCTGAAATTAAACCTGAGAACATGTCTACAGCACTCTCTCAGTTTAATGAAGTAGAGCAAGCGAAAATATTAGAAATGGCGTATGACCATCTGTATTTATTACTGATTGGGAGAAAGGTGAGTGCGGAAGAAACGCAGCCTAAATTACGTCAAATCTTGGCCTTACGTAGTCAATCTTCGCAACCAAAACAACGGACTGAACCTAAGCAGCCAAGTCTAAACCCAGTCAATGGACATCATGCGCGAAATTTTTCAGCTACAGTAGGCGAAGTTCAAGGTGAAAAATACATCGAACTCGGTCATCGTCAGGCTTATCATGATTTGATCGATCCGCAAGGTGGCTTTCGAATTGGTACGCAGTTGATGTTTTGGGATGGCTCGATTCAATATCGTGACGACCAACTCAAACTCAATCATTTTGATTTTTTATCGGTCAACTCCTACAATCCGATCACGCCATTTAAAACACCGCTAACTTGGGGTTTTAATTTTGGCTGGCAGCAAGTGTCTGTAGATGCAGGTCAATTTAGCGAAACGAAACAACATGGCGTTGCTGAATTCAAAGCACAATCTGGTTATAGCTGGGCCAATCAGGAACGTACACATTTGTGTTATGTGCAGTCTCAAATGCAGGTGCAGGGAGGCAAGTCACTTGATCAGGGATGGCGAGTGGGCCTTGGGCCGACACTGGGTTGCCAAAATATTTGGTCAGAAAAACTCAACAGTTTGGTTCAGGCAGAGCTTCCGTATTGGGAAGATACACATCAATGGAATCTGAAACTCGATGCTGAATTACAATATATCGTCAACCAACAAAATGCTTTAAGACTAGGATACGAATACCAGCAACAAGATGATCAAGATTGGAATAAATTGAAATTGAGTTATGTATTTTTCTATTAATTTTTAAAAATAGATAAAATGTGAAATATCAAAGAAATTTGTTTTTTTATGTAAGTAAAGCAAGGTATGATTGCTAGCTTTGTAATCGCTGTGGTTTGTGTCACCGAATGAATCAAGAATGTATTACAGGTCTAAGTCAGACTTGGAAAGATATTTGTGATCAATATACTGAAAATGAACATCTTGCAGCTTTGCAATTTATCCAGAAGCATGTTGAGCATTTAGTTACTGTTTTTTATGAACAAATGTCGAGAGAACCAGCGTCAGCTGAATTTTTTAAAGACGATATTATTCAAAAAAGGCTCATCGACACCTTAAGAAAATGGTTATTAGAAACATTTAATGTTGCACTAAATAATGATTTTGAAATTTCGGTTAAATGGCAGCAAAAAGTTGGAATGGTGCACGCGCGTGTCGGCATTCCGTCATGGTTGATTATGCGTGGTGTACGTGAAATAGAACGTAAAATATTTGAAATTTTAGAGCTAAACCAAACTCAAAATATTCTCCATATGTGTAGTTATATTGTACAAATTATCGGATTTAGCACTGAAATTATGTGCCGATCTTATGAAATCAATACGGAAAAAAAGCAAGAAACTAAGCATAATTATCGCTTATTTTCAGCGATGCAAGATGTTGCAGTGCATAAAGATAAACAACGTGGTTCATTGCTCAATTGGGAAAATGAATTGATGTTTAAAATCTTTTCGGGAAATGTCAGTTTCTATCATTCCTTACTTTCAAAATCAGAATTTGGATTGTGGTTTATTCATAAAGCGGCGTATGCTTTTTCGGGTTCAGATCAGGTTCAATTAATTATTGATCGAATTTATCAAGTGGATGAGCTAACGCAGCAAACCACACAAATAATGGATAAAGATCAACTGCAACATTTGATTCAACAGATTCGAGACTTAAATCGTGAAATTCAGCATTTAGTCGATCAATTATTTCAGGTGGCTGAATATATTGAGTCAGGCAATGATTCTTTGACGCAACTCCTAAACCGTCGTTATCTTAGTACTATTATTTCACGTGAAATTACTTTTGCACGTCAAAATCAAACGCCCTTGTCTTTGCTAGCCTTTGACGCGGATTACTTTAAAATGATCAATGATAAGTTTGGTCATGCGGCAGGTGATCTTGCACTGAAATTTATTGCCGAAGCTTTGCAGCGTTACAGCCAAGGTAGCGATTATGCATTCCGTATTGGTGGCGAAGAGTTCTTGTTACTCTTGGTGGACACCAATGTAAACCGTGCGATGAAAGTTGCAGAAAATATTCGCCAATATATTGAAAACGGAGTGATCCGAACAGTACAAGGTCAGCAATTTAGTTTAACCGTTAGCGTTGGTTGTGTGCAGTATAATGGTCATCCTGACTATCAACGTTTACTAGATGCTGCCGATATAGCACTCTATGCTGCCAAGAATACTGGTCGTAACCGTATTTACGTTGCTAAAACTGATCAGCAAACAAGATCATCTTCATCCTAAATGGATATTCACTTAATTTTGCTTTGTAGAAAATCTAAAAATTTTGCTTTTTGCTCTACATACTTGGGATGAACTTTAGCTTCATCCCATTTTTGTTTAAATACTCGTGCAGCAGCTGCTTTGACGGGATCCTCTTTTTGTCTTGGAAGCTCTTCGCGTCCATGTGCACCACTTAATCCTTTTTTTTCATTAGGGACTGGACCCTCATATTTTTTACCACCTTTATGGTTGGCATAGCGACGTGCACGTGTAAAACCCATCTGCAAAAATTTACGTGCCATATCTGCACCGACAAAATCTTCAGCGTCTAAATACTCTTCAAAAAGTTGCCAAATTTTGGTGCTGCTTTCGATGGCTTTTTCTTCATTAGCAAATCGCCAATAAGGCAAAATTTCAGATTTATAAGGCTCTACGAGTAATACACCTTGTTCACCACGTCCAATTCTATAAAGTTCAGGGTGTTCGCGAAAATTTATCTTTTTAAAATCTAAACTGTAATCAAAACTATTGGAATGAACGCGTGATACACGCTTAGGTGTGGGGATGGATTTATTATTCATATTCACTCCATTACAACCTTACTCTATTTCAAGCTTAAGCTAAAAAAGTAGCCCCAGTTGGGGCTACTTTTTATTTTGTCTTTTTGCTGGTGGATTTGGCTTTGGTCGTCTTGGTTCTTTCTCCCTTAGACTTGCTTGCCTTAGCATCCGTTTTCTTTGCTGTTGAAGATTTTTTTGTTGCTTTCTTCTCAGCTTTTGGCTTTTCATCTTTAACTTTAGTGCTTGTTTTTGATGTGCTGGCTTTTTTAGGGGCCTCTTTTTTGTCAGCTTTAGATTTCGGCGAACTTTTAGTTGACGCAGATTTTTTAGCTTTTACTTTTTCATCTTTAGTTGCAGCTTCTTTTTTAGAAGTGCTGTCCTTAGATTTTTTTTCAGCAGTTTTCTTTGTTGCTTTGTTTGAATCTTTACTCGATGCTTTAGCTGATTTTTTTACTTTATCCTCATTCTTTTTTGCAGTTTTTGCCGTAGTTTTCGCTGTCTTTTTCTCATCTTTTTCAGTTGTCTTTTTTGCGGCTACCATAGTGATCACCCTTAGTTAGTAAAAAAAGAAAATAGCAATGAATCTAAAGGATTCATCTTGTTTTCAATGTACGGACTAATCTTGAATATGGGGGGTGAAATCATGTTATGAAATGTTTAATTTATGAACAGAAATACATTAAGTAATTGATATCAATTTTATGCTGTAGTTTTGAGTTACAAGTCTTACAGCACGGTTACAAACAATATTTTTAAAAGATATTTTTTCAAAATAAATATTTTGGGCGATTAAACTTCTACAACCACATAGTATTTTTTGACGGCTTCGACAACTTCAAACTTGCCCTGAAACGATGGGGGAATAATGCCCGCATGGCCAGCAGAAACTTCGATATATCCGCCTTGTTGATCATGAATACGTACTAATCCTTCAAGGATAGTAAAAAACTCTTGTTTGTTCGGTGCAAAGACAATATTCCATGCGCCAACTTCACATTGCCAAATCCCGCAGTCCATATTGGGGTGTACATACAGGCTTGCAGTTTCACGTTTAGGATTGCCCTGAACCAAACGGTCTGGGCGAGGGAAGTCTATGCTGTGTTTGGCTTGCGCTAAACCCTGACCGGCAATATATACATCTGACATGATTCATCCTGAAAATAGTGCTTTGCTATCAAAGCAAACGATTTGCGACATTAAAACACAAATAAAAAAAGCCTCAAGAGTTTGAGGCTTTTTTTATGAGTGCTAACGCTGAATGTTCTATTAATAGCTTTCTGGAACTGCACTTAAAAATTCACGACGTTCTTCTTTATTGGTTTTAAAGTCACCGACAAAAGAAACGGTACGTGTTGTAGACTCTTGTTTACCTACACCACGCATCATCATGCACATGTGAGCTGAATCAATCACCACAGCAACACCACGCGCACCAGTCACTTCAGCCACTGCTTCAGCAATCTGCTGAGTAAGGTTTTCCTGAATTTGTAAGCGACGGGCAAACATTTCTGTAATACGTGCGAATTTTGATAAACCTAAAACATTGCCTTCTGGGAGATAAGCAATATGTACACGGCCATAAAAAGGCAATAAATGGTGCTCACACAAAGAATAGAATTCGATATTCTTAACTAAGACCATTTCACGGTTATCGGATGGGAAAACCGCATTGTTGGTCACTTCTTCAAGTGTCTGGCTATAACCAGAAGTAAGATATGAAAAAGCTTTAGCAGCACGCATAGGCGTATCTTTAAGACCCGGGCGATTCAGATCTTCACCAACGGCAGTTAGGATATTTGCGTAGGATTGCTGCATAGACATAAGACGTGTTCACTTACACTGAGAGATTGAACAAGGACGGCATTGTAACAGAAAACTATTACAATGCCTTCTTTTGGAGTTAAATCCGATTATTGTTTAAACTGTGGTTTTTTTTCTGCACGTTTAAGCAGAACCAGTACAGCACCTGTGCCGCCTTGTTTTTCTGGGGCGCTCACAAATGCCAATACATCACGATGTTGACGTAACCAACTATTTACATAAGTTTTTAAAATTGCTTCTGGACCTTTGCCATGCACAATTTTAATGACGTTTTGATTGTCATCTTTCGCCATTTGAATAATTTGCAGCACGGCAGAACGGGCTTCTTCAACAGTGCAACCGTGTAAGTCGACAGCTTCAAACCAACGTAGATTACCAGCTTTTAAATCTTCAAAAACTTTATGTTGTAAGGTTGCAATGCGATAGCTTAAAGCAGCTTGACTGGCAACAGGGTTGAGCATCGCTTGCGTATCAGAAAGTAATGCATCATCTGTTTCCATAGGACCAATTGCAGCAGCACGTTTAGCCAACGTTTGCGCATCAGGTTTTTTACGACCCACTTTTTCCATTTTTGCAATATTTCCTGCATTCATTTTTTGAACACCTTGCATTTGCTTTTGGAAAAGCGCGAAGTCTTCTTCCTGCTCTTGTTCAACAGTCTTTGGCGTTGGCTCAGGCTGTTTAGCAATCGTTGAGGAATGTGGATTCGTAATTTGCTTTTTAAAAGATTTCAGTAGGTTGTACTGATCTTTTGAAAGCGAAGAATCGTGTTTGCTCATAATGAAAAAACGGGAAATATACAAAAATTTAGTGCAATTATAGCCTTAAATGGCACTGATTTGAACTGGAAAGACTTTATATAAAGAAGATCTCTTAATTCATTACAAGTCCTATTTGGGCTTCAAAGTTGAATTAATTAATTTAATAACTTTTTTATTTTTATATTGTTCTGCAAGAGCTAATGCTGATTGTTCTTCATTAAATTTAGAAATACACACGATTTCGGTTGAAGCGCCTTTTTCAAGTAAATAAGAAATTATCTGATATTGATTTAGGCGGATAGCTTTACCTAATGGGGAGCATCTAGTGAAATAATATGTTTGTGGTTCAACTTCATCTACTACAAGTTCATTTATTTTTCTCAGCTTCATTTTTTTGATGAAAGAAATATCTGTGTGCTCGATAGCCGCCATAATTAAGGTGGTATCATAAAATTCATTGTTTTCACCAAAATTTAAATATTCAAGATACAATTTTTTGGCTTTTTCATAATTATCAATATCATTTTTCTGTGTCAGGTTCTTTATCGCCTTTTGGAAAAAATCATTCATATCATCAAAATCATTTATTGCTGCATGGAACATGAATATATTTATTAAATATGGCTCATCAGCTAAATTCTTTTTCAATAAATGAGGGGTATCTTTATAAAAAATTTGTTCAAAATGATTTAATTTTTCCATGGAAATAGGGTGAGATTTAATATTGATTGGTTTTGATAAAGAATTTTTATGTCCTTTAGAAATAGAAAAATAGGTTGAATTTTCAATATTCTTGTTTTTAGTATTGATTGAGTAATTAATGACTATTGGTAAGCCTTGATAACTAATGATTTCAATTTGATTATTATTGAAATCATAATTTTTGCCCTTTAGCACGTTAGTATTTATATTTGGAAAAATTTGATTTAGGTCAATCTGCGCAGCAATGATGCCTTCGGGCATAGTGGAAATATTAAAGTAGAGGATATGATTTTGGTCAATATGATACGGTGAGCCAGTATAAAGAGTTATATTTTTTGCCCAACTTATCTGGTGTAGTGAAACCAAGATTAATGAAATGAATAGAAGAGTAGAAGAAATAATCGACTTCATTATTTTTAATTCTCAATTGAATAAAAATTATAAAAAGGATGTGTAATTTTTTTAATATGGATGCAAAGTAGAAAAAGGGTGAGCGAACTCACCCTACATATTTCATTTATATTTTATCAGACACACCAAACAGCTCCTTAAACGCCTGATCAGGGCGTGGCTGCTTCATAAAACTTTCACCGACCAAGAAGGCATGAATGTCATGTTCTTGCATCATGGCAACATCCGCAGGTGTTGCAATACCGCTTTCTGTCACAAGTAGGCGAGAAGGTTCAAGTAACTTCTTCAAACGTAATGATGTATTGAGGTCAACATCAAAGGTTTTTAAATTACGGTTATTGACGCCTAGTAGACAGTTGTCAGAAAGACGCATTGCACGCTCAAGTTCTTCTTCGTCATGTACTTCAACCAACACGTCGAGATTGTGCTCAAAAGCAGTTTTCGACATTTCTTCGAGTTGTTGATCAGACAAACAAGCCACGATTAATAAAATACAGTCCGCATGTAAAGCGCGTGCTTCAATTACACCATAAGGGTCAATTAAAAAATCTTTACGTAGCGCAGGTAAGTCACAGTTCGTACGTGCAATCTGAATGTTTTCATCGGCACCTTGGAAAAAATCCACATCGGTGAGAACAGACAAACATGCCGCACCAGCATCTTGATACTGCTGCGCAATTTCAGCAGGGTTAAAGTTTTCACGAATGATGCCTTTCGATGGTGATGCCTTTTTAATTTCAGCAATCACCCCCGGACGTTTAGAGCCGAGGTTTTGTGCAAAACCTCGAACAGGTGTAGCTGCTTGAGCTAGCTCTTCGACATCTTTATAGCTACGTTGTTTAAGACGGGCTGCAAATTCTTCTTTTTTACGGTCAACAATTTTACCCAAAATTGTATTGGCGATATCTACCATGATTTGAGTCCTAATCTTAAGCTTCGTATTCTTTTAAAGTTTTCGTAAATTCAGACAAAATGCCCATTTTCTCTAGTGCTTGACCGCCATAAATAATGTCATGTGCTAATGCAACACCTTGTTTATAGCTATTGGTTAAGCCTGAAACATAGATACCGGCACCTGCATTTAGGGCAATCATATTCGCGGCTTTATCACCGAGTGCAGATTTGTTTTTACCTAAAGCATCTTTGATCAATTTTAGACTTTCCGCAGCACTATCTACAGATAGACCTGTTAAGGTTTGCGACTCTATATCTACAGCTTCCGGCTGAATTTCCCATTCAGTGACTTCGCCATCCTTGAGTTCAGCAACATAAGTACTTGATGCAAGGCTAATTTCATCTAAACCGTCTTTAGAATGCACCACCAAGACATGTTCTGCACCAAGCTGTTTTAAAACTTCAGCCATAGGACGACATAATTCTGTAGAGAAAACTCCAATCACAAAACGTTTTACGCCGGCCGGATTCGTAAGCGGGCCAAGTAAGTTGAAAATACTACGGAAGCCCAATTCTTTACGTGGACCAGCAGCATATTTCATGGCTTTATGATGATTAGGTGCAAAGAGGAAACCCACGCCCATTTCACGAATACAACGTTCAGTTTGCTGCATGTTCAGGTCAAGGTTAATTCCTGCTTGTTCTAAAAGATCAGAAGAGCCTGATTTTGATGAAACACCACGACCACCATGTTTAGCAATAGTTGCACCTGCTGCTGCAATAACAAAACTAGACGCAGTAGAGACGTTAAATAAGTTTTGACCATCACCACCTGTACCAACGATATCCACCAAATGTGGCAGATCACTGACATCAATTTTGATCGCAAATTCACGCATTACACGTGCTGCGGCAGTGATTTCATCAATACTTTCACCTTTTTGGCGTAAGCCCATCATCAGTGCGCCAATTTGAGCATCGGTTGCTTCACCTTGCATGATGGTGCGCATCACTTCTTCCATTTGAGGTTGAGTGAGTTCAATATTTTTCGTGATGTTATTTAAAGCTTGTTGAATATTCATAATATTTTTTGCACTCGATTATGCGTAAATTTCTAAGAAGTTTTTAAAGATTTGATGGCCATGTTCACTAAGAATCGATTCAGGGTGAAACTGCACGCCTTCGACAGGCAATGTCTTATGTTTAACGCCCATGATTTCTTCCATCGTGCCATCTTCTTCATTGGTCCAGCAGGTCACTTCTAAACATTCTGGCAAAGTCGCTTGATCAATCACCAAAGAGTGATAGCGAGTAGCGGCAAATGGAGAAGGGAGGTTGCTGAAAATGCCTTGATCGCTGTGATACATGTCAGATAAACGACCGTGCATCACTTTTTTAGCGCGAATAATATCGCCGCCAAAAGCTTGTCCTATGGCTTGGTGGCCTAAACACACACCCAGTAAAGGAATTTTTCCCGCAAAGTGTTGAATCGCAGGAATTGAAATGCCTGCTTCACTTGGCGAACAAGGGCCAGGACCAATGACTAAATACTTCGGTTGCCATCGCTCGATATCTTCTAAAGTCACGGCATCGTTACGTACAACTTTTACTTCTTGATTTAACTCGCCAAAATATTGGACGATGTTGTAGGTAAAAGAGTCATAATTGTCGATCATCAAAAGCATGAGCGTATTAACCTTTGAAATTTATGCACTTAAATGTGCTTTGAATAGTCCGAAATGATTCTAAATAGTTGTATATTGACCCAAATATCGTGTGGATATTTTAAATAGAAAAATAGTGAAATATTTAGAATGCAGCCAATCATAGCAAATATTATTCAATTTCTGCTGAACAATTTCGCCAAAGTTCATCGCAACTGAAATCATTTCAATAAATTTTCGACTTATAAATTTGGGATTTAATTTGAACAAGACATTAGGCTGAATTTAAGTGGGTAAAATATGTTCAATTGATATTTTAAAAAGATCTGCTTGATGTCGTTAAAAATAGCAATTCAGGCTCTAGATGGAAAAATTTGAACCGTTTTGAAGCAAAATCACCAAAATGGAGCACAATTAATGTAAAGGTAAATTGATTAAAATTAAAACAAAATGATTAAATTAACGTCGAAAAATGGGTACTTTACGGGCTCAAAAAACCTAGATATCGATCATTAATTCAGTTATTACGCCAGTATTTTTCCATTTATAACTAGCTAAGCCATTAGTTTCTATCGTATTTAAATTCGACCTTAAAGCTTTGATAAAATCTCAATGATTTTATCGTTGAAAGCGATTAATCATTTTGGTGCAAAACCAAGTTGCACTATTTTGATACACCTGCGAGAAGTTTTTAAACAAAAGTGATGAAGAGTGGCTGAATATGGTGCATTTACTGTTACACACAGTATAATAGTCGAAAAGCTAGGAGCTAAAATCTTCTATTCTGATAAGGAATTCAATATTTTAGCTTGGCTTTTAAAAGTTGGTACGGTAATTGCTTAATAACTACCAACTACTAACACGCACTTCAGTGTGCACAAAAAAATCATCGGAGCAAAATGAGCATGGCGAACAAGGTCCTTCAACTCATCCAAGAAAGTGGCGCAAAATGGGTCGATTTTCGCTTTACTGATACTAAGGGTAAAGAACAACACGTAACTTACCCAGCAGATTCAATCGACGAAGATACGTTTGAAGATGGCAAAATGTTTGATGGTTCTTCAATTGCTGGTTGGAAAGGCATTGAAGCATCTGACATGATCTTACGTCCAGATGCAGAAACTTGTTTTATCGACCCGTTCTTTGCAGAAGCTACAGTTGTTGTGACTTGTGATGTTATCGAACCTTCAACTGGTCAAGGTTATGAACGTGACCCACGCTCTATTGCTCGCCGTGCGGAAGAATACCTAAAATCAACTGGTATCGGTGATACTGCTTATTTTGGTCCAGAACCAGAATTCTTCGTATTTGACGAAGTAAAATGGGACATCGATATGTCTGGCGCGCGCCACACATTAATCGCTGAAGAAGCTGCTTGGTCTACTGGTAAAGATTACGAAGCGGGTAACTCTGGTCACCGTCCACGTGTGAAAGGTGGTTACTTCCCAGTTCCTCCTGTTGATTCTTCACAAGATATGCGTGCAGATATGTGTGCAAAAATCGAAGACATCATGGGCCCAGGTCGTGTAGAAGTACATCACCACGAAGTTGCATCTTGCCAGCTTGAAATCGGTGTAAGCTTCAACACTATGGTTCGTAAAGCGGACGAAGTTCAACAGTTCAAATATGCGGTTTGGAACGTTGCTCACCAATATGCTAAAACTGCTACGTTTATGCCTAAACCAATGGTTGGCGATAACGGTTCTGGTATGCACGTTCACATGTCGATCTCTAAAGACGGCAAGAACTTGTTTGCTGGTGATGAATACGCTGGTCTTTCAGAAATGGCGTTGTACTTCATTGGTGGTGTGATCAAACACGCTCGTTCATTGAACGCAATCACAAACCCATCAACTAACTCGTACAAACGTTTAGTTCCACATTTCGAAGCACCGATTATGCTTGCTTACTCAGCACGTAACCGTTCAGCTTCTATTCGTATTCCTTATGTTTCTAGCCCTAAAGGCAAACGTATCGAAGCACGTTTCCCTGATCCAATGATGAACCCGTACTTAGGTTTCGCTGCACTTCTTATGGCTGGTCTTGACGGTATCCAAAACAAGATCCACCCAGGTGAAGCTGCTGACAAGAACTTGTACGACCTTCCTCCTGAAGAAGAAGCTAAAATCCCTACAGTGGCTCATAGCTTAGATATGGCGCTTGAAGCTCTTGCAGCTGACCATGATTACCTTCTTAAAGGTGGCGTGTTCACTAAAGAAATGCTTGATGCCTACATCGAACTTAAAACTGAAGAAGTTCGTCGTCTTAACACGACTACTCACCCAGTTGAATTCGACATGTACTACAGCTTGTAATTCTGTACAGAATTTCACTGTAAAAAGACCCGCCTTGTGCGGGTTTTTTTATGAGATGGGTTAAGATAAAGCAAAGAGTTGAATGAATATCTAAACATGGCAAAACCACGTAAAAAACATACCGGTTTTTTTCCTTGGATTGATCCAGCGGATCAAGCAAAGGGATTTAAACTCAACTTCTCAGAAGTGACTTATTTGGAAGTGGGGCGGACCGTTGAAGGTTATAAGCAGGCTGAATTTGTCGAACTGAAAAACCCAGAGCTGGCATTGGAGTTTGAATACCCTGAAAGTTTTTATATTACCACCGAAGGGCTGGTTTTAATAAAAACGCCGCAAGGCAAGTTTGAAGCCATTGCCAAGACAGATAACTTTTAATTTAACACGATAATATTGAATTGAAAAAAATGACCTGCAACACAACAGGTCATTTTTATTGAATATCCAGTAATTCACCAACCGTCATTGCAAACCATGCTGTTTTAGATTATCGATTTCATAAGGCGCATCTTCGGCGGGGTAGCGTAAGTTTTCTAATCCTTTGGTTTTGGCAATAGACCAAATTACACTTTCACCCGCAGGGATGTTTTGGCTGTGCTGCGTATATAAGGGATCTTGCAGGGCGTCTGCTGCTGAAATAAAAGTCCAGCCATGCTGCTGAAAAGCAGTAATGACATCCTTTAAAAATGCGGCATTAATAGCATTCACATGTAAAAGTAAAACATGCTGTGGCGAACGATTTATGGTGAGCTGGGCAAGTTGGTCATAATAATCTGCTCGGTGAAGCAGGTGAGCAATATATGCTTGTTTTAGTCGGTCTAATTTGTCCTGATCTTGCAGTTTGGCATAGTCGAGATATTTTCGGTTATAAAACCAGTCACTGGCATCGATACTCACACCGCCAATGCGGTATTGATGCTGCTCTAACCATTGATAGACAGCATCACGTTTTTCAGCGCTATTACCTTCTTTTAAAAATGGATAGCGGTAAATACGTGTGTAATTCGGCAACGTTTTTAGCACGGTATCCGCATGTTCAATGCTGTGTAGATAATCGTGTACAGTGACACTTTGTTTATTCAGGTTTTGGTGCGATGCGCTGTGATTGCCAATCAGATGGCCAGATTGTCCCCACGCTTGAATCAGTTGTTTACCTTGATAATCGCCAATTTTAATCAGGCTAGGGAAGACAATAGTTTTGATTTGTTGATCATGCAGATGTTTTAAAATTTGAGCATTGATTTGTTCCGCTTGTGCGTTAAACGCTGGATTTAATCCATCATCAAAACTGAGTGCAATAGATTTTGCTTGAACCGTGATATTGGTACAAAGTAAAACGAAAAAAATAAAAACATGTAGCGGGTAAAATGGAAACATTATGCTTGTGTAATTTAGTGGTTATCCACGACATCATACTGTGTATGTGAGGTTTGTGTTGATTGCATATGTAATGAAGTGCTTAAGCTGTTTTGGTTTTGCTCATTTTACTGAAAACAAGCTATGGGTCATGAAAAACGATGTTGAGTTGGTTACACTAATGATTCGCTATACTCAGCAAATGGTTAAAGGGAAATGAAATATGCAGCGTCAAGCATGCGAAATGCGGGATAAAAGAATGTCTCCTGAATTAAGAACATGGTTGTATGCTTCGGGTTCATTAACCCAACAATTAACAGATTTTGCCCAAGGTGTATTTAAAGTTGAGCCGAGTATTGAGCAATTTCAACGCATAACGCTTCAAGATGCACGGTGGCTACAAATGCCAATACAGCACACAGCTTGGGTACGTGAAAGTTATTTATATGGCTGTGAAGCTGAGCCGTGGGTCAAAGCAAAAAGTATATTTCCAATCCTCAGTATACAAGGGCGTGCGCGGATTTTTCAGCATATTGGTAAAAAACCGATCGGACATTTTTTATTTCAACGGACCAATCCGAAGTGCGAGCGGCGTGTACTGTGGCTAGACGATGGTTGGACACGTCAGAGCTGTTATACTTGGCATGGTTGTAAATTTATTGTTCAGGAAACTTTTTTAGAAAGTTTTGAGCAATATTTGCAGAAATAACATTACCAGATGAAGGACAGTCATGGCCGTGGTGCAACAGATTACTTGGCAGCAGCGTTTAGAAGCTTATTACTATTTATGTCGCTTCGATAAGCCAATTGGCACGGAACTGGTTTTTTGGCCAACCATGTGGGCACTGTGGATTGCTAATCAAGGAACACCGCAATTCAGTATTTTGATTCCCATGATTTTGGGCACGATATTTATGCGTGCAGCAGGTTGTGCGATTAATGACTTTGCTGACCGTAAAGTCGATGGTGCTGTGGAAAGAACCAAGCATCGTCCTTTAGCCACTGGGGTGATTAGTGCTAAAGAAGCTATATATGTGTTCTTGATCTTGGTGCTTGCTAGCGCATGTATGTTGTTCTTTTTACCGATAGAAACTTTTTATTGGTCCTTTGGTGCATTGTTTTTAGCGTTCATTTATCCCTTTATGAAACGCTACACGCATCTGCCACAAGTATTTTTAGGCGCGGCATTTTCATGGTCGATTCCTATGGCTTATACCGCTGTGGGGCAAACACCTGATTTGACTTGCTGGTTATTGTACTTTGGTAATTTGGCGTGGACCGTTGCATATGACACACAATATGCCATTACTGACCGTGAATATGACTTGAAAATTGGCGTGAAATCAACTGCGATTTTATTTGGTAAATATGATATTGAAATCATTTCTTTATTACAGGCGCTAAGCATTGTACTGATTGGTTCTGCGTTGTATTTAGAAGATCTCTTGATGCCATTTGGTTTAGTTGCAATGTTGGCTGTGGCTGCCGATTTTATTTACCAATGGACTAAAACTAAAGACCGTGATCCGCAGTTATGTTTTTGGGCGTTTCGCCATAACCGTTGGGTAGGGTTTATGATTTTTATTGGAATTTTTATGGCATTGGCTCTTTAATGTCATTGATCTGAAACTTTTTAAAATGAACTAAAGCATCCTATTCGGGTGCTTTTTTTTATGCATTAATAAAAAGGCATGTAGTTTCATGTTTAAAGAATAATGATTAAAAAGGATATTTTATGAAACGTTCAAAAATAGCATTGGCTTTGACAGTTGCAGTTTCTATGCTGTCTTTAACCGCGTGTAATGACGATGATAATGACTCATCATCTTCGAATCAAAAATCAACATTTGTGTCTGAAGCAAATTATGCTTTCAATACAGTAGACAATACATCGTCCATTAAAGTCATGACCTATAACATGACTAATGTACAGGGGAAAGCAGCGACTGCAACGGCTTTAGTGTTGTTTCCCAAAGCTACTCAACCTAAAGATGGTTATCGTGTTGTGGTATGGGAGCATGGAACAGTCGGAGCTGGAGATGAATGTGCGCCAAGTAAAAATGTAATTCATCCACGCTTTAAAATTCTAGCTAACACGCTTATGGCGGCAGGTTATGTAATTGTGGCACCAGACTATGAGGGTTTAGGAACCAAGGGGGTTCATCCATACCTTAATTTATCGAGTGCGGCAAATTCGGCGCTTACTGCAGTTAAAGCGGCAAAAGAACATTATGGTAAGCAACTCAATGGTCAGTGGATGTCGATTGGTCAATCGCAAGGTGGTCATGCATCCTTAGGGACGGCGGAATTTGTGAATACCGATACTAATTATAAAGGTGCAGTAGCAGCCGCACCTGCGTCGAGTTTAGGCACGATTATTAAGATCTATTTAGATCCAAAACTAAATGTTGATGCAAACGGTCAACCTAAACCCCATGGATTGAATAGATTGGATGAACAGTTGGCACAAGTGCGTTATGCACTTAGTATGGGGCAGCTTTCTGAGGTTCAAGCACAGGCGTTAATTGATCAAATTGCAGATGGCTATGCTGAGCTTTTGGCATATGCTGCATTGACCAGTTCAGGTATTAAAGCCTATGAGCCAAATTATGATTTAAAAAATATTTTTACTGCTGATGCTGGTGTTATTGCAGAAAAAGCCTATGGACGTACAGGGGATGACGGTGCATGTTTAAGTTATGCCGATCCAAATGGCGCAAATGGTTTGCAAGAACAGTTTAAAGCAGCTGTGATTGAATTTTTAAAGGATCCAACGCATACGGTTTCACAGTATGGAATTGATTTGAATAAAATCGATACCGATCCTGTTGTTCAGAAATTTTTAATTGACAATCAGCCAGCGACAAATGCTACTGCTGCCAAAGTAATTAAAGCGCCTGTGTATATTATTCAAGGTGCAAATGATCAGGCAGTTATTCCTGTGGTTACGCAAGCGCTATTTGCAAATATGAAAACACAAGCGAAGAAGTATTTCCCAGATGCAAATTATGCTGAAGGTTATCAATTAGACGTTGTGCCAAATGCAAGTCATACACAGGCAATTATCTGTAGAAATGCGCAAGCGGTCGAATTTATTCAAGCTAAAATGTCTGCAGGTACAGGTATTGTCTTAACCAATGAGCAAAAAGATGCAAGCCAAAGTCCACATTGTAAGGGGGTAGCTGCTTCAAGCTAAGTTTTTTCAATAATAAAAAAAGGAGCATGTCTCCTTTTTTTTGCATATTGGATTATTAATCATTCAATCCTTAAAAATGAGGGGCACAGTTAGTTCGAGCAAAGAATGTTATGAATACTTGAGCGAATTTTGTTTTTTGCTATATTGGGCGTCGAATTATTTATGTATATGAAAGAATAGTTATGTCTGAAGTTAAGCCAAAACCCAATACCAAAAAGATGATCACTCTGATGGCACTTGGGCTATTGATTCCTATATTTTTGGTCAGTATGGCTTTTCTTGCAGTCAATAGTGATGCCAAAAACCAAGAAAAATATAAGCAACAACAAGCTGAGATGATTGAGCGTATTAAAGCAAAAGAAGCACAAGATGAGGCTTTGGCTGCTGAGGCTGACCAAGCAGTATCAGAAGTGCTGGCAGCTCAAGAGTCAAATGCTCAATAAAATTCTGCTTACGTTATGGAGGTGAATGCAATGCGCATTCACTCAATGTTCGATTGTACTTTACGTATTTAACAACTATTTATTTACATCATGCCTGAGCGTGTGAACTGTTGGAATACTGGTATAGCGGATTACACGGTAGCCAGCTTCTTCAAGCATTGCATCACGTTCAGCATCTTCTTGCTCTTTGCCTATATGACTGGGGTCATCAAGTTCGATAATCACAAGCACATTATAAGTTTGGTCAAGTATGACAAAATCAGTGACTTTTCGATTAAATCTATTTCTGATTTTGTAATTTTGAGTGGTGATCAGTGTGCTAAACGCCACTTGTGCTAAAATGTGGTAGTCCGGAAATGCTTCATTTAAACGATGAAACATCTTACTTTCAAAGGCAGTGATTACACGACGTGGGAAAAACTTTTGTTTGCTTCTAAACAGTCTGGGAACGACTAAGTAGACAAGGGCAAAAGTTGCCAAGCAACCAATAATAAAAAATATGAACTGACTTAGATCTGGCACGGAATAAACTACATATATGAAAAAAGCCCACGTCATGATGCGTGGGCTTTTTAGAATTTGGCTCTCCAACCTGGGCTCGAACCAGGGACCTGCGGATTAACAGTCCGTCGCTCTACCGACTGAGCTATTGGAGAATCTGCACGCATTCTATGGGGCAAATGCAGTGAGGTCAAGTCAGAATTGCAAAAAATAAGGAAATTTAGGCTGAATGTATTAAATATAAACACCTTTAATATAAAGCGTTTTTAAAACTTAAGCTCTGACTATTCTTTCTAATGTGGTCGGAGAGCTAAGTGAATAGCTTAGGTCATAGAGCAAGTTATACTTATCTTAAAACAAAAGTCATAGCATAAAAAAAGCCCACGACATAATGCGTGGGCTTTTAGAATTTGGCTCTCCAACCTGGGCTCGAACCAGGGACCTGCGGATTAACAGTCCGTCGCTCTACCGACTGAGCTATTGGAGAATCTGAAATGGATTCTAAAGATGTATGGGAGGGTGGTCAAGCCTGATTTAAATAAAATACTTAAAAATCAAATTAAGTGTTTTAAAAATAGCCGAATCAGACAAGTTGGTACTTATACGGATACTTTTAGGAAAGCAAAAACAAAAAAAGTAGGTATGCTTTGCTTAAACAACAGGCAATAAAAAACCCACTTCGTAATGAGTGGGTTTTTTAGAATCTGGCTCTTCCACCTGGGCTCGAACCAGGGACCTGCGGATTAACAGTCCGTCGCTCTACCGACTGAGCTATGGAAGAATAGATGGCTCTCCAACCTGGGCTCGAACCAGGGACCTGCGGATTAACAGTCCGTCGCTCTACCGACTGAGCTATTGGAGAATCTGATGCGCATTTTAGGGATGAAAGCTAAAGCGGTCAAGTAAAAATAAAAGATAAAGCGCTTAAATGTTTTTTTATTATCCAAAGATGTGTTGGTTGCTTATTTATTGATTCTTTTAAGCTTTTGTTGCGTTAAACCCTATCGGAATACTTTAACAATTATAGTTAATAGAGTGATGGATGGAATGGTGGGTAAGGTTGCGTTAGATCGCTATTCTAGTTCTGAACATGCTGAGAGCACTATGTACCGTCATTTCGGATGAACTTTATTATATTGAAATAGTTAATAATTAGTCAGTAAATTCCAGTTGTTTTAATTAATTAGCAGATTTTTTTAATAATTTTTAGATAAATAATCTTCTAAGTACACAAATGGCTTAGCTTCCTGTATAAGAACAAAACAAAGTTTCATGAAATGTTATTGAATATTTAAAAAAGTATTCTAAATTCAATATTTTATAAAATTTAAAAATTTATTTTTACATAGGGATTTATATGCTTCACATTGGAAGAAAATTATTAACTTCAACTCTCTTATCTATTTTATTAGTCGCATGCGGTGGAGGGGGAGGAGAAAGTAGTCCAACGTCATCAGAAACATCTGTGCCTAAGCCTATTGAAGAAACTTCTGTACTAAGTCCAGATTTGACACATGGCTATTTTGAAATTGAAAATTCTGGCATTGCTAATCACTCAACTATCAAGTTTTCACCATTTCACACAGATAGTGTGATTGGAGCATCTGCTACTAACAATAATATGTGGAATCTAGAAATTCTTACACCAAGCAATGATTTGTCTGCCCATATTAATAATTTGGCGGGTCTTTATTTTTATCCTAATGACGATAAAGTTGGAGTTTTTAGCTATTCGGAAAATGCTAACGGGTATCTGCGGGTTCAATGTCAAAATTCATGCAGTGATACATTTTCTTATAAAATTGAAAAGCAGAGTAATGGCAAAACTTATTTTATTATAGATGCAAATGGTTCTATAACAGGACGTTTAAATAATATTGGCTTTGCATCTACAGCTAAAATTAAAGGCTCTGTTAAGTTTGAAGTAAATTCTGATTGGCCAGTATGGGATATCAAAAGATTTAATGAATATCCTGCGAAATCAGACTTAATTGTTAATGGTAAACCTGCAACAATAGAAAAGTTTTTGGATTGGAAAACTAGTTCTGTTTTAAGTTTTACGACCGATAAAGAATATTATTTTAATTTTAATAATCCTTTGGATATTGATCATGATAGATTTATCTTAACAGAGGGGAATTATTTCAGTAATGAGCAACCTAAAGATGTGTACATATATAAAGGTTACTTCAATCGAGATTTTACATTAAATACAGATTATGAAAATGGTATAACGACCTTTAAATTCATCAATAACTTATTTACTAACCCTGTTGAATATACTGCGTCTCCAGACTTAGAAGTATCTGGAGGTTTTGTGAAAAAAATTCCTTATGGTCAAGTCATTGCAGGAGATGAAGTTTTTAAAATTGATGAAACTGTTTCAGCAGTTGCATATGCAGAGAATGAAAGTAAATATTATCGTTTTATGAGTCGAGATAAGCAATCTGATCTAGAGTTCACAGTGAAATACGATACTATAACTAAAAATGTAAATGTAGCTTATCAAAGACCACAGAAGGGTCAATTAAATGTGAATATCTATCTGAAATGGAACTGTAAATTGACGAATAATCATTGTAGTGGTGTAACTGTCAATGATTCAGAGGGAACTATAGAATTTAAAAACGTGCAGTTAGATGATGGTCGTCTAATAAATGGCAAGTTTGGTCATTTAGGCGTAAATGATCTCTTAAGGTAATAATTGCGTAGTTATACTCTCAAAAATATAACTATGGTAATTCTCCTACAATTAATTTAATACATAGTATTTGAAAACACCTTAATTTTAATAAATTTCAGAATCTTGTGTTGGGAAAGGCCATAACTACGGATTTTAAATTTTTTAAATGTTTATCATGCAACATGGGAAAAATAGTCCATGTTGCATAGATTTTTTTAGCTTCACTGAAACTAAAAAAAGAAACAGAAGTTCTAATAACTTTTTATAAATTTAGAATTATAGAACCCATAAAAAATCACCCTAAAAGGGTGATTTTTTTGACTTTTGAATAAGTTTTAAAACTTATTTTTCAACGCCAGCAGCTTGACCTGCATATTTAGCGTTTGCATAGTCCCAGTTCACTAGGCTTTCTAAGAAAGTAGAGATGTATTTAGGACGAGCGTTACGGAAATCGATGTAGTAAG
Organism: Acinetobacter sp. YH12140; assembly: GCF_013418475.1. NCBI lineage: Bacteria > Pseudomonadati > Pseudomonadota > Gammaproteobacteria > Moraxellales > Moraxellaceae > Acinetobacter > Acinetobacter sp. YH12140. Next base: position 192,183 of record NZ_VPBZ01000002.1, read on the forward strand.
CGTGTTCCCAAACGTCGATAGTCAACACAGCAACTTTACCGTGAGCAAGTGGAGTGTCAGCATTTGAAGTTTTAAGGATAGAAAGGTTGCCGTTTACTTCGTCAGCAACTAACCAAGCCCAACCTGAACCGAACTGAGTTGCAGCAGCATTTGCAAATTCTTCAGCGAATTTTTCGTAAGAACCGAAAGCTTCGTCGATTTTAGCTGCTAAAGCGCCAGTAGCTTTACCGCCACCGTTTTTAGCCATACAGTTCCAGTAGAATGTGTGGTTCCATACTTGAGCTGCATTGTTGAAGATACCAGCTTTAGAAGCATCGCCTTTAACAGCAGTGATGATTTCTTCTAAAGTTTTGCCAGCAAGGTCAGTACCTTCAATTGCTTTGTTTAGGTTAACCACATAAGTATTGTGGTGTTTGTCGTGATGGTATTCTAAAGTTTCTTTGCTGATATGAGGAGCAAGATCTTCGTAACCGTAAGGTAACGCTGGTAAAGTAATCGTTGTCATGTTTTCAATTCCTTGCATTTTGCTGGGTTTTGACATTAAGTGCCGTTATTGTAATAGATTCTTGCAGTAAAATGCGCATTGCTTATAAATAACAATACAGAATAAAGCCTGAAAATATACGTATAAGGACTGAGCCAAAGACCAGGACGATTTAAATTAAATCGGGTTGTTTAATTCGAAATAACTATACTCAATATTGAACTGTTCTGAAATAGCTTTTGCGAGTCGTTGTACACCATATCTTTCAGTTGCATGATGTCCACATGCATAATAATGCACATTTAATTCTTCAGCTTCGTAAAAAGTACGTTCACTCACTTCACCTGAAATGTACGCATCACAATCTAATGCAGCGGCTTTGCCAATAAAGTCTTGTGCGCCACCCGTACACAAACCAATTTTTTGAATCGATGGTTTATCTGCCGGCAAGTGAATGACATCAAATCCTAATTTTTCAGAAACGAAGTCTTTAAACGCTGTTGGAGTCATTGCTTGTTTTAAATAACCAACATTGCCAATAGGATTGCGCTCAGTAGGATCTAAGGCTTCAATATTCTTTAATTCGAGCAAATCTGCTATCGCTGCATTATTACCTAAAGTAGGGTGACTATCTAAAGGTAAGTGATAACCAACGAGTGAAATATCGTTTTTGATCAGGGTTTTGATGCGTTTGCCACGCATACCTGTGATTGGGTAAGCTTCACCTTTCCAAAAATAACCATGGTGTACCAATAGCAAATCAGCTTTTGCTGCTATCGCGGCTTCAATCGCTGTTTGTGATGCGGTAACTGCACATAAAATTTTATGCACTTCTGCTGAGCCTTCAATTTGCAAGCCATTGGGAGCATAGTCCTTAAATTCATGTGTTTTGAGTGTGCTGTCACACCACTGAATAATTTCACTTAACTGAGCCATATACTGTCCAAAATCTCAAAGAGATGCATCAAAATTTACGATTGTTTAAATTGTAACTAAAGAATCACAAATCTCTGTATTTATTTTTAATTTTGTTGAAAAGATTACATTACAATACGATATAAATTATTTAGCCATCAATGAATTATAAAATTTAGAGGATATAGACGTGCGTCGGACCTTTACATGGTTACCTTGGGTATTATTAATACTTGTGATCATCGGTTTCTTTACATGGCAACAGGTTCAAAAACCTAAAGCACCCATTGCCCCAGATGGGGTTAAAATGCCTGCAGAAAAGGTTGAGCCCCTCATTGATACGTCGCGTACAGGCGGTGTAGTTTCGTATAGTGCTGCGGTAAAAGTTGCTGCGCCAGCGGTTGTCAATATTTTCACTACGCAAAAAGTGAAACAATTGGATCATCCTTTATTAAATGATCCGGTTTACCGTGAGTTTTTTGGTAATCAACTTCCAGATCAAACCAATCAAAACGAAAATAGTTTAGGTTCAGGTGTGATTGTTCGTCCAGATGGCTATATTTTGACGAATAACCATGTGATTGCGCAGGCCGATCAGATCGTTGTGGCTTTACATGATGGTCGCCGTGCTGAAGCGAAAGTTGTAGGCACAGACCCAGATACAGACCTAGCTGTGATTAAGATTGAAATGAGTCAATTACCGGTTTTGCCGTTTAAGCTAAGTGGCAATGAAGTCGGTGATGTTGTCCTAGCGATTGGTAACCCTTTTGGCGTAGGTCAGACGGTTACGCAAGGGATTATTTCGGCTACAGGTCGTTCAGATTTGGGGATCAATACCTACGAAGACTTTATTCAAACAGATGCGGCGATCAACCCCGGCAACTCTGGTGGTGCTTTAATTGATGTTGCAGGGAACTTAATTGGTGTAAATACCGCGATCTTCTCGCAGTCAGGTGGCTCTTTGGGGATTGGTTTTGCCATTCCTGCAAAAGTATGTCAACAAGTGCTGAACGCCATTTTAAAAGATGGGCGAGTGGTTCGTGGTTGGTTAGGTATTAGTTTACTTCCAATTAAACAAGAAAATATTTTAGATCCACGGGTGAATGGTGTGATTGTGGCAGATGTTATTCGTAATGGACCTGCAGCACAAGCAGGTTTAAAACGTGGTGATAAAATCATGAAAGTGAATAATGAGCTGATTACCTCGACCTCACATTTAATCAACTACGTTGCACAACAAGCGCCATTGAGCACTATGCAAATTGACATTGAGCGAGACGGAAAGGCGATGACATTACCTGTACAAGTGGGAGAGCGTAAACCGCAAACTCAAAATAGTGACTCGCAATATATTCCATTACCCCGCTAGCATAGAAAATCCCTCGTCATGAGGGATTTCTTTTGAGTACCTTTTTTTGTGTATCGCTTTGAAGAGCATCGTTTGCGCCAAACAATGCGCTTTGTAATTGAAATATCAATTACAAAAATGCATTGCACACTTTGCTGAATTTGGCTTAATTTATAAGCAATAATAATCAGATAAGCGTATAAGAATATGAGCTTTTTACCCGCTGAATATGCCAAAGTTTTATCCAGTCAAGCCAATTTAGATATCGCCTTATATAAGACACGTTTGGCTTTGCTGATTGAGGAAAATGCCAAACAGGGGAATACCGCCGTATTTACGGTTTTACCCAAGCATTTAGCTTTAGAAGAGATTCGAAGTTTATCTGCTGAGCTTACAGAATTGGGATATCAAGTTCGATTTGAAGTGAATGAATTCTTCTATAATTTTAATGTGTATTGGATTTGATTCGGGATTCACTGCATTTAAGGTCCTAAGTTAAAAACAAGATGAAACCCTTTAGAAAACCACGATAATCGTAGTTTTCTAAAGCCGTTTTATAACGCAGTAACTTATTCAGATTTTTGATAGTCATTAATGACTTCAAGTGCCGCACGAAAGGCTTCTTGAGTCGCCGGTGCGCCACAATATGGCAAACTATGAAGTAACACTTCCTGAATTTCTTCTACAGTCGCCCCATTATTTAAAGCACCTCGGACATGACCCTTGAGTTCTGTTGGACTTTTTTGTGCAGTTAAAAATGCAATGGTAATCAGTGAGCGATATTTACGGGGTAAAACGCCTTCACGCTGCCAAGTTGAACCCCATGCATGCTCATTAATCCAATCTTGCAAAGGTTGAGTAAATGGCACGGTATTGTCTTGCGCCCGTTTAACAAAACTTGCGCCCATAACTTCAGTACGAACTTTTAAGCCATTTTCATAATCTTGTTGTGACATGCAGCAAACCCTCTGTGATGTAATTTTTCAGTACAGCCTATACCTTTGACTCTGCGATACCATTGGCTGATGGTCGTATAAAAAAGCCATCCCATTGTTTAACAGTGGAATGGCTTTTATTTTGAGAAAAATTAAGCTCAAAAGCGATGCAGAAGCTGATTAATAACGCAGGAAGGCTTCTGGTTCATCATCGGTGTGTTGTTGCTTTTTCACTTCTGGTGCAATGGTTAAATGTGGATTTGATAGCTCAAGTTCATGCATGAGCTGCATGTCAAATACATCTGTGAGCATACTGTCATAGCGTTGAATGTTGTAAGTGCTGAGCTGTTCAGCTTCGGAGGCTGTAATGACTTTTTGTGCAATCGCATCGGCTATATGTGCTTCAAAAGTTAAACCTTTAAATTGGCCTTTAGATTCAGCTTTTTTAAATTGGTTCCACAGCGGTTCAATTTTTAACAATTGTAAAAAGGCATTTTCCATACGACCTGAAACTTCATCTGCTGCAGTGCTGTAATACACATGCTTTTTGAGTTCTTGGCGGAAAGTATTGTCTAGCATCATTTGAGTGGCAACTTCACGTTTTAAACGGTCTGTCGGTTTAGCAACAACTCGTCCAAACGGAAAGCAGATGATTTTTACTACGCTAGCTGCCAGCCGCATTGGGAAGTTGTCAAATAAGCCCTGGAAAGCTTCTTCAACATTGTACAAAGCTTTATCTAATGCAAGTTGCGCATGTAATTGTTCAGCTTCACTTCTTTGACCTTGTTCATAATATTTAAGAATAGCCGTTGCTATAAATAAATAAGAGTGAATGTCTGCAAGTCGGCCCGAAAGCATTTCTTTACGTTTAATATCACCGGCTAATAGGCCAAGACACATATCTGCAGTCAGCGCGAAATCGGCACTGAATCGATTAATTTTTTTATAGTAGGGACTGCTAAATTCATCTGCTGAAGCAGGTGAGTCGGATGGGCCACCTGTGAACGCATAAGCAAAAGCACGTGCAGTTCGGTTAAAGGTATACCCTAAGTGCTTAAAGAGCATTTCATTGAATGTATTGAGTGCAGCGTTTTTATCTTCGGCTTGAAGTAATTGTAGCTCTTCAAATAAATATGGATGGCACCGCATTGAGCCTTGTCCAAAAATCATCAGAGAGCGACTTAGAATATTGGCACCTTCGACAGTAATTGACACAGGAATGGCCTGATAATTCAAAGCTAAAAAATTACGAGGTCCCATTTGCACGGCACGTCCACCGACGATGTCCATGCCATGATTCACCACTTTCCGCATGGTTTCAGTGGCATAGTATTTGGCCATTGCAGTCATTACAGCAGGTTTGCCGCCTTGGTTTAAACCACAAGTCACCAAATAGCGGAATGCTTCAAGCATATAAGCATCTGATGCGATATCACTCGATGCTTCTTGCACACCTTCAAAATTACCCACAGAAATTTTAAACTGCTGACGAACTTTGGCAAATGCACCGACATTTAAATATGCCATTTCTCCGGCTGCCGTTGACAATGCAGGGAGTGAAATACCACGACCAACCGCTAAGCATTCCATTAGCATACGCCAGCCTTTGCCTGCATTTTCAATCCCACCAATGATCCAGTCTAATGGAATAAAGACATCTTTGCCTTCAACTGTCCCATTCATAAACGGTGAGCCTGGATTATGACGTGGGCCTGTAATGACACCGTCATGACTCGCCGGTAATAGGGCGCAGGTGATGCCATATTCCGTTTTATTTTTATCTCCCAATAAGCCATCTGGATCGTATAGCTTAAATGCGAGACCAATGACGGTGGCAATTGGTGCAAGGGTAATCCAGCGTTTAGAGAAGTTCATGTTTAAGCCGAGCACTTGTTGTCCCTCAAAGGTGCCATAACAGACGACACCTGTATCTGGAATGGCACCTGCATCTGAGCCTGCTTCAGGGCTAGTGAGACCAAAACATGGAATTTCTTCACCTTTGGCAAGGCCTGGGAGGTATCGGTCTTTTTGTGCTTCAGTACCATAGTGTAGAAGCAATTCCCCCGGTCCAAGCGAGTTGGGCACCATACAACTGACTGCGGCAGTCAGTGAGCGGGATGCAATCTTGCTCATGACTCGGCTTTGTGCAAATGAACTAAATTCACGGCCCCCGTAAGATTTTGGAATCACCAGTCCTAAGAAACCATTATCCTTAATGAATTGCCAAGCTTCTGGTGGGAGGTCTTTATGTTTATGGTGAATATCCCACTCGTTGAGCATGCTACAAAGTTGCTCGACTTCATTATCAATGAACGATTGTTCTTCAGCACTGAGCTGAGGATAGGGATAAGCCTCAAATTTTTTCCAATCAGGCGCGCCCATAAATAGCTCTTTTTCCCACCAACTTGTTCCTGCATCCAACGCTTCACGTTCCGTAGTACTCATACTCGGCATCGCATTTGCTAAGGTTTTATAAGCAGGTTTGGTGAGTAGATTGAGCCTCAGTGGGTCAATCAACACAATTAAACTTAAAGCAATAAGCGGGATGCCAAGTATTAATGACCATGGGCTTAAAAAGGCGAGTGCAATTGAAACGAATATCAGTGTTAATGCGCCTACAGTTCGTGAAAGTTCAAAGAAAAAAACGGCCCAAAGAGCAAAAATCAAGAGTACGGCACTGAGTATAAATAGCATTTGTTATGGCTCCAGTGACAAGGGCCAGAGCGTTATGCGTTTAAAACAGCCTACATGCGTTTAAAAATGATCTCATCTTTTGTCTTTCTGATTTTAAAGTGCATGAGACTGTCAAAATGGCATCACTCGGCTGGTGAGTATGATTGGACAATTGCGCGAATATAATGAAAGCGCAAATAAAGTGTTATCAATAGATTGATTAATAAATAATCACAACACAATCCCTATCGGGCAAAGAAATGTCACATTACGTAAACTTGGATAATTCGATATATTGGATACTGTTTAAGGAATACACTATTTTCGAAAGATCTTATAGTGGGAAACGAATTTTGCTGAGTGTGAAAGCTACAAAAAAAGCCCTCAATCAATGAGGGCTTTAAGTTGCGATGTTTTACATCTTAGTGTGATTAGGCTTCAATCGCTTGAACTGCAATTTTCTTTGCAGGATCAGTTTTACGACGTACCGCAGGCACTGGCTCACCATAGTATTGACGGTCAGCAAAGTAACTTGAACGGACCATTGGTGCAGCCCAAATGTTTTTGAAACCAAGCTTTTGGCCATGTGCAGTGTAACGCTCAAATTCTTCTGGGCTTACAAAACGGTCAATCGGGGCATGTTCTTTAGAGGGCTGTAAGTACTGACCAATGGTGACATAGTCAACATCGTGTGCTTTTAAGTCGTCTAATAACGCGATCACTTCTTCTTCAGTTTCACCAATACCGACCATCAAACCACATTTGGTTGGTACATCTGGGCAGTATTCTTTAAACATTTTTAATAAGTTTAGAGAGTGTTGGTAGTCAGAACCTGGACGCATTGCTTTATACAAACGTGGCACAGTTTCAATGTTGTGGTTAAACACATCAGGAGGGCACTCCGTCATGATACGAAGGGCAACATCCATACGACCACGGAAGTCAGGGACTAAAATTTCCAAAAGTGTTTTTGGGCTCAAGTCACGAGCTTCTTTAATACAGTCAACAAAGTGCTGTGCGCCGCCATCAACAAGGTCATCACGGTCGACAGAAGTAATCACGGCATATTTCAAACCAAGATTGGCAATGGTTTCTGCCATGTGACGTGGTTCATCTGGGTCAAGAGCATTGGGACGACCATGCGCAACGTCGCAGAATGGGCAACGACGAGTACAGATATCGCCCATAATCATAAAGGTTGCAGTACCGCCACCGAAACATTCAGGTAAGTTCGGGCAAGCCGCTTCTTCACACACGGTATGTAGTTTTTGTGCGCGTAAGGTTGTTTTAATACGTTGAACTTCATCAGGGGCAGCCATTTTGACCCGAATCCAGTCAGGCTTACGAGGCGTTTCAACCGTTGGCACGACCTTCACAGGTATGCGAGCGACTTTTTCTGCGCCACGAAGTTTTACACCCTGTACAGGTTTACGGTTCTCAGACATATTCAACTTTTCCACTGTTTTTGACGAGGAGATATTCAAAAAATTAGCTCGATCATTATAGCGGACTTGAGCTTAAATAGGGGGAAAACGATATTCATATAATAAATGTGGTTATCACATAATATATGTGAGCTAAATATCCAAAAAAGTTAGGATATACGTCATAATACAGCTTAGATTAAAGAATATTTGTAAAGGAGCGTTGAATGCCACGTAAGAAAGAGGTCGTTAGTGGAACTTTCGTGAAATACGATGCGGTAGTTCTGGGTTCTGGCCCTGCGGGTGAAGGCGCTGCAATGAAACTTGCTAAATCAGGTAAGCGAGTTGCTATTGTAGATATGCGTGAACAGCTTGGTGGTAACTGTACCCATGTAGGAACAATTCCAAGTAAAGCATTGCGTCAGACCGTTTCAAGCATTTTACGTTACCAACGTGACCCTATGTTCCAAAAAGTCGGTGAATGGAAACAGTTCACGATGAAACAAGTGTTACGTAATGCGCATAAAGTGATTCAACAACAAGTTGAAACGCATTCACGTTTTTATGACCGTAATAAAATTGATATTTTCCACGGCCGTGCGTATATCCAAGATCAAAACACTGTTTTGATTTTTAGCAATGAAGGTATGACGGAAACTTTAGTATTCCAGCAATTAGTGATTGCAACAGGTTCACGTCCTTACCGTCCAGCTGCTTTAGACTTTAATCATCCTCGCGTATTTGATTCAGACAAAATTTTGGATCTGGATTATTCAATCCAAAAAATTATCATTTATGGTGCAGGTGTGATTGGTTGTGAATATGCGTCTATCTTTATTGGTCTAGACCACAAAGTTGACTTGATCAATACACAGCACAAATTACTCAGCTACTTAGATGATGAAATCTCAGATGCATTGTCATATCGTTTACGTGAGCAGGGTGTACTGATTCGCCACAACGAGCAGATTGATCATCTTGAAACACATGATGATCATGTAGTTCTGCACTTGCAAAGTGGTAAGAAAATTAAAGCAGATGCGATTTTGTGGTGTAACGGTCGTTCTGGTAATACCGATGGTTTAGGCCTAGAAAATGTAGGTATTAAACCAAACAGCCGTGGTCAATTAACCGTGAATGATCAATATCAAACTGAAGTAGAGAATATCTTTGCTGCGGGTGATGTAATCGGTTGGCCTTCACTTGCATCTGCTGCATATGACCAAGGTCGCTGTGCTGGTTCTAATATGAGCGGTGAAGAAGGAATTGCACCTGTAACGGATATTCCTACAGGTATTTATACAATTCCTGAAATTTCTTCGATTGGTAAAACTGAACAACAGTTAACTGAAGAAAAAATTCCGTATGAAGTGGGGCAGGCATCTTTCCGTCATTTGGCACGTGCGCAAATTACAGGTGATACCGTGGGCGAGCTTAAAATCTTGTTCCATCGTGATACTTTAGAAATTTTAGGTGTTCATTGCTTTGGTAATAATGCTGCGGAAATTATCCACATTGGTCAGGCCGTGATGAACAGCCCGAACAATACGATTAAATATTTCGTAGAAACCACATTTAACTATCCGACTATGGCGGAAGCGTACCGTGTTGCAACATTGAATGGTATGAACCGTTTATTCTAAGGTTAAATTGAACTTAGAATGTGCAATGAAAGACCCGTGAGTTTCGGCTTGCGGGTTTTTTATGGGTAGAATAAAGTGCATACAAAATATACAGTCAATCAACTTATAATTATCAGCATTTTCAACTCATTTTAGGTAGCCTATGACGATCCGTTCAGTGACCATTCAAGGTTTTCGATCTATTCATCATATGAATCTGGCCTTGTCGCGTCTGAATATTGTCAGTGGTCCAAATGGTTGTGGTAAATCCAATCTATATAAAGCTGTTCGTCTCTTACATGAAGCTGCAAATGGCCAATTATCCCAAGCTATTGCTAATGAAGGCGGGATTCAAAAAATCATGTGGGCAGGTGGTCACCGTGCGGGTGATCGATCGAAAGATCCTAAGCGCATGAAGCTTGCTGTGGAAATGGAGCATTATGAATATCAACTTGAAATTGGTTTTCCCGAACCGCTCATTACGTTATTTGCACTCGATCCTTTGGTCAAAGTTGAAGGGATTTGGTTGAGCGGCTATCAACGTCGAAAAATGAGCGAGTTGTTGGAAAGAACCAACCAAGCGGCATTTCTTAAAAATATTGATGAAGAACGGATTGCTTATCCGATGTCTTTAACACCTGAAGAGTCGGTGTTTGGACAATTGTCCGACCCACATTTATATCCCGAAGTTTCACAAGTGCGTGAGACCATGAAAAATTGGCGCTTTTATCATGAGTTTTCAGTCAGTGGAAATTCACCGATTCGTGTCCCGCAAGTGGGCATTCGTTCGCCAGTTTTAGCGCATGATGGTACAAATTTAGCCGCAGCTTTTGAAACCTTGCGTGAGCGAGGTAACAGTGAAACCTTGTTTGAAGTACTAGAAAAAGCCTTTCCGCAGACCCAATTTTATGTGCAGGAAATGGGAGGGCGCTTTCAAATGATGATGCAAAAGCAAGGGATCTTAAGACCTTTAGAAAGTGCCGAATTTTCAGATGGGACGTTACGGTTTTTGTGTTTAGCCGTGGCTTTGTTGAGTCCAAGCCCCCCAAATTTTATGGCACTGAATGAGCCAGAAAATAGCTTACATCCCGATTTATTACCTGCGTTGGCGATGCTGATTGCCGAAGCAAGTCGCTATACACAGCTTTGGTTGACCACACATTCCAATGAGCTGGTTGAAATGATCAAACAGTATAGTGATGTGCAGCATTATCAACTGGATCAGGTTGAGGGGAAGACCGTGGTCAAGGGCGCAAGCTTAATCGATGAGGATTAATTTACTTCTTTAGTTATAGTCTTTTTTGCTTAAGTTTAAAAAGGCAGAAAAGTTAAAAAAGCATAATAGCTGATAAAACTGCTTATTAAGCTGAACCAAACTGGCAGTTTGCTGCGAAGTAAAGCAATAACGACGGCAACAAATATAAAGTCTGTCCATTGAATGATGTATTTTTGGCTCATTTGAAATAGTAGACACAGTAATAAACCAACGACAGCCGCATTGATTATTTTTAAGGTGCCAAAAAGCATCGGGTATTTCATCAATTTATTCCAATAGGGCAATAAGCCAAACAATAATAAAAATGATGGTAAAAATATCGCTAACGTCGCGAGTGCGGCATTCAAGATTGGCACATCGGTCATGGGTAAAAGTGTGCCGAGATAGGCGGCGAAACTAAACAAAGGTCCCGGCATGAGTTGTGCAAGGGCATAGCCTAAGTCAAAATTTTCATTACTGATCAGTCCTGTAGAGACAAAGTCCTGATGTAAAAATGGCAAAATAATATGTCCACCACCAAAGACGAGGGATGCTGTGCGGTAGAAGCTTTCTAAGCTGAAAGCCAATATATTGCTATGTTGTATATCGAAGAATGGCAGAACGAAAAAAGGGCTGATAAAGGCGAGAAGCCATAGCCAAGAGGTGCAAGTATTTTCATGTGCATTCCGGCTAAAATTGTCATGTTTGGGTGGAAATGTTTCGGCGATATTTGGCTTTTGGCTGTGTAATTGATTTGACGATAAAACTAAACCGATAATTGCAGCGCATAAAATCACCAAAACTTGATTTAAAGAAAATTGAAAGAAATAAATAAAAAATGCAGCTAAAAGCATGACTAGATACTGAAATTTTGTTTTACAGAAGCTTCGCATCATTTGCCAAAATGCCCATGCAACAACGGCTAGTACAATTAACTGAATAACATGAAAGAATAAAGTTGAGAGTTGATTACTGAGTTTTATACTTAAAGTGGCCGCGGCACACATCAGCAGGGCTGAAGGTAAAGTAAATCCTAACCATGCAAAACAAGCACCTTGATAGCGGTTGAGTTGAAATCCAATTGCCATGCCGAGCTGGCTACTTGTTGGGCCTGGAAGGACTTGAGCCAAGGCAAGCAAATGCGCATATTCATGCTCTGTTATCCATTTTTCTTGTTTCACAAAATATTGAAAAAACAACACCAAATGTGCCGCAGGTCCACCAAATGCAATACACCCTAATCTTAAAAAGGTGAGAAAGATGACAAGGTTTCGTTGTGGTTTGGACTGGCTCATGCGTTACCAATATTTAAAATCAAAAGTAAGGTTATGAATTTCTAAAGGATAAAATTATTAAAGTTAAAAGATCTTAAAGGCTGATTATTGCAGGAGTATGTAAATCCTGCTTCAAAAATATTTTGAAGTGCTTAGCAGGGAAAAAGATAATTGGACGAAGTGACATAGTGCTGTCCCACATGCACATGGCGTCGGTTTCCGCCGCTGATTAGCATCAGCACATACACATAAAAAATTGTCTAAAAATGACTTCTCCAAAATCAGACACCTTATCAGAAATTTTGAGCGCTTTATTGAAGTGGTTGATGAGTGGCATTGCATCGTTACTTTCAATCATGGCATTTGCAGATGATCAGCTACCGGCTACACAAGCATTAGCAAGTTATACAGATCAAAACAGTTGGCAGGACATTCAGCACTATCTACCCAAAGAATACCATTTAGACGAAACGCAGCGCCCTAAAGAAGAGTGGTGGAACTGGCAAGGTCATACTGTTCACTTAGATACTTATCGGAATCCACAGGCAAAAGTGAAGGTGATTCTGTTTCATGGTGTGGGAACAAATGGTCGACAAATGTCGATGATTTTGGGTCATCCTTTGGCACAACGTGGCTATGAAACTATCGCTATTGATATGCCCGGTTATGGCCTCACCCAAGTCAAAAAGGGCTCAAAAATTCGTTATGATGATTGGGTTCAAGCAGGTAATGACCTCATTGAAGCCGAGCTACAAAAAGATCATCGTCCTATCGTTTTGTATGGGCTTAGTGCAGGTGGTATGTTGACCTATCACGTGGCGGCAAAAAATAAAAAGGTGAAAGGTATCGTCGGTATGACCTTTCTAGACACTTCAAATAAAACTGTGCGTGATCAAGTCTCTTTGAATAAATTTATGAGCCGCGTGGGCAGCCCACTGGCTCATGTGACAGCACATACACCATTTTCAGCATTGCCAATGCCGATGCGTTGGGTAAGTAAAATGCATCGCTTGGTGAATAATGATGCGGCATTTCAGGTCTTTTTAAAAGATAAAACGTCAGCTGGGAATAGCGTATCGGTTAAATTTCTAGATTCTTATTTATATTATAAGAATGACACGCCACCGGAGCAGTTTGATGTCTGCCCAATTTTACTCACGCAGCCTGAGCAAGACCGCTGGACACCTTTGGCTTTAAGTCAGCCATTTTTAGCACAGATTAAGCAAGTTCCAGTCGATGTCGTTATGTTGAAAAACGCAGGACATTATCCTTTGGAACAGCCGGGACTCGATCAAATGGTCAATGCAATCGATGCGTTTTATCAAAAAGTCACGCAATAATCTGTTGAAAGCGTGATGCGTAATTCATACCAACATAGATATAAAAAAACCGCCAGAAGGCGGTTTTTTTATTGGGACTTTATCGTGGAAATATTTAAGCAAAATGACCATGTTGAAAATCATAAAATGCCTGACGTATTTCGTCTTCAGTATTCATAACGAATGGTCCATGTGCCGCAATTGGTTCATTTAAAGCTTCGCCACTTAAAATAAGCAGTTTGGTTGCTTCAAAAGATTTAAGTTTCAATGACGATACTTGGTCACTGACATATAAAGTCTGTTTCGCATCAAAGCGTTGACCTTCAATTTCGATCGCGCCACTTAATACAAAAATCATGTTATTCCACTGTGGGTTGAATGAAAATTCCTGTTCAGCATTTGCATTCAAGCGCACATCCAACACATTCATTGGGCTAAAGGTTTCAGCTGCGCCCAATGTGTCTTCAAATTGGCCAGCAATGACGCGTACCACGCCTGCATTTTGTGCAAGTTTAACTTCAGCAATATTGGCTGTAGTCAGTTCTTGATAGCGAGGTTCAGTCATTTTGGCATGACTAGGTAAATTGACCCAAAGTTGTACCATGTCTAAATTTCCGCCTGTTTTGGCAAAATCTTTAGAATGGTGTTCTTCATGCATAATGCCTCGACCTGCGGTCATCCATTGCACTTCGTCTTTGGCAATGCTGCCGTGATTTCCTTTAGAGTCAAAATGCTCCAATTCTCCTTCATAAACAATGGTCACTGTTTCAAAGCCACGATGTGGATGTGACCCAACACCACGTTGATGATGACTTGGAGAGAAATGATATTGGCCGGTATAGCCCATAACGAGGAATGGACTGGTTTGATTGCCCATTTCTTGCATAGGGAGCATAGAGTTTGTTGGGAAGCCATCGCCCACCCAAGTACTACGATCACTATGATAAACACGTTTGATTGAATTCATAATTCAGCCCTCAATATATTGCTTCTGAGATCTATTATTGAGGTATAGTGAGGGAATGACAGGGCGAAAAACTCAACAGATTATTCTAAAAATGAAACAATCATGCAAAATTTAAATGACTATTACTACTTCGTGCAAGTGGTGAAATACCAAGGTTATACCAAAGCCAGTGAAGCATTGGGTATTACAAAATCTAAGCTATCACGCCGTATCACAGAATTAGAGACCCGTTTGGGTGTACGTCTGATTCAGCGGAATACGCGAAAATTTACAGTAACTGAAATAGGACAACAGTTCTATTTGCATTGCTTAAAAATTTTAGAGGAAGTCAGCGAAACGGAAAACTTTGTGCTCAGTACGTTGAATGACCAACTCTGTGGCCAGATTAAAATCTCTTGTCCTGTGGCTTTGGTGGAAATGCCTGTTGCAAAAATGGTCACCGATTTTATGCAGCAATATCCTGAGGTCAGTGTGCATCTGATGGCGACTAATCATCGGGTTGATGTGATTGAGGAAGGGGTAGATTTAGCCATTCGTGTGCGCAATATGCCTTTAATGGATAGTGATTTGATCGTTCGAGATTTAGATGCATGGGATCATGTTTTGGTGGCATCGCCACAACTTTTCTCAGAGCGTGAAATGCCACAGCAATTGGCTGAGATTCAAAATTTTCCGTGTATTGGTTTTGATCGGCCTAAACATTTTTGGGATTTTCGACATCGTGAAAAAAGTGAAACCCAACAAATTGAATTTCATCCACGCTTAAGAACTGACAGTTTTAGTGCGATGATTTCTGCTGCTATTTCTGGCGTGGGAATCGCTTCTTTGCCCAAAGTGTTTGTACGTGATGCTTTAAAAAGTGATGAGTTAATTGAGCTATTTCCTGAATGGCAATTGCCGCAAGGGGTCATCCATGTTGCATACGCGACACGACAAGGTATGCTGCCGGGTGTGCGTGCGATGTTAGATCATTTGATTTCAGGCTTTAAGGCTTTGGATATAGATCATCCGTAATTTGAGCAGTGTTTTTATTGTTTTAATATTTTAATTATTTGGGGTTATTGCTCAAACACGGATTTTACAGGGTTATTTATTTTTTATTGTTGGCATGAAGTTCAACATTAGTATGGTCGTCCTCCTGCTAGGCTAATTCGCTTTAATAAGCGGCGTTGGTCTGAAGGGAAAGGGCGGCGTGAGTGTAAAGTGGCTTGGTTATCCCAAAATACAATGTCACCTTCTTCCCATTGATGTTCATATCGAAACTCAGGTTTCAATAAATGTTCACGTAAAGATGCAATCAATTCACTGCCTGACTGATCATCGTAGTGAACCAATTCCACTTCAGATCGTTCATTTAACCACAGACCTTTACGGCCACTTTCTGGATGGGTACGTACAAGCGGATGTGGATAGGCATGTCCAACAATCGGTTGGTCTTTGAAACGATATAGCGGTGTAGCGCCATATCCCGTTGTGCCTTTATTATTTTTGGCACGGACAAATGGGTTATAGGTAATGAGTTGAAGTTGGTCTAAATGTTTTTGTGTCGCTTCATCTAAAGCTTCATAGGCTTTAATGGTGTTATACCATGAGGTTTGTCCACCGTCTTGTGGCAGTTCAATGGCATAGAGTAATGAGCCAAAAGATGGCAGAGGAGTCCACTGATGATCTGCGTGCGCAGCCAATTCACCATGCCCAGTATAGTCACCTTTGCCCACTGCATTGGAAACGGGTACGACGTCTGGCGGTGTACCGGTATCATCTTGTGACGCTAGCACAGGAATATCTGCACCGGGACGGAAGATTGAACCGAAGTAACTTGCAAACGCGAGATACTGTAAATCATCTAGACTTTGATGTTTAAAAATTAAAATCAAGTGTTCTGCCAGCGCTTGTTTTAAACGGTAGATGGTTTCCCCAGACTGTGCTTTACGCGCATCTAAACCATAAACCACAGCCCCCAAAGCTTGGTCATGTTGCGCTTCAATACGAATTTCATTGCCATCTTGAAAATGTTCTGCTTGATGCCAACGCGGAGCATCATGGATGGCTTGTGAAAGTTGAGTTAATGCGGTCATTTTATAAGTTCTCAAATTGTTCTTTATTGAGACTTAATCTATGGAAGAAAGTGTAGGTTGGAAAATTAAAAAATAAGCTAAGTTTATGAAAAAACTTATTATTAATACTAATATGCTGAAAATGCAGCTTTTATTGAATCGTGTAGAAAATAGCTAAAAAACTGCTGTTGTAGTGTTGATAAAACAGCAGTTTGGGTCGGAATTAAGATTTCAATACGTTTTTAATGCGCACAAAACGCTTGGTTAAAGTATTCAAATAATTGAGGTGTTTGGCTCCATAAGCCGATGGATAAAGCCAACAAGGCCAGAATACTGATGGCAATACTGAGTCGGAACCATAATGTTGAATTAGTCATGAATGACACTTTCCTCATTAACCATGAAATGTACCAATACCCCAAAAATACTCAGGACAATCGAAAAAATCCAAATGGCATTATAGTTACCGGTCATATCGTGGTTCACACCACCCAGCCAGCCACCAAAAAATGAACCGACTTGATGTGTAAAGAACACGATACCGCTGAGCATACTTAGATATTTAACGCCAAACATATTGGCCACTATACCGTTGGTGAGCGGTACGGTAGAAAGCCATAGTAGACCCATAATGACGCCAAAAGCATAGATTGTCCATGTACTTAAAGGCAGCAAAAGAAAGGCAATAATGGCAATGCCTCGTAAACCATAAAGCCCCATCAATAACTTTGGTTTGGAATATTTGCCACCGAGCCAACCTGCTGTGTAGGTGCCGACAATATTAAACAGTCCAACGAGCGCGAGGAAAATAGTGCCTGTAGTGGCATTAAAGCCATGATCGATTAAATAACCCGGCAGATGGATGCCAATAAACACCACTTGGAAGCCACAGACAAAGAAACCAAGTGCTAGAAACCAAAAGGGTTTATGCTCCCAAGCCAATTGCAAAATTTGTTTAAATGTCAGAGAGGCTTCATGCGTATTGGTTGCATTTGGTGCAACATACATTGGTGCTTTTAACATCCAAGCTAAAGGAATAATAAGCGCAATTAAAATGGCGCTGACCACCAAAGCCGAAGACCAACCAAATTTTTGCAGTAGCAGTAATGTAGAGGGCAGCATAATGAACTGACCAAAAGAACCTGCGGCACTGGCAATACCCATGGCTAAACTACGTTTGTCTGGATGCGCTGCACGTCCAACTGCCGAAAGCAAAACAGGAAAGGAAGTGGCCGAGAGAGCCAAACCTAGAATTAAACCTGCGCTTAAATTAAGCAGTAAACCGGTGGAGCTGACGGCCATGAGTAATAGTCCGAGGGCATATAATGCACCACCGACGGCGACCACGATCTTACTGCCATATTTATCTGCAAAAGCCCCAGTAATTGGCTGCACAGCACCCCAAATTAAGTTTTGCATGGCAATGGCAAGGCTAAATACGTTATGTCCCCAACCGAATTCATCACTCATCGGCACGAGATAGAGGCCAAATGCATGACGCACCCCTAAAGACAATGCCAAAATAATAGCACTGCCAATGAGCATGTAAATCAGGGGCTTTGAGAAACGAGTATCAGACATACAGCAGTCTACATTCTTTAAATTTAATCCAATGGTATTCGAATAAACGCAGAGTTGCGATTAAATTTAATTCACCAAACAATAAATTTTTTTTATAGGTAACTATGGATGAATAAAGGAAATTGCCTCAGCATAAATTCAAAAGTGTTTAAAAGAGGTTGAAGAGATAATTCAAAATAAAAGACCATATATAGCCTAATAAAAAAGACGGCTGTAGCCGTCTTTTTTATATTCAGGTTATTAATTAGAAACGCATACCGATACCTGCATACGCAAGAATTGGATTTACTTCAATATCGGCTTTAGATTTGATCAGTTCACCGTGTGTCGCATCTGTAACGGTAATGGTTGTTTCATTTTGTAGGTGTGCATAGCTGACAGAACCTACAGCAAACCATTTGTCATTGAAGTCATAGGTGAAGCCCACCGTTGCAACCGGAGCAAATACATCAGTTGCCTCTAAATCAACTTTTGGATTTGCCTTACTTGGTTTTCCTTCCAAAGAGGCGCCTGCATTACCTTCTTTAATGTTGGCAATCATGTGACCTGCGGCAATTAAATCTTTCTCAATTTGTGGATTCATTTCCAATTCATTGAAGTAGGCATACATCACGCCTAGACCCACATAGGGACGGAATTTATTGACGCCAGTTTTACCAAAGTGATATTGGATTTCAGCAGCCGGAGTCCATGCACGTGCAGAAGCTGCTGCACCATGTGCGCCTAAGTCGGTAATGAAAATATCATTTTCAAGTTCAAGATTTCCCAGTGCACCGCCTAGTGGTTTCGCAATGGCTGAAAATGGTGCGTAAATTTTTCCTGAGCCTTGTAAATCAACTTTTGGCGGAATACCCGCTTTCATTTCTAGTGATACATTGTCAGTGAAGAAATAGTTGGTCATGATCCCAAGCGTGGTGACGTCGTCTGCTTCAAGACCTGTCCCTGGATTGTCCCATTGTTCAAGTCCTGAAATCGTGGCTTTACCACTCATTGAAGCAGGAACTGTGTCCAAAAGGTTTAGCGCACCTGCTAGCAGCGGAGGGACTTTATATCCTTCTCGAATATTGTCTTTTACTGTTTGTGTTTTAACATCACCAACTTCTGCCTCATAGCCTTCATTGATGGCAGTATTTACACGAAATGGCTGCGCTTTACCTTGTGGCATAACATGTAGAGCACCAACAGAGACAGAAAAACGTTTGAAGCCATCGCCATCTTTTAAACTAAAATATGGTGAGTCTGCATGACTGAGCATAGGTAGGGCAGCCATTGAAGCAGCAATGCACAATACACTTTTTTTCATTTGAAAGGACTCCATGTCCGTAAATTGATAATAATTTTTCTAAGTGCCCATTATTCAAAATTAGTGCGTAAAAAATGTTATAGAAAACAAGAGTAAAGGTAATAATCCTGTAACATTCTTGTTGATTTGTATTGTTTGAAGGTTTTATTGAGGTATTTGTGTAAAAAAAACGAACATTTTTGAAATTTAGAAATGCTTCTATCTATTTGTAAATATTCAATATTTATTGACATAAATGACAGTGAATTTATTTGTTTAGGTCAATAAAATAGTTTAAAACGACCATATTCAAAGCAACTTTTTGTTTTGTTGTCCTATATAGATATAAGTCATAGTTCATCGTTGAGTCGTTATATGTCAATCGTGGTTAATCTCTCAAAGCCTTTTACACCAAAACCATTTTTTTTGTACAATAGCGCCAGATTCAATTGAGTTATTCGTATGAGTACGCAAAACCCTCCCAAGAAAAAGGCTTTAGTCAATTTGCCTTTTCCGATTAAAAAAGCTGAAGATAATGCTTCGGATGAAATCTTTGAAGATATGCGTCCAAAACCTCAGCGTTATGCTGACCGTACTTGGATGCCACCACGCGGTACACGTCGTTCGATGGGTAAGCGTTAAAAGATTTAAATAAAAAAGCCATGGTTCAAACCATGGCTTTTTTATTGCAAATTATTGATGTTAATTGCGTATTTCAGACTGAATTCTACGGTCTTTATTGATATAATAATTTTTCTTCTGACGATACATGTCAAGATCAGCACGTTTAAGCATATCGTCCATTTGCTCATTCAAGATATTGGTGGCAGAACCAATCGATATACTCATCGGTTGATTTGAATAAAACTGGTTATCGACCAATAACAACTCATTCAAACTTTGTAAACAGTTTTGCAGTGCTGCATCATCAGCACCCGGTAAAAGTATGACAAATTCATCACCGCCAATGCGCGAAGCAGAATAGGGCGTATGCTGAATAAGTTGGTTTAAAATGTTGCCCAGACGTCTGAGGATACTGTCACCAGCATCGTGCCCAATACTGTCATTGAGTTCTTTTAGTCCATTTAAATCAATAAAAATACAAGAAACAGGACGTAATTGATTGCGTTCGAGACGCTTGAGTTCTGCGATATAAAATGAACGATTATAGAGTTTGGTCAGTACGTCGTGCTTACCTAAATACTCAAGATAATTTTCAGCCTTTTTACGTGCGGTAATATCGGTTAATGCAACCTGCACGGTGCTCCAGTCGTCGAGATAATCGGGAAATACAGTAAATTGTAGTAAGACGTGGCGAATACTGCCATCAAGTGCATAATTTATAGCTTCACGTTGATGATGTAAATTACCGTTCCAAAGTTCAATCAGTTGTTCTTTAAAAGTTTGAAGCATTTCTTTGGCAAATACTTTATGTACATTTTTGAGCAATATTTCTTTATTCGGAGCGCCAAATAAATCAAGGGTGGCCTGATTAACGTCAACGATCAATATTTCCTTAATACACTCTTGTACAAAATCGGGGTGAACATCCAAAAATGTCACAAAATCTTCTATACCTAAAGCGCGAAGCTGATCTAATTTTATTTTAACCCGGCTGAAATCTTCTACCCAAAGAGAGGTTGGCGAATAATGGAAACGCGCTTCCGCTAAATGACGACTTTGTTCTTGTAAACGGCAAGCTTCGGTATAAGATGTGATATCTTCAGTTGTAATTAAGACTGCTGATAAATCCTGCTCATGATTTGGTAGGACGATGCCTTTGAGTTGAATGTCTAAACGTTGCCCACTGAGTGTATAGTTTACGGCAGAATGGGAAAAATGTGTTTCCCCATTCCATAATGCAACCAATTCTCTAATATGTGTTTGACACATCTCCGCCTGAAAAACGAGATCAAGGTTTTGACATAAATGTTCAATATTACGCGCTTGATACAGTTCTAACGTTTTTGTGTTGACCTGTAAGATTTTTATTTTTCTTGCACATTGCAGAATTCGTGATTCATCTTGTTGAAGAAAAGTGGAGAGATCCTGCACACCTTGCTGACGCCAGAGATCAAATTGTTTTTTGACTTCACTGTAATCTTCAAGCCACATGGCAATGGGGGATAGCTCAAAAAAAGGAGAATCTAGCATGTCTATTTTATGTGCTCGTCATTCTTCATGATAATTACAGCATGTAGTATAAGACGAAAAAAATGATATTAAAATAATGTGATATGTAAAATAAACTTTATTTTTAATGTGACTTGAGTCGCTAAAAGTCATTAATCCACCTTAGATAAAAAGCCAATGTAGACTTTGGCTTTTTTGGGGGAAATGAGGTGAAAATAGTCTTTAGCGGCTGGCTTTACGAGCTTTATTTTCAGGCTTTGGTGCAGCGATTTCACGTTCAGCTTTCCAAACATCAATAAAATCTTTTTCATTAATATTGTACAGTTCAAGTAGGGCTAAAATGACGCCGCCAAACATCATTGGGCCTTCTGAGTTGCTTTGAAACTCAAATATTTTCCCATTCAGGGCATGTAAAATATCTTCAATTTCAAAAATACGGTCACGACCATTGCTATCTGTCGGGTACATTTGGGTATTCAGCACAATTTTCGCAAGACTTTTTTCATTATCTGTTAAGGCCAGAACATCAACCAATTCATCTGCCGAAGGTGCAAAAATTACCGAGTCTTGAAAAATTGTATGTAGAAGTTTCGAAGTAAGTTTAGGTAAAGCTTTTTCAACGAAAGGACGGAATGAAATTGGAAAAATAACATTTCTGGAAATCCCCTTAAACATGGGAGCAATTTCTTCAACTTTATAGCCAGCGACACCACAGCCAATCGACGTAATGAAATATTTGGTCTTGGGATGATTCTTGGTATAGATTTTAAAATCATCAACATAATGTTGAATCTGAGACAATGGCATTTGTTGTAAATGCTCATTCATTGTTGGAATAGCAAAACTTTGACCAGCCCATCCACGACCAATACCATTCATTGCACCAAAATGCTCTAGGGCAGTACGCGCTGCACCGCCAGTATGTTGACCTGCCATATTGCTGCCAAAAACAAAAATAGTATCTTCGGGTAGGTTTTTAACAATACTTTCGTCATGATATTGGTAAGTCATAAGTTTGATCTGTGGCGTCCTTTTGTTCATGTTGCAGGTGAAATTTACATAGGTCAAGTATCAATAAGGGATAAATGAACGCTTTATTCCTGAGTTTTTTTAGAGCCAAGAGTTTCCTCAAGAAAAACATGCGAAATCAGGCGAATTATTTTTCAAACATGAGAAAAATCTGTGGGGGTATGTTGAGTTATAAATTTTCAGTCTGTACACGCCTCTGGTATTTACATAAATTTAGCGTTGTTTTGTGCAACTTTGCCCTCATAATAAAGCCATATAAAACTGTTGAAGAAGAGTGTGATGCAGGAACAGCCTTTTGAACTGGTAACACAATATCAGCCGGCAGGTGATCAGCCTCAAGCGATTGAGAAATTGGTGAAGGGGATTGAAAAAGGAATGCATGATCAGTTGCTCTTAGGGGTAACAGGTTCAGGTAAAACCTATACCATGGCAAATGTGATAGCACGCACGCAACGTCCAACGATTATTATGGCGCATAATAAAACTTTAGCTGCGCAGCTTTATGGCGAGTTTAAAGCCTTCTTTCCGCATAATGCCGTGGAATACTTCGTCAGTTATTATGACTATTATCAACCCGAAGCCTATGTTCCATCTTCAGATACTTTTATTGAAAAAGATTCATCGATTAATGATCATATCGACCAAATGCGTCTTTCGGCAACACGGGCATTGTTAGAGCGACGTGATGCAATTATCGTTGCGTCAGTTTCAGCTATTTATGGTCTGGGTGATCCCAATGCTTATATGAGTATGCTTCTGCATATCGTGGAAGGAGACCGTATTAGCCGTGATGATATCATCCGTCGTTTGGTGGAAATGCAATACACCCGAAATGAACTCGAATTTTTACGGGGCACATACCGTATTCGTGGTGAAATTATTGATATTTTTCCTGCTGAATCTGATCAAAATGCCATTCGAATAGAGTTATTTGATGATGAAGTTGATTCAGTTCGATGGTTTGATCCATTGACGGGCAGAATGGTCCGTAAAGTGCCACGGATTACGATTTACCCAAAAAGCCATTATGTAACACCTAAAGATAATTTACAGCGTGCAATTGGAACGATTCGTGAAGAACTCGCAGAACGACTAGGATTCTTTCGTGCAAATGATAAATTACTCGAAGCACAGCGTATCGAACAACGTACACGTTATGATTTAGAGATGATGCAGCAGCTTGGCTATACCAACGGTATTGAAAACTATTCACGCCACTTGTCTGGCCGTCCTTCTGGTGAAGCACCTCCGACTTTGTTTGATTATGTACCTGATGATGCTTTATTAATCATTGATGAATCGCACGTTACCGTACCGCAAATTGGGGCTATGTATAAAGGTGACCGTTCACGTAAAGAAAATTTGGTCAATTACGGTTTTCGTTTACCAAGTGCGCTTGATAACCGCCCAATGAAATTTGAAGAATGGGAGCGGATTATTCCTTCGACCATTTATGTCAGTGCAACGCCTGCACATTACGAAATGGAAAAGTCTGAACAAGTCGTTGAGCAAGTGGTTCGACCCACAGGTTTGGTCGACCCTGAAATTGAAATTCGTCCAGTGTTAACGCAAGTGGATGATGTATTGTCAGAAATTAATAATCGTAAAAACTTAAATGAGCGTGTATTGGTTACGACATTAACCAAACGTATGGCAGAAGATTTAACTTCATATTTGAAAGAATATGGTATTAAGGTCGCTTATTTACATTCTGATATTGACACTGTTGAACGAACTAAAATTATTCATGAATTGCGTTCAGGTGTATACGATGCAATTGTTGGGATTAACTTGCTGCGTGAAGGCTTAGATATGCCAGAGGTGTCTTTAGTCGCCATCTTAGATGCTGACAAAGAGGGGTTCTTACGTTCTGAGCGTTCTTTGATTCAAACCATTGGTCGTGCAGCGCGTAACTTAAACGGTAAAGCGATTTTATATGCAGATCGTATGACTGACTCAATGCAAAAAGCCATTGATGAAACGGATCGGCGTCGTAATTTACAAATCGCCTTTAACCTTGAACATGGCATTACGCCACGCAGTGCAGTGCGTCAAAACGTTAATGATATTGATACTGGTGAAGTGCTCACAGATGATGAAATCGATGCAAAAATTTCAGATCAGGCCAAGGCATTAACTGCAGATGAACGTCATTTGATGTCGGATCCAAAACTTCTGGCAAAACATATGAATAAGTTGGAAAAAGAAATGCTAAAAGCGTCTAAGGAATTACAGTTTGAACAAGCCGCTCGATTACGCGATGAAATCTTGCGTTTAAAAGCACAGATGATTTCATAATTTTGTTAGACAAGATGCGGAATATTGTTTGAATGACATACATAATTCAGACAAGAAAATGATTTTTAGAGCAATTTTTTCCGCTAGAGTGAAAACACGAGAGAAAGAATTACTTAATTTTCATCGAATGTTTTGCATCGAAATGAGGCATAAAAATGACAACAACGAATCTTCCGAAAGCTGGTTTTAAACTCGCAAAAATTGCACTTGGTGCAGCAGTGTTAATTGGTTTGGGTGCAGCCACAATGGCCTATGCACAGACGAAACCGTTACAGACTGTGGAAAAAGTCGAGCTCGATCGTTATTTAGGTATGTGGTATGAAGTAGCTCGTAAGCCTATGGTTTTTCAAAAAAGCTGTGACCGTGATGTGATTGCGGTTTACACGCTAAATGAAAATGGCAACATTAATGTAAATAATCGCTGTGTATCTAAAGATGGTACCAAGAAGCAATCAATAGGCGAGGCATTTGTACAAAATGCACCGTTTAACACGAAATTAAAAGTTAGTTTCTTACCAGAAGCCATTCGTTGGTTGCCTGTGGGGCGTGGTGATTATTGGGTACTCAAAGCCGATGAAGACTATCAAACAGTTTTGGTGGGTGAGCCACGTCGTAAATATATGTGGGTTCTTTCTCGTTCGGCTCATCCAGATCAGGAAGTGATTCAGGAATATCTAAATTATGCGCAATCTGTTGGTTATGATTTATCAGATATTATTCATACCAAGCAAACAGTGAAACCTAAAACCTAAATAATTGAACAAATGCTAAAAAACCATGCCTGTGCATGGTTTTTTATTTGCTAGAATGTCCATGCGAAAAGCTTGATTGATCAAGCAAAATATCAAGATTATGTAGTCATTTGGACTGGAGTGAAAGATGTATAAAGGCGTTGCATTGTCTGTATTGGCATCGGTCACTTTCGGTATTTTGTATTTCTTTACCATCTTTTTAAAACCTTTAGATAGCGAGCAAACTTTTGCATGGCGCATGTTGGCGACCTTGCCATTTTTAACCTTATTTATGTGGTGGATGAAAGATTTAAACAAAGTCAGTGAAATTTTTTGGCGTGTGGTCAAGCAACCGATCTTTCTCATTTGGTTAATCATTAGTTCATTTTTATGTACTACACAGCTTTGGTTGTTTTTGTGGGGGCCGATTAATGGCCGTGGACTAGAAGTTTCTTTGGGTTATTTTCTACTGCCTTTAGTGATGGTTCTGGTTGGATGTGTACTGTATAAAGAAAAGCTGTCTAAATGGCAGATGGCTGCCATGGCATTGGCAATTTTAGGGGTCGGCCACGAAATTTGGCGTATTGGCAGTATCGCGTGGGAAACTGTCTATGTCGCTGTGGCTTATCCGATTTATTTCTTTTTACGTCGTACCTTTAAAACCGATCATTTGGGTGGTTTTTGGTGGGATCTTTGCTTAATTTTGCCTGTAGCCTTTTATTTAGGATTTATTCATAGCGATAGTTTAGCGCTGATGTCGTTATTCCCGTATCTGATTTTTGCGGTTTTAGGACTGGGTTTTCTGAGTGCGCTTGGCTTAGGTAGCTATATGTTGGCGAGTCGTTATTTGCCATTTGTGATTTTTGGTTTGTTGAGTTATTTAGAACCCGTGTTGTTAGCTTTTGCATCCATCGCATTGGGGGAGCGAGTAGAAGCCGAAGAATGGCTGACCTATATTCCAATTTGGGGTGCGGTATTGTTATTGGTGATAGAAGGCGTCTTGCATCTGTTTAAACAAAAGCAAAATGAACGTGCGCTAGCTAAAAATGTAAAAGCATTAAATGATCGAATCGATTCTTAGACTGAAAATATTGGTACGGTAAATTGATCAGTTCACAATTAACACTTGCTGTTTTTTAAGAAAATCTTAAACTTAGAAAACTAAAACACGCCATGATTCAATTTATTGTTTAGGAAGAACAGTATTGAATGATGGTGTACAAAAAAATTTATTTTAGATAAAAATAAACTGAAATCGATAAAAGATTGATTAAAGAACCAAGATACAGGAAGCAGTCAGTGGTTGTCCCATTTCATCAAAGCGCTAAACTTTTACAGCTAGAGCCTGTGTTGGATCAGCATTGGCGGAGTATTGTATCTGAAGTATGCACTGATCTTGATCAATCCAATTTAGCACAGATACAGCAGGTGTTATCGCAAAAAGGTATTCGTTGGGAGTCTTCATCACAGTCGTATCAAAGAGATATACCGATGAATTTGGGCATGCTGATGAAAGTACTAAAATATGATGTCATGCGTGAGCATGCACAGTATTTGGCAATACAGCTCGAAGAACTTAGGATATTGACCCAGAGTATTCAAATTGCGCGAAAATTAGAAGAAAACCTACTCTATATCAATAAAATAGATGCAGAAGAAGATTTTGAATTACAGTATGAAAAAAATGTATTACATCAGCATTTCATTTTAAATGCCGCACAAATCATTCGTGAAATGGATTTGATTGCGCCGAGTGATGCACGTCAACTCACCGCTCTGCAAGTTAAAGTTTTCTTGATCGAAATTTTCTTAAAGTCACACGTGTTGGGGCAAGTGTTTGATGCTTCTATCCCGAAATCATCTGAGGTTTGGCAACATCCGATTTTTAAATACTATTTAAAGCGTGAACAAAAAACGCGATATCTACAAATCGTACAAACATCTGAGTTTATTTATATTTTGTCGCCTGATTTAGATTGGACGACGCAGTATTCAGCAACTCGGTTTTTATCGACAAAGCATAATGATGCCTTAGCAGACGACGTTTTTGATGGGGTGGCCATAGATTTAACTACTGCTTTAGAGAATCAGCAGATCGAACAATTAAAATTTCGAGTCTCAAAGTTGGCATCCATTGCAGGTTTTATACATTTAGATCTACAAAATTTAATGCAGCAACTACATACACGGGTAGATAAGCATCTACTTTTAATGCTGCATGTAGAGGATGCTACTCAATTAGCGACGGTTTTACCTGCTTTTGAGCAGCAGTTCAATACATTGATATTGAAGCCCTTACATCAGACTGTTCAATATCAACTGAGTGAGCAGATACAGCATGACTTTGTATTTTTCCATAGCATGCAAATATCTCAGAAGCTCATCACGAGTCTAAACGTCTTGAGTAGTTGCCCTAAGTTTGAGGCAAGTTTGGAGTTGAAGCGACTGCGACTTCAACTACAGGCTTGGCAGGTGCTTTTGTTGAAACGGCGTACGCACATTTTTCATGTTCAAAACGAAGATGATTGGGAGTTACATCATCAGCAGTCACAGCAAATTCATACGGCGTTGAAAGCGCTCTTGCAGCCGAACGAGGATCAACAGAAGATCTTTGCTAAAGACGTAATTGTAGAAAATACGGGTGCCCATGGCGCGCATGTTGGATTTTCCAAACGCATGACGAAAACAGGGGAGTATGAAAGCCTTGAAGCCGATGCTTTAAAAGCGCAGCAGCAAAAAAAGCGACAAACTTATATGCAGGTTTTAATGTTGCTAAAGGAACATGCGTCACAGCTCGTCAATCTCGATTTTGAGCCATGTGAAAATGCCTTAAAGGTGCAGTCTTTTAGTGATCAGAGATATTTTGCGATTAGTACTGGAGAGAATGGTTTAAATGCACTACCGAAAATATTAGAGCTGAGTGTAAATTTCTTTGATTTTAATTTGGAAAAGTTTGCTGAGAATCTGAAAAATTAACAGAATTTTAAATATTGATCTGACTTTAAAACTAATGTTAGGCAGTAACATTAGAGGCGTAATTTGATCCAAATAAAAGAACGATACTCGGTAATGTTATCCTCAATTGTCTAAGACAAGGTTATTTCTAATAAAAAATGTTTTTGCAATACTTTGAATAAATTGACAGTAGTGAACGAGTTTTGCGGTGAGGAGCATTGCTCCGCAAGATGGTTTCCTTATGAAGCACGCTTCTCATTTTGCCAAATGAGAAACAACGTTTCGTAAGAGTACCTCTAGCTGAAGGCTAAACCCTTTATTCAAACCTCAAATGTAAGACTCCGTCGAATAGTCTCAAAAATCATTTAAAAATGTGAAATTATTATTACGAGCTTAACATCAGTAAAAATACTATAAATTGAGCAAAATAAAAAACACCACAATTTGAAAAATATAAATATTCGTTTATCTTTGAGCTAAATATGCAGAGATCTGGTTGATAAAACTACATTTGAAATTTTGTGACAAAAATCTGCGAAAAAGCCGGTTTTTCAACTTTCGGCTATAAAATCATAATACTAATCATGATTATTTTGAAAATTGATAGTGAATATATAACAAAATAACCTTGTCGAAATCTGCTTTTAGATTCATTAATTTTCAGTTTTCCATTACAATTGTGGGGTTTTGAAATTTATGCTTAGATTTACAATTAATTAGAGGACGTATCTGTGAGCAAAGACACTATCGTTGCCCTACATGCAGAGCACCAAGGTCGCTGGAAAAACCGTGAAGAAATCGCGGAACGTATGATTGCCCTAGTGGGTCAGTTATATCGTGAAAAAAACATCGTAGCTACAGTATACGGTCGTTCTTTAATTAACCGTTCGGTTATCCAAATTCTTAAAGCGCATCGTCGTACTCGCGTACTTGACGTTGAACTTTCAGTTGTGAACACTTTCCCAATTCTTGAAGCTTTGGCGAAAATCGAAAACATCGGTACTGCTGAAATTGATCTTGGCAAACTTGCTGTTGAGTTCAAAGAAAAAGGCGGTGATGTTGACGCATTCGTTGCTGACGCTGTGAAATCACTTGAAGGCAATGCAACTAACGTTGAAAACCGTGATGTTGTACTTTACGGTTTCGGTCGTATTGGTCGTATCCTTGCACGTTTGATGATCAGCCAATCTGGTCTAGGTCGTGGTCTCAACCTTAAAGCAATCGTTGTTCGTAAATCATCTGACGGTGACTTAGAAAAACGTGCGTCTTTGTTACGTCGTGACTCTATTCATGGTCCATTCGCAGGTACGATTTCTGTTGATGAAGAAAACGAAGCAATCATTGCTAACGGTAACTTCATCAAAGTGATCTATGCGTCTAACCCATCTGAAGTTGATTACACTGCTTACGGTATTAACAATGCACTTGTAATCGATAACACAGGTAAATGGCGTGATTCTGAAGGTCTTGCACAGCACCTTAAATGCGCTGGCGCTGCACGTGTAATTCTAACTGCACCTGGTAAAGGTGATATGAAGAACGTTGTATATGGTGTGAACCAAGCAGACATCCTTGATGAAGATACAATCATCTCTGCTGCAAGCTGTACAACAAACGCGATCACACCAACACTTAAAGTGTTAAATGACAAGTACACAGTGATCAATGGTCACGTTGAAACAGTTCACTCGTTCACGAATGACCAGAACTTAATCGACAACTACCATAAAGCTGACCGTCGTGGCCGTGCTGCAACATTGAACATGGTTATTACTGAAACAGGTGCTGCTAAAGCTGTTGCTAAAGCACTTCCTGCTCTTCAAGGTAAATTGACTGGTAACTCAGTACGTGTACCTACTCCAAACGTATCTCTTGCAATTTTGAACCTTACTTTGGGTCAAGATGTTGACCGTGAAGAAGTGAATGAATACATTCGCCAAATTTCAATCAACTCTAACCTTCAAGGTCAAATCGGTTATACAAACTCAACTGAAGTTGTATCGTCTGACTTTATCGGTTCACGTACTGCAGGTGTGTTTGACGCTCAAGCGACAATCGCTTCTGGTAACCGTTTAACTGCTTATGTTTGGTACGATAATGAAGTGGGTTATAGCTGCCAAGTATTGCGTATTGCTGAGCAAATGGGCGGCGTAAGCTATCCAAAAGTTCCTGCTGAAACTAATGCTTAATTAGTTCATGCTGTAAAAAAGAGCCTCATTTGAGGCTCTTTTTTTATCTAAAGAGCAGGGGTAAAAACTTAAGGCATAGATGACGAATGGATTGATCAAAAGCATCAAAAGTTCTTGTTTTTTCTGCCACTGTTAGATGAGTGAGAGTCATTTATAATGAAAAGCTGACTAAAATATTCAAGTTTTAAGTTAATGAAATTATTAAAGAATTAAATACAAAAAATTGCAAACTGGTTTGTATAATGTGTTCAAAATGAGACTGTAAAAAATAAAAAGCAAAAGGAATTTAGTTTGCAAGCAAAGCACATGCTCAGTGGATTGGCATTTATTGTGTTTGCTGCGCTCTGTGGTGTACTTATCGCCATTTGGGTGTTTAAGCACTTTAATATTTATATCCCGCTAGAAAATCAGAACGTCAATATTGACCTGCAAGAGCCGTTACAAGCCGAAGTCAAAATTCATGATGCCTTGGATGTGGACGTGACAGGGAGGGTGAATGCTGAAATTCCGATACATGAAAATTTAAATATTCCCTTAACTCAAACGCTGACGCCACGGGTGTATTTTGATAATCAAGTCCCGATTAAGACCACGATTCCAGTGCGTGAAACTTTGAAAGTGAATCAAAACCTACCTGTGAATACCAAAGTGAAAGTTAAAGTCATGGGGCAGGATGTGACTTTGCCGCTCAAAGGTGATATCCCGATACAATTGGATATTCCAGTAAATATGAATGTGCCTTTGGAGCAAAAAGTACATTTAAAATTTGATGCGCCAGTCAAAACCGTGCTGAAAGAAAACCTACATATTCCACTAAATGCAAATTTAAAAACCAACATTCCTATTGAAGGTAATTTAAATGTTCCAATTAAGACGGCATTAAAAGCGACAGTGGATGTGCAAAATACGTTGCCGGTTCAAATTAAAAAGGGTGAATTAGTAATTCCACTAAAAACAATGCGACTCAACAGAGAGCATGCCAAAACTGAAGCGAAAGCTCAGGAGTAAGCCATGTGGATATTTCAATCGGCGAAGCGCATCATTTTGAGTTTTATCGCAGTTGCGTTATTGGTTGCGGTACTATTTTGGTTGTATTTAAATATTTATGCGTCGATGCAAGTACGTGCAAAAAATGCTGATATTCAATTGTCGCATTCACTACCCACCAAAATTTCCGTTGGTAATTATTTGCAAACGCAGTCTATTGGGACTCTGGATACGCAGATTGCTTTAGATCGGAAGCTGCAATTACCCTTAAAGGGAAAATATCTGGCAGATTTGCAATTTAGTGTAGAGGTTCCGATCTCAGTGGATATTGATTATTCCACCAATATTCAAATTAACCAGACGATGCCGCTTGAGGCGACCACAGATTTGGTGATTAAAAATAAACTCGTGCCGAAATTTCCCTTAAAAATGGACATTCCTGTCAAGTTAGATGTGCCTTTTCATTTGAAAAGAACCTATAACATTCCTATTCGAATTAATTTTAATGGTCCTGTGTATTTTGAGTTTAATGAAAAAGTCGATTTGCATGTGGTACATCAGTTTGCACCACAGCTAAAACTTAATGACCCGATGACCATGCGAAAAATTGCAACCTTTAATGCCACGATGTATAACGCAGAGCGTAATACCAAGGCAAATTTAGATATGAATATGGATTTGCCGATAAAAAATGTACATCCATAAGTTAGATTTAACTCAAAAAAAAGCCCAAATCAATTCGGGCTTTTTTGTTGGTTTGATCTTATTTTAAAGCAGCTTCAACAGCACTACGTAGAGAAGTGGTTGGGTGACCGAGTAACTGTTCCAAGTCCTTACGATCACTTTGCATTGCACCGTCAATGCTGTTGATATCAGCATCGACGATCACATCTACAAGACCAGCAGGTAAGCCAGCTTGTAATAGGCCTTGTGTGTAGTCTTCTGCAGTTAAATTTTGATAGTGAACATTTTGACCTGAAACTTGCTGTAGGGTTTCAGCAAGCTGTGCCAAGGTGAAACTGTCTGAGCTTGCAAGTTCATAGGTTTTATTCTCATGACCAGAGCTTGTAAGTACTTTTGCAGCTGCTTCAGCATAGTCAGCACGGGTCGCTGCATTAATTTTCCCATCCTTTGCTGCACCAAATAGGGTGCCTGTTTCAACCACATGTCCTGCAGCGGCAAGATAGTTTTCGACATACCAGTTATTTCGTAAGAAGGTGTAGGTTAAACCACTAGCTTGAATCAGACTTTCTGTTTCACGATGTTCTTGAGATAAACCCAATGGCGATGTATCAGCACGTAACAGGCTGGTATAAGCAAGATATGGAACTTTAGCATCTACTGCAGCATCAATTACGGCTTTGTGTTGTGGAGTACGACGACCAATTTCATTGGCAGAAATGAGTAATAATTTATCGACACCTTGTAGTGCAGGAACCAGTGTATCTGGTTGATCATAGTCAAAATGACGAAGTTCGATGCCTTGAGCTTGTAGAGATGCTGCTTTTTCTGGTGAGCGAACTAAAGCGATGATGTTTTCGGCCGCGGTTTCTTTCAATAAAAATTGAAGGACCAATTGGCCTAGTTGACCTGTTGCACCTGTAATTGCGATTTTCATATTTAAACCCTCTGATTGTTGAATAAATAATCTTGATGGTTGAATCTTAATCTGCTAACTTACTAAATGTAAGTACGTACCAAAAAGTAAGTTAGTGACTTTGAGGAAAGATTTAATGAACACATACGCTACAAGTAAATTATTAGGTCAAGTTTTATCCACGGACTGTCCTTCTCGAGAAATATTGGAACATCTCACCAATAAATGGTCAGTATTAGTTTTGCGTTGTTTGACTGAAGGGGTACACCGTTTTAGTGAACTTAGGCAGCGGATCGAAGGGGTGAGCGAAAAGATGCTGGCTCAAACGCTGAAAATGCTCGAGCAAGATGGTTTTATCTTACGGACAGTCTATCCAGTCGTGCCACCCAAAGTTGAATATCAACTGACTTTAATGGGCTCGCAGGCTGCAGAAAAATTAATGCATCTGATTGGTTGGGTTGAACGAACCTTGCCTGAAATTATTGAAGCCAAGGAAAATGCACGTAAATAGCTTTCAGAAATGGGGAGTGAAATTCGTTTGCCATTTATCAAAGGTATTTTGATGATGAGCTAAAGATTTTCGAGCGAGGTGCGGATTTTCTTAAAAATTTGCATCAGCACCAAGATGAATGAAATTTATAGTATTGCTGAATAATATTGTTCGAGAAATTCTTTAAAATATGGCAGAATAAGCGGTTTTAAAGTTTTTAGAGGATTGGCAAACATGCGCTTTGTTGATGAAGCAGTCATTACCGTAGAGGCTGGCGACGGTGGCAATGGCGTAGCCAGTTTTCGCCGTGAAAAATTCGTACCATTTGGTGGTCCAGATGGTGGTGATGGTGGTCGTGGCGGTAACGTATACGTTCAAGCCGACAACGACACAAGTACCCTAGTAGATTATCGTTATACACGTAAATTCCGTGCAGAACGTGCTAAAAATGGTCGTGGAGCGAACTGCTCAGGCCGTGGCGGTGAAGATACCGTATTGCTCGTTCCAGTGGGCACAACAATTGTAGATACAGAATCTGGCGATATCATCGGCGACTTAGTGGCTGACGGTCAGCGTGTGTTAGTGGCAGCAGGTGGTGAAGGTGGTTTGGGGAATACTCACTTCAAATCTTCAACCAACCGTTCTCCACGTAAATGTACACACGGCTCAAAAGGCGAATATCGTGAAATTCGTCTTGAATTAAAAGTACTCGCAGACGTTGGTTTGTTGGGTATGCCAAATGCAGGTAAATCAACCTTTATCCGTGCAGTTTCAGCAGCAAAACCAAAAGTTGCAGATTATCCATTTACCACTATGGTGCCAAACCTAGGTGTGGTTGATGCCGATAGTCACCGTTCATTTGTAATGGCGGATATTCCAGGTCTAATCGAAGGTGCGGCAGAAGGTGCAGGTCTAGGTATTCGATTCCTGAAACACTTGGCTCGTACACGTATTTTATTGCACATCGTAGATGTTCAACCGATTGATGGATCAGACCCTGCGTACAATGCAAAAGCAATTTTGGAAGAGTTGAAAAAATTCTCCCCAACACTTTCAAAATTACCTGTTGTATTGGTACTCAATAAAGTAGACCAATTGGCGGCTGAAACGCGTGATGAATGGTGTGATCACATTCTCGAAGAGTTACAGTGGAAAGGCCCTGTATTCAAAACTTCAGGTTTAACGTTTGAAGGTACTAAAGAAGTTGTGTATTACCTGATGGATCAAATTGAAGAACAGCGCGAACGCGAAACTGAAGATCCTGAATATGCAGCAGAAGTTAAAGCGTTCCGTGATCAGCTTGAAGCTGAAACACGTGAGCAAACGCTTGCGGCGAAAGAAGCATATCGTGAAATGCGTCGTCAACAACGTCTGGCAGGTCAAGGTGAAGACTTTGATGATGAATTTGAAGACGGTGATGATGAGGCAGAATCGTACTACGTACGTTAATTGCTGAATAAGTGTCAAAGCAAACAAGTCTGAGGACAAGATGATAGAAGTGGTAGATGGGCAACGTCAGCTCAAGGGTTGTAAACGTATCGTTGTTAAAATCGGATCATCACTACTCACAGCAAACGGAAAAGGGTTAGATCTGGATGCAATCTCGCATTGGGCGGGACAAATTGCAGAACTACACAATGCAGGGCACGAGATCATTCTTGTGTCTTCCGGTGCTGTGGCTGAAGGTATGGTTCGAATGAATCTGGACAGCCGACCCACAGATCTACCCAGTCTTCAGGCTTGCGCAGCCATTGGACAAATGGGTTTAATACATACTTGGTCAAGCGTTTTAGAACAACGTTCTATTCGTACAGCTCAAGTTTTATTAACCCATGACGATTTGGCTGACCGTCGTCGTTATTTAAACTCTTGTGATGCCTTGCAGCATTTGATTGATTGGCGTGTGATTCCTGTGATCAATGAAAATGACACAGTGTCGACTGACGAAATCCGCTTTGGCGATAACGATACTTTGGCTGCGATGGTGGCTGGACAGGTTCATGCAGACCTTTTGGTGATTCTAACTGACCAAGAAGGCATGTTTGACTCAGACCCTCGTTCCAATCCAGATGCAAAACTGTTCCATACAGTACGTGCAATGGATGAATCATTATTCGATATGGCTGGCGGCGGCGGTAAATTCGGTCGTGGTGGTATGTTGACCAAAGTTCGTGCGGCACGTTTGGCAGCCAAGTCCGGTTGTCCAACAGTCATTGCGAGCGGTGATAGTGATAATGTGCTGTCACGTGTAATGGCCGGTGAATTACTCGGTACATTATTTATTACCGATAATGACCGTGTGACAGCCCATCAACAATGGTTAGCTGCACATTTACAAACAGCTGGACGTTTGGTGATTGATGATGGTGCTGTAAAGGCAATACGTGATAATCACCGCAGTTTATTACCTGTCGGTGTGAAAGCGGTTGAAGGGCATTTCGAACGTGGTGATGTGGTGGAATGTGTCGATACACAAGGTCATCGTGTTGCCGTCGGTCGTGTAAACTTCAGTTCACGTTCGGCAGAAATCGTCAAAGGTTTGGCCTCAGATAAAGTTCATCAAGTTTTAGGGGAAGCCCGATCACTTGAAATGATCCATCGCAATCATATGTCGATTTATTAATGTTTTAAATTATTGTTTTTAAATTTAAAAATATGGAATCATTAATTTTTAACTACTTATTTGACTACCTGAAAAACCTGCTTCAAAAGCAGGTTTTTCTTTTGATCTTGTTGTTGTTTTGATTGTGCAGAATTTGATCTTAGATATAATAATCACATTTATTTGGGGGTGTATATGAACTTTGAGGAAAAAAGAGAGAAATTAGTTGCGGTTTTGAAAGAATTAACAAAACGTGAATTTCCTTATAATGTGGCTGTAGATGTTCTAAGAAAAAATGGTCTTATGGGAAATGGTTATCCAAGATTTATCGCTAAAATTCAGGGGTTGGAAGAATCAGAGATAAATGATACTAGTGTTACACAAGCATTATCCGAATTGAATGAGTTGCTTAATAATTTTATTAAGTTTGGTAATAAAAGAATTACAATTTTTCGTTTAGATTCAGAGGAACTCAATCTAGTAAAGGATAATTTAGACACTTTTATAAAAGCAATTGACTATATGGAAGATGATTTTTCTATATCTGAAAGTGTCTCAGTTAATAGAGAATACTGTTTTAAAACACTGGTAGAAACGGATACTGCTTTATATTATTACTTTAACATTGATCGAAATTATTATGAGCGTGAAGTTGTTACTGATGAAGCCAAGATGGGTGAAATAGGTGGAGTCTTGCATTTGCAACAACGAGATGAAATCTTCAAAGTCATTACCTATACAAAGGTTTGGGTTACAGCTTTTGATTTTATTAAAATTGATTATAAAAATTCATTGGTTATTCTTGGGCAAGATTTGTCTTCACTACTAGATAAGCCTCAAAGAAATAAAGATTATGCTAATTTAACCACAATGCTTGCAGGCTTTTTGGGAATACATGCCACAGATTTAAAAGCATTAGATTTGAAGCCGGCATTGCCTGAGTTTGAGAGTGAACAAATTGGGCGAATTGTTGAACATCAATTTTCAACGTCGAATCAGAAGTTTAATCACTCTACCAAAGTATCTTCTTATGAAGATGTTAGGGATGATAACTTTTATAAAATTGGTACGTCAAAGGAAAAATTGGATTACTATGGTGTCTGTAAAAACTATAAGACACAACTTGACGCTATTGACGTTACTCTTACCATTCGCTTACCTTTAAAATTGTATAATGCTAGTCCATTGAATCCAATTTATGAAGCTCTTATTGATGATGCTTTATCTTTAAAGAGCTTTGAATATGGGATTGAAAGAATAATTGAGAAATTATGAGTATTGGTAATGAATGGAATACAAGAACGGGCACTAGCCGATTGGTTTCATCAACCAGATTTAGATAAGTTAAATAAAATTTTAGACTCATCAATAAAAGATGAGTCTGTTAACTATTTTATTTACAAAATTGTCAGTCAACTTCTATTAGAACAAAAGGAAAACTTGAGCGGTTTTTTAAGTTTTAACTATTTTTATGGAATCAGTGGTGCTACTGCTGAGCAATTAGATGATTTTATAGAAGCAGTATATATGCTTGTAAGATATCCATTTTCTATTATTAATCAAAAATTTAGAATGTTTGATGAATCTAGAAAACAATGGGTGGTTTTGGATGCATCTATGATTGAGGATGCTTATAAGGATGAAGAATTTTTTCATCCTTTAACCGGTAAGGAAATATCTAAAGAAACATTCAATTCACTTGTAAATCCATATTTCGAGTTGTCCGAAAAGGGAAGAGAAATTTTTAACTCTTCTAAAGTGGTTTGATGGGTCGAGAATTATGACAAGTATTCCAACATTTGATTTTAATAACCCATTAATACAAGCGAGAACACTCGAGACTTTGTGGTTACAAGGTTGTTCTTATGAGGATTTTCTAGGGCGTTTGTACGACGATATCGATCAAGCATGTTCTTTAATAATGGAAGATGTTGAAAAGCATCTAAAACTAACCGAAACAGAAATAAGTTCAAGTATTTGGCTCTATCTAAAGGGATGTAAGATTTATCAAGTAGAAAAAGATACCGATGCTAATGGTAATGTAGACATAATTGTTAGAACGGATAGACATAAGTGGTTTGCAGAAGCAAAAATATGGTCGAGTAATAGTTATCTGAAAGAGGGGTATTTGCAATTAACAGAAAGATATTCTAAAGGTGAGAAAAAAAATAATCATGGTGGTATGTTTATTTATATCAAACCTGAATCAGATCAAGATAATGAAGAAGAAATCATAGCTTCATGGAAAGAATATCTTAAGACAACATTTAGTTATCTTGAGATATATGATTGTAGTTTAGATGATTCGCGTTTTTTCTCGAAAGGTAAGCATAGTGGGACTAAACATGATTATCATGTTCGCTATATCCCGATAACTTTGTTGCATATTCCGAGAGATAAAAGTGGTAGAACAGCTCAGAAGTATCAAGAAAGAACAATAACTTTTGATGAAAATACTGCAAAAAATTCAGAAGCTAAAAGTATTTAATATTCACAATTTGGGAAATAAGCAGGTAAATTACCTGCTATTTCCTTTTATTAATTTAAAGGGGACAAGAGTTGAAGCAGTTCTATCTTCATCTTGGACAGTAAATTCGTAATTTCCAATTAATTCTGTAAGAGATGAGTTCATCTCAAAGTCTTTTACTCGTGCACCTTTAATTTCGTAATCTTTACTTATCAAATTATGCACTTCTAGATAATCTTTCCACATTGCTTTAGATGTATTAATTAACTCAAAAGAGTGAGTGATACTATAACCGGCTGTACTTTGTCCTAGGTTAATAGGTCCATATACAGCTCCATCGCTTAAAGTAATATAAGTGTTTATTTGCTTATCTCGAAGTCTTTTTATGTCTAGTGCCTCAGTGATTGTTGGGGAAATATCAGTGAAATTTTCAACTTTAAAATTACTAATGAGATCTGGTCTTTCTTGATGTAATATTTCAAGCACATCTTTTTCATACCATATCAATCCATGGCCTCTGCCATGCATTTTAGAGGCTACAAAGAAAACCTCATCATTAGTTATAAATGCTAAAGCTAATTCTCCGGTTCGTTGTATAAAATTAGAATTCTCTTCCTCTTCTTTTCC
This sequence comes from Acinetobacter sp. YH12140, assembly GCF_013418475.1. Taxonomy (NCBI): domain Bacteria; kingdom Pseudomonadati; phylum Pseudomonadota; class Gammaproteobacteria; order Moraxellales; family Moraxellaceae; genus Acinetobacter; species Acinetobacter sp. YH12140. Next base: position 231,424 of record NZ_VPBZ01000002.1, read on the forward strand.
TAAGTGAAAATGTTTGAGACCATAGTTATCAAGGAGGCCATCGACTTTACCTCCATCAAGAGATATTTTGCTTAAATAGGGATTTACATTAATTCCGTTTTTTATACACGTTAATAACTGATTAAAACCTTCTTGATTATCAGGAGAAATTTGGAAATTTCTAGAAAAGCTTACATTTCTTGGGATTGGTTTAATCAGTTTAGATTTATGGTTAAGTAGTTGTATAAAATACGGAATGGTTTCTTCATCGTTTTTAAAGGAAATATTTTCTTCAATTAAGGTGTTTTTTGCCCAATTATTCAGAAAATTTTGAAAATATAAATATTCTAAAATCATGCTCATTATTCATTGATAAGGTGACTTAGAGTTTAACTGTAGTTATCCATTATTCAATATTATCTAGAAGTATAAGAAGAGTCCAAACCTTCTAATTTTTATGAATGGTCTCCATAGATTAGTTCGAAGTTTTTCTAAGACTTCGCTCTTTTACGCTATTGAGGTAAGTTAGGGTGAAGTTATTGTTAAGTTTTAAACTAAGCCTTATAGGTTTATATTAGTTTAATAAGTTATTAGGCAGATGAAGTTGGTAAAAATTGCCGTAAAGCTTAAGCTATAAGTGTTACGGCATTAGCCACGCTATAACTTACTGATAGTAAAATTGCGAACTAAGTTATGCACGGCGCTCGAAACAAGTTGATTAAGTTCGCCATGTTTTTTCGTGGATTCAGGCAAATTGTTCTTATGCCGATTTTTGTCATAGTAAGTTGGGATCTCTGTTCCAAAAGCTCTAACAGTATTTTTATATTCATCAGTTAAATGTTTGGAAGCGTTAGCTGTCAACCGTGTAAAACTAAGCCCTTTGAATCCATCTAACAAGACTCTTTTGATATTTGTAAGTCGGTTATCCATCTGATTAAGAACATTGATCTTGATATTCTTTTCCGCACGGATGCGCCACTCGTTTACCGGTAGAGGTTGTTTGTTGCAGTCTGTAGTCTTTACATACAAATGCCAATATTCATCCGCATCTCTATGATTAATACCAATATTATAGCTATTTTCTAACTTTCTTAACATTGAGTGCGGCGTGCTTGGGATAGGCGTAAACACGCCTAATTGGCCGTTATAAACACGTAAATTTTCTACGGTACTAGGTAGTCGGATTGATTTAAAAAGGGCTGTAGTGAGGCTTCTATGCTTGAAATTGTAGAAGTCAATTGCTAGTTCAACCTCCATGATTTTAAAGCTATCAATCTTGTATTCAAAATGTCTCATGTGGGTGATACGGCGCCGTAGTACACTCAAGGAATTCATGTCGTGCAATCTAATAATAAAACCTGCTTCGTATTCTGAGATGTAATGAGTAACCCCAGTTTTCTCTGTCAGAAATTTCTTAATGTCGTGTCGTGTACTTGTTTTACTAATTTCAAAGTATAAATCAATGAAATCGACTTGAGCTTTGATTTGGATATTCATTGCTTTGAAATCATAGCAATGGATATCAGAGAAGATAACTGTTTCAAGTTTATCTGCTTGCTTTACATTGTCAGCGTATCTTGTACATAAGTCGAAATAACTTTGTTCATATGGAGAGTTTTTTTCAGTCTCTTCTAGAATTTCTTCGATTTCTAATTCGAGTAAGAATTCACGTAACTCATTATCATATGGATCTTGTCCATTCCGAACTAGGGTTTCAAATTGATGGTGTGTTAGATGTTCCATAAGTTTTCTCAGTAAGAAAAGAAATAAAAAGGCAGTTAAATAACTGCCCTTTTTGTGATTGGTGGAGTATTACTGAATTAAGTAATTTTCATTGGGAGTGTTGATAACAATTAACTTCTTACCATTACGTTCAATGCTGTAGATCATAGATGTTTCACTTTGATCTACCATCGTCACTTGGCTGCTAGACAAAAGAATGGCCGCAACATCTTCGAAACTAATTAAGGTGCATTGCATTGAATTCCTCCATTAGTTTTACGCGCTCTAAAAATGCTTGCTCCAATTCTTGTTCAGTACAGTCTAATCCGTTGAACATGAAATGTTCATTGAAGTATGCAATAGCGTTGTCAATTCGATGCTCTCTATGAATATTAAAATATGGATTTCCTTTTGAAATCATATTTTTAATAGTGTTAAGCATTAATGAGCGTGCTTTTGCTTTATCTGCATTAAGTTGCTGATTAGCAGAATTCACATTTTGCATTTTTCTGTCCTTTTGATGTTGATGATTGATTAACACGTAAAAACTCACGGAGAGCAGGTAACGTGTACATTGGTTTGCCATCCAACACATGGACAGTGATTCTGTAACCATGTGAGAGACTTGGACGGTATAGATTTTTGGTAAGTCTTCTGTACCAATACTTCTTAGACTTTCCTAAATTTAAAGATAGGAAATTGGCTGATTCACTTTGGGTTAAAAACATTTCACTTGGCATTTTTAGAAGCCTTATGCTTATGTGCTTCAATCCAATCAAGCACAGTTTGGGATTCCCAAACTGTTAACCCATTGAGAGAAAATGGTTGAGGGAATTTATTTTGTTTGACCCATAAACGAAGAGTTTTGCTTGTAATTGGAAGTAAGCCTCGGCGAGCGGGTTTTGCTTTAAATTTACGGATTTGTCCTGCTGATTTTCCGGTCTTGCAAATATGGATTTTTTCCGGAGAGGCGGGCGCCGAAGTGATTACTTTTTCTTGGATGTATTTAGGAAGATTCATGTTGAACACCATCAGAGTTGCTAAGTTTCATTTCTGATTAGCTACGAGCTAATGGTGTTCTATTATTGTTATGTGGTTTTTAATAAAAATAAGTTAATAGGGTTAAACTTGTTGAGTCCGTATTAATTATGATCATCTAGTTCCAAAACTCGGTTTATAAGAATATTTCCCTGAGCTTTTTCTTCTAAAGAGGGTCTTCCGATTCTTTCTTTTAGTGATTCCGGTCGAGACGTAATCCATTTTTTTTCTAACGTCCCCAATTTTTCCGGTAATTCATCTTCATATTTGGTGTCTTTTAATTTTTTTTTGATTTTTCCGGCTATTAGCGATTTTGTTAGGATTCCATTCGAATCGGCTTGCCAGCACTTATTTGAAAGCTCTTCTACTAATTTTTTAGCTTCGAGATAGCTATCACTGACAGTTTTCTTTTTAGTTTTATTAACATTTAATATTTCTAAATATGTATCTAAAGATTGTTTTGTGATTAAGAGGCTTAATTTTGTAAGAGTGAACGATGCGAATATATTAAATTCTTCTAGGTCTCTGACTGTTGTTTGTCTTTGTGTATAGGTGTCTTCCGAAAGATTAAGAGGATTTTCTACAACAATGTGCCAATCTTTTAGTTGGGTTGTAATTAAATGAATGTTGTTGGTTTTAACACCTTTTAATAAAACATAATCATATTTATTGGAAATACTGTCTTTTACTAATGGAATATCAACTTTGTCAATCTTATCTAATATGAGATCACAAATAGCATCGCTATAGCATTGATTAGGGCTAACTATTAAGTTTTCGTTTTCCTTTAGAAATCGAATTCCAACAACTTCTTTATTAGGCAAGGGCTTATTACTTTCTTTAACTACAGCAGTCGCTACACCATATACATCAAAGCAAGTATGAATTATGCCATCACGTATCAATCGACATAATTTGAAGTATTCATTTGGTATGTTGTGGGTTGAAAATTTTTTAATTGCTTGAGTTACGGTGTAGTTCATGGTGTTTAAATGACTTTTTGCTTAAATGGGATAATGTTGGGGTCATCCAATTCATTAAGTTTTTGCGCAAGTTCTTGTACTGTTGGATTGTAATAACGCATAAGCATTTTTAAATCTTTATGACCGGTAACTTTTGCTAAATCTTGAATTGGAAGTTTATTCGCAAGGCGGGTAGTAGCTTCATGCCTTGTATCGTGAAAGTTTAAATCAGTGATGCCCAATCTATTGCTCACAACAAGCCAAAAATCGTGCGATAGTGCATTTGATCTGTCTGAGATGGTTAAAACTTTATCTTCATCTAATCCTTTCATTAATTCGAGTAGTTGAATAGCACGTCTAGAAAGCGGAACTTTTCTTGCCGTACCATTTTTCGTATCAGGTAGAAGTACGTGATCTTCGTACACATTACACCATTGCATATTAGTGATTTCACTTGCTCGCATTGCGGTTTCTAGGGCAAATAAAAATGCCCAAGCAACTTGTTGGCGTTTAGTGAGTGGTTGATATGTCGCATCATAATTAAAACCGAGAAGGATAGTATTAACTTCTTCTTGAGTGATTCGACGTTCTCGGTGAGGGGCCTGAGTTGGTTTTGCAACATCTATTAATGGACTGGTATTTAATATACGCAATTCTTGACGTGCATATTTAAATACACTTCCAAGTGCTCCTAGGTCACATTTTACAGTAGAGGTAGAAACCTTGGATAAACGATCATTCCGAATTTCAATCATATCTAATTGATCTAAATCAGTAATAGATTTCTTCATTAATTTTGGATAGTCATTCACTAACTTTTTAAGCCTTGAAGCTGTTTTATTTCCTCCTTTCATAGTTGGGGCAATATCGTGAATGTACTTTTTAATCAATTCTGCGAAAGATATAGCAGATAACTTTTGGACTCGATCTTCTTTTTTCTTTTGGTTTGGGTCAATCCCTTCAGCAATTTGTTTTTTTATTTCATCACGTTTTAGGCGAGCCTCCTTAGCTGAAAATATCGGGTATTCACCCAGTGTGGTTGTGTTTTTCTTTCCATTAAAAGTGTAAATGACTTTCCAAACTTTACGACCGGTCGTGGAAGTGAAGAGATATAGCAATTCACTATCAAAATTTTTAACAGTTTTATCGTCAAGAGGCTGAACAGCTTCAATTTGCTTTACGGTGAGCATATATATCTTATCTATTAAAATTTAACTACCAACTTAACTACTTGGTAAGTGGTTTTGGGGTGTTGTTGATGGTAATTGTTAAGATGGTGGAATTCAATAATATATATTTAAAATAATAACTTATGATTAATTTTTGGCTTAATGTTTTTGAGTGTTATTTAAAGTAGATCGCAATCATATGTCGATTTACTAAATTGAAAATCAAAATCCTGCTTCCGAGCGGGATTTTTTATGGCATGCCATTTGAATATAACGATAAAAATAGAAATAAGAGGAAAAGAAGATGAGCGAAATTCAATATTTAAACATTCAAGATCTAAAAGATGAGCAGGCTCAACTGTGTGAATTATTGGCACAATGTGTGCAAGATGGTGCATCACTGGGTTTTTTAGCTAAAGAATCTAAGTCGCACTATGATGAATATTGGTCTGCTGTGGCAAAGGATATTCAAAAGCATAAAACCTTTTTGTGGGCGGCGCTACAAAGCGGTGAAATTGTGGGCACAGTACAATTGGTTCGTGCCACCAAAGCCAATGCACTGCATCGTGCTGAGATTGAAAAACTTATGGTGCATCCAAAGGTACGTCAGCAAGGCATTGCTCACCAACTATTCACACTTGCAGAAGATCAAGCAAAACACTTGAACTTGAAATTACTTGTACTTGATACGCGTACAGGCGATGTCTCTGAAAAGCTATATGAAAAATTTAACTTTATAAAAGCTGGGATCATCCCGCAATTTGCATTGAGCCATACAGGTACAATAGATTCAACGACATTATTTTATAAATTATTAGTTTAAGTTGAAACGGATAGATATTTTAGACCAAAACTCCTGCACAGATGCAGGAGTTTTTCATTAAAGGTTCTTTTGATTAACTCGTTTAGAGAGTTCTTCCGCACTTTCAACTCGTTCAGAATAGCGATCTGTGAGGTAGGCAGATTGACCACGTGTGAGTAGGGTAAATTTATATAATTCCTCCATCACATCGACAATGCGAGTGTAATAGGAGGAAGGTTTCATGCGATCATTTTCATCAAACTCTAAAAATGCTTTTGCAACGGAAGATTGATTTGGAATCGTGATCATCCGCATCCAACGCCCAAGGATGCGCATTTGGTTAACAGCATTAAAAGATTGCGAACCACCACTGACTTGCATTAACGCCAGCGTTTTACCTTGAGTAGCACGAATGGCACCTGCGGCTAAAGGAATCCAATCAATTTGTGCTTTCAATATAGAGCTCATCGCACCATGTCGTTCTGGCGAACACCAAACCATGCCTTCAGACCATGCAAGTAATTCATGTAATTCCTGAACTTTGGGATGTGAAGTTTCAGCATCTTCAGGCAGTGGAAGACCTTTAGGATGAAAAATTTTGACTTCTGCACCAAAATGTTCAAGGATTCGACCCGCCTCCAATACCGTTAGGCGGCTAAATGAGCGTTCACGGTTAGAGCCATATAGCAGCAGAATGCGTGGCGGATGTTCAAGTGCTTTAGCTTGAACTTGTTCAAAACGCGGTGTTTCAAGTAAATCTAGTTGAATATTGGGGAGCTTCATTTTAGTTCTCTTTATACCATTTGCGTTTTAGCCAGAGCGATACACTCACTAATGCAATAAGCACAGGCACTTCAACCAATGGGCCAATAATCGTGGTAAATGCAATCGGAGATGCAATGCCAAAGGTGGCGATGGCAACAGCGAGGGCAAGTTCAAAATTATTACCTGCTGCTGTAAAGGATATCGCAGTGGTTTTGGCGTAGTTATTGCCCATCCATTTGCTCATCAAAAAGCTAATGAAAAACATCACCACAAAGTAGATCGTGAGGGGGATGGCAATACGCAGTACATCCATCGGAAGGCTCACGACATCTGCACCTTTGAGGCTAAACATCATCACAATAGTAAAGAGTAATGCGATTAAACTGATGGGGCTGATTTTGGGTATAAATTGATTTTTATACCAATCCAGACCTTTTTGTTTTACCAATATGGCACGCGTTAGGAAACCGAGCAGGAAGGGAATGCCTAGATACACCAATACTGCATGTGTGATGGTCCAAAAGCTGACTTGGATCACTTGTGCTTCGATACCAAAATATGGCGGTAAAAAACTCAAAAAGAACCATGCGTAGGTACTAAAAAATGCAATTTGGAAAATACTGTTAAATGCCACTAAAGCCGCAACGTATTGGTTATCCCCACAAGCTAAATCATTCCAAACCAGAACCATCGCAATACAACGTGCTAAACCAATCAGAATCAAACCGGTCATGTATTCAGGGTAGTGTTGTAAAAAAACGATCGCCAAAATAAACATCAGGCAAGGTGCGATTAACCAGTTTTGAAGTAGTGAAAGGTATAAGGTACGTTTATCTTTAAACACTTCAGGCAGCGCTTTGTAATCCACTTTAACCAAAGGCGGATACATCATCAGGATTAAACCAATGGCAATCGCAATATTGACATCACCGATATTGAGTTGATTTAAAGCCCTTGAAGCACTTGGAATATACACGCCAATCGCAATGCCTAGCCCCATTGCGATAAAAATCCATAGCGTTAGATTGCGGTCTAGAAATGACAGTTTTGCAGCAGCCATTATTGAATCTCTGAAATTTTTTGGATTTCTTTGTTAAGCTCTTCACGACTTAATTGCTTAAAATCGAGTGCAAATAAAGCATCTAAACGGCGGTTAATATGCGCCACGGTATCAAGAAAAGCTGCAAGTTTTACGTCATCTGCAAGCTCTAAATGGGAAGGGTCTTCTAAACCCCAGTGTGCTTTGATGGCAGAGCCTAAGTAAATTGGGCAAGCTTCTTGAGCTGCAGAACCACAGACAGTAATTACCACATCGGGTTGGTATTGTTCACATGCTGTGATGGTTTTACTCGACAAGCCCTCAGTCGGTAGATTGAGGTTATGTAGGGTTTTTAAGGTAAATGGGTGGACTTGTCCTGAAGGTTTACTGCCTGCGCTATAAGCACGGAAACCTTCAGGGGCACGCTGGTTAAAAAGTACTTCGGATAAAATGCTGCGGCAGCTATTGCCAGTACATAGAAATAAAAAATTCATAGCGTTTCACACAATGTGGTAGTGCCTTTCGGGGAGTTTAAATCGAGGTCTTTAAATCGTTCTTGGTGACGCATGACATCGAGTATTTGTGTACACCAAGTAGGCAGTGCAGGGTGAATGGAGTAATAGACCCATTGACCTTTACGTTGATCACTCAGCACACCTGATGAACGCAGTAATGCCAAATGACGCGAAATTTTAGGTTGGCTCAATTCAAGGGACTCAGTGAGTTCGCAGACGCAGAGTTCACCTTTACAAGCCAACAGCATGATGATGTTCAGACGAGTCTCATCTGCAAGTAATTTGAAAAATTCAGTCTGTTCCATGTTTATCTGTATATATGGATTTTCATATATCTTTACATATGAATATATGGATGTCCATATATATTATTCAATAAAAATCCCACACTTGGTGGGATCTTTATATTTAGACCAGTTTAAAAGTCGAATGAAGTTTGTAAGAAGAAGGTACGTGGCTGACCAATATATTTACCACCGGTTGCATCTGATGAACGGATGAAATACTGTTTGGTTTAAATAAAGATTAGATGGATTTTATAATTAAAAAAACCGCGCTAAAGCACGGTTTCTTAAAATGAATTTAATTATTTGAACTGGATAGAGCCATTTGCACTGACCGTGATTTTAGATTCACCACCTGCCATTTCTTGCTCAGGAATAGCATCAGCTGCCGCAGCTTTCATCATCGCCATACGCGGAACTGGCTGACCACCATAATTGCTGGTATTTAAATTAATATTAACTAAGTTGTAGCCTGATTTATTCCATGCCTGAGCGAGCGCTTGGGCACGTTGTTGAAAGTTTTTGGATGCTTCAACCATCAGTTCATTTTCAACTTTTTTACGCTGTGCATCTGACACACTAAAGCTGATGGATTGAGTTTGGAAATTTTGTTGTAACTCGCTCACCAATTGGCTAGCTGCTTTAAAGTCTGTACTTTCTAAACGTAATTCGGCACGACCACGCCATTCTTTAAGTTTACGGCTGTCATTGTCATAGATAGGATAAGTAGTTTGTGAACCTGTTTCAATTTTTACCGATGGGTATTTACGGGCGGTGTTCACCGCTTGGGTCATCAATTGGTTGATTTGGGTAGCAAGTTCAGCCGGCTGTTTATTTGATTTTTCAATATATAAAACGGCATACATTTGGTCGTTCGACACTTGGCGAGTAGCATCCGCCTGAATATTCACGATGTTGTAATTGAGTGGGTCAGCTGCTTGAGTTGCTGCTGCCAAACCTAGACCGGATGCTAATAAAACAGTGGATAAGATAATTTTACGCATTGTTATGACCTATTCTTCTTTCAGAATGACTAATTTAGCTTATGCTGTTATCTTAAAAGGGGATTGTGATGGATTAAAGGAAAATCTGTGGTGGGATTGTAAATCTTTCAAGAAAAATAAATGTAGTGCTTGATGAATATTTATTTAAATAATCAGTGCTTAGTTGTTTAATTAATTGAAGATTACAATAATCATTCATAAGTTGTAAAAAAGCATAAAATAAAAAGGTTTTCTTTGTTATGTCACACTGTAAGATGATAATTCAGGCTATCAATCGGATTGATCTGTTTTTTCAGTGCTTGATGCTATGATTTGGTCATAAAAGTTATTTATTTTCCTGAAAAATTCTGTATCATCCGCCCTCTAGTTAGCCATTATATAGAGAGCTCTTAAAACTAACTGGAACTCATAAAGCACCGAGTCAAAGGACCGCAAGTCACCCGACTTATTTCTTTTAACCCATATCAGAGATGGTAATTCGATATGAGCGTTTCTTCAGTAAATCCTGCCCCTAATTCTACTAACGAATACTATTTAACTCGCCAAAGTCAAATGGAATCGAATGTTCGTAGCTATCCACGTAAACTTCCACTTGCGATAGCAAAAGCTTTGGGCTGTTGGGTTACCGATGTTGAAGGTACAGAGTACCTTGATTGTTTAGCTGGGGCAGGTACATTGGCACTAGGCCATAATCACCCTGCGGTCATTCAAAGTATCCAAGACACACTTGCAAGCGGCTTGCCATTGCATACTTTGGATTTAACAACACCTTTAAAAGATGCTTTCACTGAAGCTTTACTTGAGCAATTACCAGGTGGTAAGGAAGAGTATTGCCTACAGTTCTGTGGTCCGTCTGGTGCAGATGGTACAGAAGCAGCAATTAAGTTAGCAAAAACATACACTGGTCGTAGCTCAGTGATTAGCTTCTCTGGTGGCTATCACGGTATGACGCACGGTTCTTTAGCAATGACAGGTAACTTGTCTGCGAAGAATGCTGTGAATGGCTTGATGCCAGGTGTTCAATTTATGCCGTATCCGCATGAATACCGTTGCCCATTAGGCATTGGTGGTGAAGCGGGTGTAGACGCATTAACGTATTATTTCGAAAACTTCATTGAAGACGTAGAAAGCGGTGTAACTAAGCCAGCAGCTGTCATTTTGGAAGCGATCCAAGGTGAAGGCGGTGTGGTAACTGCACCTGTGAAGTGGTTGAAAAAAATCCGTGAAGTGACTGAAAAGCACAATATTGTGTTAATTCTTGACGAAGTTCAAGCGGGCTTTGCACGTTCAGGTAAAATGTTTGCCTTTGAACATGCGGGTATCGAACCTGATGTTGTTGTAATGTCTAAAGCGGTTGGTGGTAGCTTACCACTTGCAGTACTTGGTATTAAACGTAAGTTTGATGCTTGGCAGCCTGCAGGTCATACGGGTACTTTCCGTGGTAACCAATTGGCTATGGGTACGGGTCTTGCAACAATCAAAACCATCAAAGAGCAAAACTTGGCTCAAAACGCGCAAGAGCGTGGCGACTTCTTACAAGCTGAAATTAAAAAATTAGCGGTAGAATTCCCATGTATCGGTAACGTACGTGGCCGTGGTTTGATGATTGGTGTTGAAATTGTTGATGAACGTCAAAAAGCAGATCACATGGGTTCTTTACCAGGTGATTCTCAATTGGCAGCAGCAATTCAAGCAGCATGTTTCAACAATAAATTGTTGTTAGAAAAAGGTGGTCGTAACGGTACAGTCATTCGTTTACTTTGCCCATTGATCATCAATCAAGCTGAATGTGAAGAAGTGATCGTTCGCTTCAAGAAAGCACTTGCTGAAGCACTTGTTGCAACTCGAGGCGCGTAATAATGGTTGATTTTGCAGAACATCGTAAAGCGTTATTCTGCAATGATGCACAATCCATTGCTGACTACCAGTCAGCAATGGATTCAGCTGTAAAAGCTGTATCTGCATGGTTGCAAAATGACAAAATGTACACAGGCGGTAGCATTAAAGAGCTTCGTAGTGCAATTGCATTCAATCCTTCTAAAGAAGGTATGGGTGTACAAAAATCACTAGACCGTATGGTTGAGCTGTTCTTAAACAAAAGCTTAAAAGTACATCACCCACATTCTTTAGCGCATTTGCATTGCCCAACAATGGTGACAAGCCAAATCGCTGAAGTGCTGATCAACGCGACTAACCAATCTATGGACTCATGGGATCAAAGCCCTGCAGGTTCATTGATGGAAGTTCAGTTAATTGACTGGCTTCGCCAAAAAGTTGGCTATGGTGCAGGTCAAGCAGGTGTATTCACCTCTGGCGGTACGCAGTCTAACTTAATGGGTGTTTTGCTTGCACGTGATGCATGTATTGCTAAAAACTGGAAAGACGAAAACGGTAACCCGTGGTCTGTTCAGCGTGATGGCGTACCTGCGGAAGCAATGCGTAACGTAAAAGTGATCTGTTCTGAAAATGCACACTTTTCTGTGCAAAAGAATATGGCCATGATGGGTATGGGCTTCCAATCTGTTGTCACTGTTCCTGTAGATGCAAATGCACGCATGGACATGGACGCGCTTGAGAAAACCATGGCGCACCTTCAAGCTGAAGGCAAAATCGTGGCATGTGTAGTTGCAACTGCGGGTACAACCGATGCAGGCGCAATTGACCCATTGAAAGAAGTTCGTGAAATCACCAACAAATATGGCGCGTGGATGCATATCGATGCAGCTTGGGGTGGTGCACTCATTCTTTCGAATGACTATCGTTCTATGCTAGATGGTATCGAGCTTTCAGACTCAGTCACGCTGGATTTCCATAAGCATTATTTCCAAACGATTTCATGTGGCGCATTCTTGCTGAAAGATGAAGCGAACTATCGTTTCATGCATTATGAAGCGGAGTACTTAAACTCTGCTTATGATGAAGAGCACGGTGTTCCTAACTTAGTGTCTAAGTCGCTGCAAACAACACGTCGTTTTGATGCGTTGAAATTGTGGATGACGGTTGAAGCGCTAGGTGAAGAGCTTTACGGTTCGATGATCGATCACGGTGTGGGGTTAACACGTGATGTTGCAGCATATATTGATGCAACTGATGGTCTAGAAATGTTGGTTGATCCACAATTCGCCTCTGTATTGTTCCGTGTAATTCCTGAAGGTTACCCAACAGAATTACTCGACACATTGAACCAAAACGTAGCAGACGAATTGTTTGCACGTGGTGAAGCGAATATTGGTGTTACTAAAGTAGGTCAGGTTCAATCTTTGAAAATGACGACTTTAAGCCCAGTAGCGACTTTAGACAACGTGAAGAACTTACTTGCACTTGTGCTAGCTGAGGCTGATCGTATCAAAGGTCCAATCGCTGATGGTACATATACACCTGCAATTGACTAATTGTCATTTTGTAATTGTAGAAGAAGGGGGCTCGTAAGAGCTCTTTTTTTTAAAAAAATGAAAAGGTGCTTAATTTATTACATCACCACAATTTTTCATTGAGTGATGATAGTTTACTGTGTAGGCAGATTTTTACTTTGACGGATCAAAGTAACTAAAATCCTTCTCAGGCAAAAGGTACATCCATGTGACCTTTACCTTACAGCGACATCCCTGTCGCCAGTCACGATAGTCATTGATGTTTATCATTTGATGAATGAGATACCACAATATTTATAACCAATATAAGGCTTGTAAAGGAGTTTCCCTCTCCTTGTAGGAGAGGGTTAGGGTGAGGTGAATGCAATACGATATTGATGTTATGCTGCAAACAATGGACTAAAACCTTTCTTACGCAGCAGTTTGCGGTACATACTCGAACTACGGTCAGCTGGGAAATGTGCTTCAATGCTTAAATCCAAAGGCAAATATTCAGGCTTTTGCGATTCCGACACGAGACGGTCTTCCTCAAATATTTTCAGGTTAAAGTCGTAAGCATCTTCTACAGGCAGGTCTTTGTCATAGTTACGGCAAATCGGTGCAAATAGACGGGTAGAACGAGCAGTCATCGGTGAAGCCGCATTCATAATCACTTGCTTGCTGTCATTTGGAAAATGAATCGTCAGCGTTGCGGTAAACGGCAGATGAATTTCAAAATGGCGCAGCCATTGGAAACCCTCTTGTCCGCGCTGTTCTAAACCAATCGGGTAGCGCCCAACACTGCTCCAATAGTCTGCATTAAATCCTGTTTCAGTCTCAATGGTTTTGTAGTCTGGGACTTCTACATTTTCAGGGTCACCAAAGGTATCGGGATGTACCCAAGCAAAATGCGCGACATCAATAAAGCCTTCAAGCTGCCGGCCTGCAAAACATTGAAAATCGACCGTTGGGCACACCAATTGCTGAAACTCGGCTTCATCCCAATATGGCATTGCAGGGATATTCGGCGCAGTATCTTTAGCGGCAGTAAGTGAGCACCATATCAGTCCATAACGCTCAACAGCAGCATAAGTACGCAAGTTGAAACGAGGTGAAATTTTGTGCTCAGGATGTGCAGGGATGCGGTTGCAATGACCGTGTTCACCAAAGCGTAAGCCATGATAGCGGCAGACTACGCCTTGACCATCATTTTTGCCTAAACTCAGTGGTACGCCACGGTGTGGGCAAGCATCTTTAGCGACAATCAGTTCATCTCCCATTTTATAAATGACGAGCGGCATATCTAAAAGCATGGTGCCATAAGGCTGTTCTGTAATGTCTCGAGCGAGTGCAATGGGATATCAATATTCTGCAAGTAAGTGCCAGTCATGTTCTTCAAAAGTCATATGCACAGGCAAGTTCGGATTAAATCTCGCAATGGCTTTACTGGTCATTTTAGGCTCTGTTTTTATGTAAACTTGCATATTGAGCGAACTAAAAAGGTAATGAAATTTCAATTATTGGAATATGAGGGAATAAAAAATCGAACATGCAAATGTGCAACATTCAGAAAAAGAGTGGAATTTGAAAAAAGAAAATAAGACAAAAGATGACAAGGACATGAATTCTTACGAATATCAAAGTAGAAATAACTAAGACCAATACTTTGATAAATTTCATTACATATTGAAAAATAAAGAATTATATTTAAATCAATGTGCAATCATCAATTATCATAAAAGCGTCATAAAGATGTAACCTAACTGTCATACTCTAAAATCAAAATGCAGATATCGAAAAAGTACAAGACTTTAAAACAAAAGTGGCGTACTCCAATAAATGCATCAATTAAGAGAGATGAGAATGCGCTTAAATCATATCGCACTTGCTATGGTACTCACTACTGGGGCAACAGTCGCTACAACTGCAAATGCAGCTCGTGACACGATCCAAATTGCTGGTTCTTCAACTGTACTGCCTTATGCAAGTATTGTTGCAGAAGAGTTTGGTAATACATTCCCACAATTTAAAGCACCTGTCGTAGGTTCAGGCGGTACTTCAGGTGGTTTGAAACAATTCTGTAATGGTGTAGGCGACAACACAATTGACGTTGCAAACGCATCTCGTAAAATTAAAGATACTGAATTGGCTGCATGTAAAAAAGCCGGCGTTAACCAAATCTTAGAAATTAAAGTTGGATATGACGGTATCGTATTTGCGTCAAATGCGAAAAAAGCGGCATTCAAACTTCGCCCACAGCACGTATTTGCTGCACTCGCTGCTGAACTACCATCAAAAGGTAAATTGGTTCCAAACCCATACACACGTTGGAATCAAATCGACCCAACATTACCAAACGAAGCAATCACTTTAGTTATTCCTGCATCAAACCACGGTACACGTGAAGTGTTCCAAGAAAAAATGGTCGATGCTGGCTGTGAAACTTATGAAGCTTTCGCAAAATTAGATAAAGATGCTCAGAAAAAAGCATGTTCAACTTTCCGTAAAGATGGTCGTGTGATTGAAATTGCAGGCGACTATACAGAAACATTGGCACGTTTAAAAACATCTCCTAATGCGGTTGGTGTATTCGGTCTAGGTTTCTATGACCAAAACCGTGACAAGCTACGTGTGGCAACAGTAAACAACGTTGCACCTTCTGAGAAGACGATTTTAAATGGTTCATACCCAGTATCTCGTCCATTGTTCTTCTACGTAAAAGGCGAGCACTTAAAATCAATTAAAGGCTTAAAAGAGTTCACAGAATTCTTCCTCAGTAAAAAAGTATCAGGTAAAGGTTCTAAGCTAGAAAAAGCAGGCTTAATTTCAATGTCTGATAAAGAGCGCGCTGCAGTTCTTGCAAACTTTAAAGCTGGTAAAGCAGTTAAATAATTGGATTGAAACAGCCAATGGCAGGATTGACCTGCCATTGGCTTTTTGCAAAGAAACAGTTTTTTCAAGAAGGGCTTTTGAAAAAACAGTGGAGATTACATGAATCTGCTACTTATTGGTGTGTTGCTCGCAATTATTGCAATCGCTTATCAAGTTGGACTGACCAAAAGTCGCAAACTTGCAGGTAAAGGGAATAACTCAGCAATGCTGCATTCTCGACCGGGCTATTATGGTGTTTTGGTCGCTTTATGGTGTGGGATTCCCGCTTTTTTAATCTTGATTGTTTGGAACTTGGTTGAACCGAGTATTTTTCAACACGTTATTTTAAATAATGTCCCAGAAAATATTCGTTTAGATTTAGATCCTGCAAGCACAAGCGTAATGGTTGACCGCGTTCAAGCGATTGCTTCTGGTTTTGGAGTAAGTGATACGCCAGCTGCATATGAACTTGCAGCAGCAGAACAGTTAAAGAAAATTGAAAGCATCGGCTCATATGCAAAATTGGCCGTTGTGATTTGTGCGGCATTGATTGGTTTAGTCATGGCTAAACGCCGCATCGCAGAAAAATATCGTGCACGTAACCAAGTCGAAAAAGTTATTAATATCGCATTGGCACTGTGTTCGGGGGTCGCCATCCTGACAACAGTTGGCATTGTGATGTCGATGTTCAGTGAAGCCATGCGTTTCTTTAGTTTTGTCAGTCCACTCGATTTCTTCTTAGGCACTGAATGGAACCCCGGTTTTAGTACGTCAGGGAATGCCGAAGGTAGTTATGGTTTGCTGCCACTTCTTTGGGGCACACTCATGGTCAGTGGTATTGCGCTATTGGTTGCTGTTCCTGTTGGTTTGATGATTGCTATTTACTTGGCTGAATATGCAAAGCCAAGTTTCCGTGCTTGGGCAAAACCTGCCATAGAAGTTCTCGCAGGTATTCCAACCATCGTTTACGGTGTATTTGCCTTAATGATTATTGGACCCTTTGCAAAACAGCTTGGCGCATATATTGGACTCGATATTAATGCAACCAGTGCTCTAACAGCAGGCTTTGTGATGGGGATTATGATTATCCCATTCGTTTCATCATTATCTGATGACATCATTACTCAAGTTCCTCGCGCGCTTCGTGACGGTTCACTCGGTTTGGGTGCAACAAAATCAGAAACGATTCGCCAAGTAGTGATACCTGCAGCTTTGCCGGGCATTATCGGTGCATTCTTATTGGCAGCATCTCGTGCAATTGGTGAAACCATGATTGTGGTACTTGCAGCAGGGAACAGTCCTTTACTACACATTAATCCGCTCGAAGCAGTGTCGACAGTCACCATTACCATCGTAAACCAATTAACAGGTGATACAGACTTTGCGAGTCCTCAAGCATTGGTTGCTTTTGCACTCGGTTTAACACTGTTTGTGATTACCTTAGGGCTGAATATTGTTGCACTGTACATTGTGCGTAAATACCGTGAGCAATACGAATGAGTACGACGAATACATCAAACATGGATCAAAAATTTGATTCATATGCAGCCGCTGAGCTTCGTGAAAAACGTAAGAAAATCATTGAAAACTCTTTGGCGAAAAGACATCGTAAAGAAAAGACCTTCCGTGTCTTGGGCTTTAGTGCAGTAGTGACTGGTTTATTTTTCGTCGTGCTATTGTTTAGTAGTATTTTAGCCAAAGGTTTACCTGCATTTTGGCAAAGCTCAATGACGGTACCTGTATTTTTTGATCCAAACATTGTCAAAGTTGGTGCGAAACCAATTCAAAAAGAAGGTGAATCACCTGCACAGTTCCAAGAGCGTTACATTGCTTGGCAAACTGAAATGGGCATGGTGGATTGGGATGCGCTCATCGTAAATGGGATCATTGCAAAAGATCCAGCGATTGCCTCTCAACGTGATGATCTCAACAGTTTATATACCAGTTCAGAAGCTTATCGCTTACGTGATATGGTTATGGCAGATCCGTCATTGATCGGTCAAAAACAAGATTTTAAAATCCTTGCAGATGCTAATGTCGATGTCTGGTTAGCAGGTAATATTGACCGTAGTTTGCCTGATGAACAGCAACAATTGAGCCCAGAAGTACGCCAACTCGCAGATAAACTCAAAGCTGACGGTGTTATTACTAACTCATTTAATACTGAAATATTTAAGAATCCAGACTCTCGTAGCTCACCTGCAACTTCAGGTTTAGCTGGGGCGTTTATGGGGTCGTTATTTATGATGCTGATCGTGATCATTATTTCGATTCCAATCGGTGTAGCATCCGCAATTTACTTAGAAGAATTTGCACCTAAAAACTGGATTACCGATGTTGTCGAAGTCAATATTAACAATCTAGCAGCGGTTCCTTCGATTGTCTTTGGTTTGCTTGGTGCAGCGATCTTTATTGGTTGGATGCATATGCCGCTTTCGGCTCCTGTGGTTGGTGGTTTAGTCTTAAGTTTGATGACTTTGCCAACGGTCATTATTACCACACGTGCTTCACTAAAAGCTGTTCCTCCATCGATCCGCCAAGCCGCTTTAGGTTTGGGGGCATCACGTTTACAAACTGTATTTCACCACGTCTTGCCACTGGCATTACCAGGTATCTTAACTGGTGCCATTATTGGTGTTGCGCAAGCCCTAGGAGAAACTGCTCCATTATTATTGATTGGTATGAGTGCCTTTGTAGCAAGTGTACCAGCCACTCCTTTAGATCAATCCACTGCATTACCTGTACAAATTTTCCTTTGGCAAGGTAATGAGCTACGTAACTTCTTTGAAGGACGTACCGCAGCAGCAATCATTGTACTTCTTGCTCTCATGATCGGCTTAAACAGTTTAGCCATCTGGTTACGTAAGAAATTTGAAGTACGCTGGTAATTGAGGGCATTATATGAATAGCGTCGTTACAACTGAAAAGAATTCCTTATATCAGGATAAGTCCGTGAATCCAGAACAAACACAATTTACCTCTGCTCAGGGCAGCCAAAAACAAACCAATACTGCGTTTGTGTCACAATTCGATACGCAATCTAGCGCGAAAAAAGATGCGAAATCGAGCAATGTGAAAATCAGTACCAATGATGTGCATGTGTACTATGGCGAATCTGAAGCGATCAAAGGCATTGATCTGAACATTTATGAAAATGAAGTGATTGCCTTTATTGGTCCGTCTGGTTGTGGTAAGTCAACTTTCCTGCGTACGCTCAACCGTATGAATGACACGATTGATACTTGTCGTGTGACAGGACAAGTGCTCATGGATAATCAAGACATCTATGATCCAAATCTTGATGTGGTATTACTGCGTGCTCAAGTTGGCATGGTATTCCAAAAGCCGAACCCATTCCCTAAGTCAATTTTTGACAATGTCGCTTATGGTCCTAAACTGCATGGATTGGCACGTGACAAATACGATATGGAAGAAATTGTTGAAAATAGTCTGCGTAAAGCAGGTCTTTGGGATGAAGTGAAAGATCGTTTAAACCAACCGGGTACGGGACTTTCAGGTGGTCAGCAGCAACGTTTATGTATTGCGCGAACCATAGCTGTCAGTCCTGATGTGATTTTGATGGATGAGCCTTGTTCAGCACTCGATCCGATTGCAACAGCAAAAGTGGAAGAACTCATCACCGAGCTATCCGCGCAATATACTATTGCGATTGTGACGCATTCGATGCAACAAGCAGCGCGTGTATCTGACCGTACCGCATATTTCCATTTGGGTGATTTGATTGAAGTGAATTCCACTGAAAAAGTCTTTACTCAACCGGATCATCAATTGACTGAAGCGTATATTACCGGGCGTTTTGGTTAATCTAATCGGTTTAAAAATAGAGCCGAAAGGCTCTTTTTTTATGGACTTTATGATTAGGTAGAAAAAGCTTAGTAGAAATAAAATACTCAATTTGGCTCAATGAGAATTATTTTCAAAAAATAGATTGAATTTTTGTGATGCAGCCCACATGTTATACGACATAAATATGAATTAAATGAGTTTCAATTTTATGCTATTTCATAATCCCAAGTTGCCTGCGGAAATTCGTGTAAGTCACTTAAATGCACGTATTAATGAACAACGAAAAAAAATTGCGCAAACCACTGCATCTAAACTTGAGCTGCTGCAACTAAGCCAACAATTATCAAAAGAAGCGCGCGCTCGTAAAAAGAATAACCAAAAAATTTATGTGATTGATTTTAATGGTGATACCGCTGCATCGGCGGTGACAAGCCTTCGTGAAGAAATTACCCTAATCTTAGCGACAGCAAAAGCTGGGCGCGACCGCGTAGTTTTACGTTTAGAAAGTCCAGGCGGGATGGTGCATGGCTATGGTCTGGCTGCAGCACAATTGGTACGTTTACGTGATGCTGGATTTAACTTAACCATTTGTGTGGACAAAGTTGCTGCAAGTGGTGGCTATATGATGGCCTGCATTGCAAATGAAATTGTTTCAGCTCCATTTGCAGTTGTGGGATCGATTGGCGTGGTTGCACAAGTGCCAAACTTTAACCGTTTATTGAAAGAAAAACATATTGATTTTGAACTGTATACAGCAGGTCAGTTCAAACGTACCGTCACTATGTTTGGTGAAAATACGGCTGAAGGTAAAGCCAAATTTGAAGAAGAGTTGCAGCAAACGCATAACTTGTTTAAACACTTTGTTGAAAAATACCGTCCTCAGCTTAATGTCGATAAAGTTGCAACAGGTGAGCATTGGTATGGTCAAGATGCCATTGATCTTAATCTAGTCGATAAGCTCCAAACGTCAGATGAATATCTGTTAAGTCTCATGCCACAACATGATGTATATATGATTGAAACCCGCAAAAAGCCAACACTTGGTGAGAAGTTGGGCTTACAAGCAGCACAAATTGCGGATTCCTTGGTTCCTGCAGTCATGTCTAAAGTGATGGAGTCATTGAGCAAAGCCAATTCGAGTCTCGTGCAGTTGCGTGATCCTAAACTCTAAAATCGTTTTTGTTATGATGTCTTTAAAGCTCACTTCGGTGAGCTTTTTTTATTCTAAATGACGCTACTTTGAAAATTGCAGCAAGCGCGGCTAATAAACAGCAATCATTTATAAATACTTTGATAATTTTGATTATCCAAACTTGGCTGAATCTAAAATATTAAAATGGATAGAACCATAGAAACCGCTGTTATTGGCGTAGAATTTAAGGTGAAAAATTAAATAAATATAATTCTGATGAATTTACATCCAGAATGGTTTGTCTGTTCAGCACCAATTTGATAAGGTACTTAACTAATTATTTATTAGATGTTTATTACATAATAACACTGAGGGCGAAATGACAAAAATTGTCGTGATATCAAAGAAAGATCAAACGATTTTAAAAGAAACTCAGGCCACAAAAATACAAATATCTCAACCGTCCGTTATTCAGTTAGAACTCAAGCCAGCCGATATTCAGTCGATCCATAGGGTAGGTAATCAATGTGTGATTACCCTGAAAAATGGTCAAAAAATTGTGATTGATGATTTTTATACAGATGACTTTGGCTCTGATAATTCTTTGCTCGTGCATAGTGGGCCAGAGCAATTTGAATTGGTTGAAATGGATGTCGATGGCAAAACAATTAGCTATCGTTCTGTGAATGAATTTATGCAACCTTTAGCTGCATCGACTCAATTAAATCAGGCGACAACACCAGCTCAAGCTACAGAAGTTGCAAGTGAGGATGATGGTTCACCATCGCTACTTAAGGCGGGATTGGCGATCTTAGGTGCAGAAGCGGTATATCTGCTGGCATTTGACAAAGAAGATGATAAATCCTCTAGCAATGACAAAACAGCGCCAAGTACGCCAACTGGAAGTTTTGATAGTGACGGAAAAGTCGTGTCCGGTAAGGCGGAAGTGGGTGCAACGGTTTATATCGTAGATGCGAAAGGCAATACGATTGGTCAATCTAAAGTAGATGCCGATGGCAACTATAAAATTACTTTAGATGACGCGATTACAGACGGCAATCGCGTAATTTTGTACGCTAAAGACAAGGCGGGAAATAGTTCACAATCGACGATATTGACGGGTAATAAAGATACAATTTCGCCGGACGCGGCAAATGCACAAGTGGATGAAAGCGGTAAGTTTGTCTCTGGTTTTGCCGAAGCGGGTGCAAAAGTTTATGTTTATGCTGCAGATGGCACAACGCTTTTAGGTGGGCCTGTGACTGCGGCAAGTGATGGCAATTTCTCCATTGCATTAAGTAATACTTTACAAGCAGGTGAGACGGCTAAAGTCATTGTAGAAGATAAAGCCGGCAACAAATCTGAAGTGCAGTCAGTTGAGATGGGCAAAGATACGCTTCGACCTGATCAACCTAAGATTGAAGTGAATAAAGCCGGAACTGAACTGGTTGGTACTGCCGAAGCCAATAGCACCATTCAAATATTAGATGCAAATTTACAAGTCATTGCTACCACTACGGTAGATGCCAATGGTCAATTTAAACTGACATTGTCCCCAGCACTGTCGGATAGTAATAAGACAACTATTATTGTGGTTGATGCAGCAGGGAATCAATCGTTACCTTTAAATGTCACTGCTGGAACGGATAATACGGCACCCGTTGCACCAACAGCAATAATCAATACTGATGGTACAGAGGTGTCGGGAAGCGCTGAAATTGGTGCCAAAATTACCATTAAAAACAGTGCAGGAAATACGCTTGGTACCGCAACTGTAGGTGACGATGGTCGCTATACGGTGAAATTAAGCAGCGCAGTAACAGATAATAATGTTGTCCAAGTGACTGCGACAGATGCCGCTGGCAATAGCTCAAAGAGCACGCAAGTGATTGGTACAAAGGACACCATTGCGCCATCCGCGCCGACATTGACGACTGTGTATGATGATCGCGAGACAACAAAGCTCACCATTAAACAGGGGGAGAGCACTCAAGATTCAACCCCAAGTTTTGAAGGCAAAGGTGAGGCAAATGCCACGATCACCATTTATAAAAATGGCGTCGCAGTGGCAACGGTCAAAGCAGATACCAGTGGAAAATGGTTGTATACACCAGAATCTGACTTAGCGGCAGGTAAGTATAGCTATAGTTTTACCCAAACGGATGCGGCTGGAAATACCAGTGCCAAAAGCTCTGCATTTGATTTTACCGTTGAAGCGATGACAGTTGCCAAAGCGAGTTTATTCTTGATGTCAGAAGAACAGGCTTCGGTTGAATTACATGATCAGGCATCACTGTTAACAGATGATAATACTGTGTTTGATGTACTTGCGCAGCACAGTGTTTCGAGCTTTGGCTTAAATGAAACAAGCTCTTTTATTTCTGATGATCAAATCGATTTGAACGGCTTATTGAGCAATCAAGAGCCAAACAATGCTCTTGATGAAATATCAGATGATTCATCTTATTTATATCCGTCTATCAATCCTGTATCGGGTGGGACAGCAGTTTCGAATGCAGCGTTCCAAACAGCATGGGGCACATTAGATCCGTTAGATCAATCCTTAAATGTGCTACCACTCTATTAATTATTAATACATCCATTCATGAATATAGCGATAAAAAAGCACTCGGATGAGTGCTTTTTTATTTAAGATTTTTTCAGATTGAAATATAAAAGGCCGCCAGTGATCATCGCACCAAATGTTGCAAGCAGCATATCTTTATGCGCATCCCAAATATCACCTTGTTGCCCATTGTAATTTTCAGCGTCCTCTGGTGATAAGCCAATGGCAATCAGCCATTCGATCCATTCATAAAATAAACTGGTCGCCATGACGAATTGTACGACCAATAAAAAGAGTGTTCCGGCTTTTAACTGCGGTAGCCAGATTTGAAATATGCGATAAAAGAACGGGTAGAGCAGCAAACCATAGGCAAGATGTACAAGCCGATCATACATATTCCGAGTCCATCCCATGCTTTGGTCAAGGTTGAAACCGAGGAGAGCTTGTGTCCATTCAGAATAAGGCACATAAGAATATAAATAATGGGCACCAATGACATGAATCAGTAAAAAGCCAAGATACAGACAAACTGTTGTGAAAGTTAGCCCTATTTTATAGAGGAAAACGAGCAAAACGATCAGCATAAACGCTGTGCCGATTTGATGGAGGATATACGCTTCCATTTCTAAAGGTTGGATACTGGCGATCACAATGGCAAGCGTTAATAACGCAAAAGCTAAGATGTGCTTAAGTTTTAATTTGAAATCAATCATGAAAAGGCAAAGCTCAAAATTTTTATCGGTGTGCAGTGGTTATAATTCGCGGCAAGTATAGCCATAATGCGATGAAAAGTGTTAGTTAGACGGCGCTAGAATTTGTGCATTATTTTTTCAAATGTCATCAGTTCGCTACTAGGGATAAGTATTTTCAAAAAGATTGTATTAAACTCAGATGTATATCGAAGTTTATGTATTTGGAAGTAACTATGGCCGTTGTTGAGGCATTTATTGCGACTCAAAATTGTTATTTTAACTATGAGTTTGAAGAACTTAATTTAACAGATGATTTTCCAGAAGAGCTCTCTGTGTCTTTGCGCGGCATGATGTTTCGCCATGAGATTCAATATCCCGATGCCACATATTATGTTTATTATTCAGATGTTTTAACAGGCTGTGAATTACAACGGATGAAAGATGATTGGGCAAAATATTGCCCTGCAGAATAAAATTACGTCTAAATTTTCTATCTCCTTGCGGAGCATGCTCCTTATCTCAAAGAGAGAAGAAGTATTATAAATAAAAAACGAGGCATGAAGCCTCGTTTTTTTGATCTATCTAAAATTAGATTTTAGAAATAAGATCTTTAATGTTTGCTGCTTGAGTTGATGCATTACCTGTATATGTTGCAGGTGTCATTTCTGCAAGACGCGCACGGTCAGCAGCAGGAACAGCTTCAAGCTCATTACCATTTACGAAATCAACCATCATATCGCGAGTCATTGCTTGACCACGAGTGAGGGCTTTAAGTTTTTCGTATGGTTTTTCAACTGCATAACGACGCATAACAGTTTGAATTGGTTCAGCAAGAACTTCTTGAGCATGGTCAAGGTCTTCAAGAATACGTTGAGCATTCAATTCAAGTTTGCCAATACCTTTAGAGCAAGCTTCAAATGCGATCAAGCTTTGTGCGAAACCAACGCCCATGTTACGAAGAACAGTAGAGTCAGTTAAGTCACGCTGCCAGCGAGATACAGGAAGTTTTTCACCAAGGTGAGCCAATACCGCATTCGCAATACCCAAGTTACCTTCAGAGTTTTCGAAGTCAATTGGGTTTACTTTATGCGGCATCGTTGAAGAACCAACTTCACCTTCTTTCAAACGTTGTTTGAAGAAACCAAGTGAGATGTAGCCCCAAACGTCACGGTTAAAGTCGATCAAAATGGTGTTGAAACGACGTAGCGCATCAAAAAGTTCCGCCATGTAGTCATGTGGTTCGATTTGAGTGGTGTACGGGTTAAATTTTAAGCCTAAAGATTCAACAAATGCTTGTGAATGAGCAGGCCAGTTAATTTCAGGGTAAGCAGAGTAGTGCGCGTTGTAGTTACCTACTGCACCATTGATTTTACCAAGTAATTCAACTTGTTTGAATTGTTTGATTTGACGTGCAAGGCGGTAAGCCACGTTCGCCATTTCTTTACCCAAAGTTGTTGGGCTTGCAGTTTGACCGTGTGTACGAGACAACATTGGTTGTTCAGCGTGTTGTTCAGCCAAAGCAACGATTGAATCGATGATTTGCTGCATTGCTGCAACTAAAACTTCACGGCCATTTTTAAGCATTAAAGCGTGAGACAAGTTGTTGATGTCTTCTGATGTACATGCAAAGTGAATAAATTCGCCTGCATTTTTAAGCTCATCGATATGTGCGATTTGCTCTTTTAAGAAGTACTCAACGGCTTTTACGTCATGGTTTGTTGTACGTTCAATTTCTTTAATGCGGTTTGCATTGTCTTCAGAGAAATTTGCAACGATTGCGTCAAGTGCAGCATTCGTTTCAGCACTGAATGCTGGAACTTCAGTGATTTCAGGACGGTTTGCAAGCGCTTGTAACCAACGCACTTCAACAGTCACACGAGCATGGATTAAACCAAACTCAGAGAGGAAGGGACGTAGAGCATCACATTTGCTTGCGTAACGTCCATCTAATGGAGAAAGTGCGGTTAAAGCGTTCATAGCGATTCCTTAAATTTTGGAATTAAACGTAAAACAAAAAGCCCGTACTGCATCAGTTAAACCACCTGATACTGTAAACGGGCAAGATCTTGAATATCTTGGAGCAGCTTACGCTTACTTAAAATCATACCCCATGAGCTACCACCGAGCTGACGCCATAAATGTGCCATTTGTAAGCCGGTAAATAAGGTGGCGCGAATGCGATTGGTATGAGAGGTGTCTTTAAATGCTTCGGCATTACCACGAACCATAATACGTGGATTAATTTGGCCAGCAGTTTCAATATAGGTTTGCGCTAAATTGGCAATGATACTTGGATGTAAATAATTATTATCGAAAAAGGAAAGCTGTCTTAGGATTTTTTGTTGGGATTGTTCAATGATTTCGACAAATTTGGGATTGCTGTAGACTTTCTTTTCTAACTGCAATAACGCCATCGCATACGTCATGGGTAGCTTGGTATTGGCAAGTTTAGGAAGTCTAGATTTGGGAGATGTATTGAAGGGTTGAGTAATGCTACTTTCTAAGGTCTTTAAACCCAGTGAAATATCCGCCAAACCACTAAAAAAATCGAGCGTCTGACTAGACTGATTCGACTTGGGACGGATATTTAAACTGGCTTTAATGAGATGTTCAAAATAAAAGTTACCGCTTTCACCAATACTTTGCGTACCCGTCAATGCGGTCATATGGGTTAGCTGCGTCGCTTGAAAAACAGCAGCTAACGCCAATGCACGATTTTGGCGAGTATTCAGAGTCTGAGGCTGTTGAAACGGTAACTCTGTCATCCGAAACAATCCTTATACAATAAAATCCGGTTTAGGCGCATTGGTATGATGAATCACACCGCCACCTAAACAAACTTCACCGGTGTAGAACACCACACTTTGACCCGGTGTAACAGCACGTTGTGGCTCATCGAATTCGACACGCACACCATTTGGCGCTGTAGAGTCTTTAAATAATGTACAGTCTTGGTCAGGCTGACGATAACGAGTTTTCGCTGTGCAGCGGAAACCTGATTCAGGAATCTCTTGTTCACCAGCCACCCAATCAATCGCTTCAGACCATAAAATGGTGCTTTGCATGAGTGGATG
Organism: Acinetobacter sp. YH12140; assembly: GCF_013418475.1. NCBI lineage: Bacteria > Pseudomonadati > Pseudomonadota > Gammaproteobacteria > Moraxellales > Moraxellaceae > Acinetobacter > Acinetobacter sp. YH12140. The sequence goes on from NZ_VPBZ01000002.1 coordinate 258,195, forward strand.
TTCATGACCTTGACCAACGACTAGGCGGTTACCCTCAATGTCTTTGTGAAGTACAAACCAAGCGCCTTCTTCAGCACCTTTTAGACCACCAAGACCGATGCCACCACGTTGGCCGAGCGTATAGTACATTAAGCCGTGATGTTCACCAACCTCTTTACCCGTGTCTAAGACGATTTTTCCGGGTTGAGCAGGTAAATATTGCTTTAAGAAGTCATTAAATCGACGTTCGCCAATAAAGCAGATGCCAGTAGAGTCTTTTTTCTTCGCAGTGGCTAAACCAAGTTCTTCAGCGATTTTACGCACTTGTGGTTTTTCAATTTCACCTACAGGGAACAAAGTTTTGTTAATTTCACGACCATGCACTGCATGTAGGAAATAGGTTTGGTCTTTATTGTTGTCTAGGCCACGCAGTAGAGGTGCATACTCTTCACCACGTGAATTTTTTAGCGTTTCACCACGACGGCAATAATGGCCTGTCGCAATAAAGTCAGCACCTAAGTTCACAGCATGGTCAAGAAATGCACGGAATTTAATTTCTTTATTGCAGAGAATATCTGGATTTGGTGTACGACCAGCGGCATATTCTTCTAAAAAATGCTCAAAGACACGGTCCCAATATTCCATCGCAAAGTTTGCGGTATGAAGTTTGATACCAATTTTGTCACAAACAGCTTGAGCATCGGCAAGATCTTCCATTGCCGTACAGTATTCCGTGCCGTCATCTTCTTCCCAGTTTTTCATGAAAAGACCTTCAACTTGATAACCTTGTTGAAGTAAAAGTGCTGCAGATACAGAAGAATCTACACCACCAGACATACCGACGATGACACGTTGTTGCATAGGATTAAGCATCCAAATTTGAAATTAAGGGAGAATTTTGGTGCTCGTAAATGAGCGATAAAGGAAATTTTTGACCTGAAAGAGCATCTTGTACAGCTTTGATGACTAATGGACTGCGCGCACGGGCAGACTCAATGAGTTCATCAAGCGTCATCCATACTGCACCGACAATACCTGTGTCTAACTGTGCATCGGAATGGTACTGAATGTCCTTAGCTAAGAAACAGAAACGGAAATAAGTACGATCAGGGAACATCGGGGGAGTATAAGTATACATGCCTAGAAGGTTCGTGATTTCTACATCGTGACCTGTTTCTTCCATGGTTTCTCGAATGGCTGCTTCAATAATGGTTTCGCCAGCTTCGACATGGCCTGCAGGTTGATTAAATACAGTATGGGTAACACCTTCTGTATGTTCTTCAACAAATAGGAATTTTCCGTCTTTTTCAACGACTGTCGCAACAGTGACGTGAGCAGTCCAAGCGGTCATAGAAAAGCACCATGGGGTAAAAACGCTATTCTACAAAATTTAGGGAGCGGTGGCTATGATGGGAGGTGAATTCTTTGGAGAGAGATATTTTTTAGCGTAGAAATTTATGGAACACTGTTTCATAAATGGGGTTGGAAACAATGAATCATAAAAAGCCCTGAACAGTTGATATAGGCTTTTTTTGTAATATGGATATGACTAATATTAAAAAATAATTAATACATGCACTATTTCAATTGTTACTTTCAATTGCCATTTCATAAGAACCCTGAAATTGGAACTTCATTGTTTCATCTGTAGTCGAGTTAATGAATTTTTCCATTTGTTCTTTATACTCACCATGTCCTGATTTATACATAGCTAATAAATATCCCCATTTAGCATACGGATAAGCTGGATCATCCTTGGGGATAGTATTTAATTCATTCCTTATACCTTCTGCTACTTTACTCTGACAAGATCGCAGGTCATTTTGCGGATACTTCAAAATTTGCATTAGTTCACAGTGCTTAAATAATTTAGCTTGAGTTGGTCTCTCATTGAGTTGTTTCTTATTTAATTCATAAGCCTCTTGATACATTTCTAAAGAGAGATAAATATTCATTTCTATTTTTTCTCGCTCATTTTGAGCTTGGATTTTTTTTACATCTAATAAAATATTTTTTAATTTTTCTTTAGATTTAGGGTTATGAATGTCTATATCATTCATTAATGTTCTGTATTTTTGGATGATAATATCATCTGATAGGGATATTTTTTGTTCTTCTACAACTTCATTTTTCTTTGGAATCTCTTGTGCATTAGAGCATCCAGTTATAGTGAAAACTGTACTAAAAAGAATAGTTAAAATTAGATATTTTTTCATGAAATACGTCTAGCAGCCGAAGTTAATGTGAATGTATGTGTTGTAAATCTTGGATTTGGATAAATTATTCCGCCATCTAATTTGGCTTCATATCCCATTTGCATTTCAACTTTAATTAAAGATGAAATTTTCTTGATTAAACTGACTTTTTACAATTTTTTTATTACAGACTTCATTTTCTATTTTTAAGTTTTTTTCTATTAAATTTAGAACACTTGCATTTCTCTAAATATTTTCATTAGTTGCTACAATAGCAAGTAATGCTAGACCTACCTGAGTTTTCATTTTTTTACATAAAAATCTTATGCAAAATCTATTTTATTTATAATTCCCCGACACCTTCACATAATTCTGCGCTGAATAAGGCAAGAACGTTTTTTCTTTATCTGTTAAAGGTCGAACTTTCTTAACGGGACTACCAACATATAAATAACCACTTTCTAGAACCTTATTAGGTGGAACAAGTGAACCCGCGCCTATCATCACATCATCTTCAACAACTACATCATCCAAAATAATCGTACCTATACCCACCAAAACACGATTACCAATGGTACAACCGTGTAATTTCACATGATGACCAATTGTCACATCTTCACCAATAATCAGTGGAGAACCCTCAGGTTTATCGGCTTTTTTATGACTCACATGCAACATTGAGTGATCTTGCACATTAGAGTTTTTACCAATACGAATATGGTTTACATCACCACGAATCACAGCAAATGGCCAAACAGAGACATTTTCAGCCAATACAACATCGCCAATCACCACTGACATTTCATCGATATAGCAAGAGTCAGCAATACGTGGAACAGTGTCTAAATAAGGGCGAATGTTTTGGCTCATAGGAAAGTCATCTACAGGTTTTTAGGCAGTATAAAATAAAAAAGCACCTAGACCGAAATCTAGATGCTTTCACTTTAGTCTTAATATCGAGTTTTCATCAAACTTAGAATAAGTTGCTAAAGAATTGTTTGATGTGATCAATCATTTTTGCAAAGAAACCAGCTTCTTCAACATTTTGTAGAGCTACAAGTGGTTTTTCAGCAATGACTTTACCATTAAGCGTTGCAACGTATTTACCAACCACTTGACCTTGTTTTAAAGGAGCAGTTAATTTTGGTTGAACAACCAATTGAGTTTTAATGGCGTTCGCTTCGCCTTTAGGCATCGTCACGTTAAAGTTTTCAGCTAGACCTACTTGAACTTCATTGTCTTTACCGTACCAAACTTTTGCTTTTGCAAGTACTTGTTTAGCAGGTTGGACTTTTACAGTTTCAAAGTTTGCATAACCCCAAGCTAAAATTTCACGTGTTTGAGATGCACGTTCGTTCATGCTTGGCGCACCAAAGATCACTGAAATTAAACGTAAAGGACCACGTTTAGCTGAAGTCGTTAAGCAGTAGCCAGCTTCTTCAGTATGACCAGTTTTTAAACCATCTACACTTGGGTCAGTATAAAGCAGGGCATTACGGTTGCCTTGCTTAATGCCATTGAACGTAAATTCTTTTTCAGAGTAGATCGGATAGTATTTTGAACTGTCATGAATGATATGTTGCGCAAGAGTCGCCATATCTTTGGCAGTCGAGAAATGACCTTCAGCTGGCATACCTGTCGCATTGATGAATTGAGTATTCACCATGCCAATACGTTTCGCTTCTTGGTTCATCATGTGGGCAAAGGTGCCTTCATTGCCAGCAATATGTTCTGCCATAGCTTTAGAAGCATCGTTACCCGACTGAATGATAATGCCACGTAACATTTCTAATGCAGTTGCAGTACCGTTGAGCGGAACGTACATACATGACTCAGTGCTGCTGCCGCGACACCAAGCCGACTCATTCATACGTACTTTTTCATTTTCAGTTAGTTCACCGCTTAATAACTTTTGTTCAATGATGTAACTGGTCATCATTTTTGTCATTGAAGCAGGAGCTAATTTTTCGTTTTCATTTTTAGAAGCAAGGATTTGCCCTGTCTCATAGTCCATCAGCACATAAGATTTATTATTTAATTCAGGTGGTGCAGAAAGGACAGTTGCCGCGAATGAAAAACTAGGTGCAAGTAGTAATGCGGCAAGGGCGGTTTTTCGGGTCATTCTGGGTGGTTCCAATAACTTAGGTATAAGCACAAAGAGCCTAGCATTTTAGGACAAAGCTAGGCGGACTGCTATGGGGTGCAAGCGCTTATTTTAAAAGTATTGTAACCAATTGGTATTATTTGCTGTAAGCAGTCAATTCTTTGCAAATCGCACCATTTTTCTTATCGCCAGCTTTCTTCGCATCAGACTGCGCTTCTTTTAAAGCGTCTTTAAAACTTTTTTGTTTGCTGAGTTGCTGTAAAGCATTTACTGGGTTCTTTTCATTCGGCATATATTCTTTGGCTAATTTTGCATAACCCGCTTCAAACTTCGGCTGATCTTTGTCATTCACAAGTTTTGGACAGACTTCAGATAGTACATAGATAGCTGCAAGTTCTTGACTAGTCACTTGAGGTGTAGGGGTGACTTCAATTTTTTCATCTGCGGCATGTGCAGACATGGTAGTGAAAGCAAAAGCAGAAAGGCTAAGGGCACAAAGAGATTTTACAAAAGAGTTTTTCATTTAAATAACCTGTTAAATAACCTAAAAGATATCAAATAGCTAAAATTTATTTGCTTAGCTTAATCGTATTTCTGGTAGAGATCAGTAGAAAATTGTATTGAAGCTGTTTAAAAATCAATACATTGTGAAAGAAAAAAGGATGAGGCTATAAGGCTTCATCCTTTTTTTGGCAGGTTTGATGCAATAAGGACTAACCTATTTAGAGGACGTCCAAAGCTGAATCATCAATTAACCTTCATAACTTAAAACGTCATCACAAACTGATTTTTGCTCAACTTTATCAGTTTCTTTAGCAGCTTGACGCGCTTCTTCAAGAACTGATTTATATTCGCTGTCAGACTGTAATTTTTCTAATGTCATTGATTTATCAGAATAATCAGCAAGATATGTTTTAGTGAGTGCTTGAATGTTGGCATCAAATTTTGCATTTTGACCAATAATCGCAGGGCATACTTCTAACATGACTTGTGCAGATGCAATATCTTCTTTTACGATGGTATTGGCTTCTTCTTGAGTGAAGTCATTGTCTGCGACCACAGTTTGAGTCATGCAAGCTGCTAGAGCAAAGCCTAATAAACCACGAAGTGCTACGGTTTTATTCATTTTGTACACACACATTTATGCTGGATGTTGAAATGTAAATATATATAATTATTCATATATTTCAATAAAATGTTCTTGCGAGTCATTTTTAATTTTTTAGTAATGGAAATTTAGTTGTGAATATATTAATTGCCAATGATGATGGCGTTTTTGCTCCCGGTATCCAAGCTTTAGCACATGCATTGCGTCCTCTCGGTCGTGTGGTGATTGTTGCACCTGAAAGTGAACGCAGCGGTTTTTCAAGTGCACTGACTTTAGATCGACCATTACGACCTGTCGAAATTGCACCAAATATGTGGGCGGTAAATGGCACACCTGCGGACTGTGTGTATTTATCAATGAATGGTCTGTTCGATTTTGAATTTGATTTGGTGGTGAGTGGGATCAATAGCGGCGCAAATCTGGGTGATGATGTGCTGTATTCAGGGACGGTCGGTGCCGCATTTGAAGGTCGTCTAATGAAACAACCTGCGCTAGCCGTGTCTTTGGCTGGGCCGAATGTGCGTAGTTATAACAACCCTGAAGATTATGCCGTAGCTGCACAATGGGTGCATGACTTTATTGCCAATGGCTTACCTGCGCTACCTGCACGACATATTTTTAATATCAATATTCCAGATGTTGCTGAACTTCAAGGCACCAAAGTGACCTATCAAGGAAGACGTTTACAGTCCAAACCGATTACCAGTCATGTAGACCCGCGTGGTCGTCAAGTCTATTGGATTGGATTGGCAGGCGAGGCAGTGGCAGAGCCTAAGAAAGGCTTAACCGATATCGAGTCAGATTTCTTTGCCGTGGCAAATGGTTATGTCAGTGTAACGCCTATACAAATGGATGCTACAAACTATGAGATTTTGAATAACTTACACGCAGAGTTATCTAAAATTTAAGTATTAGTGTTATAACTTTGTGAAAATGGTTATGCCGCAACTTTTTTAGACTGGATTTTTGCTAATCTTAGCCCATTCATAATGACTATATTTGAATTATTAGTGAGGAAGATGATGTCCCTGGTGTCACAATATCGCGTTATTACCGCTCCTGCAGCATTATTTAAGACCCTTGTTTTATCTGCTGCTGTGGTTACAACTTTGGTCATGACTGGCTGTGCGTCAAAACCACAAATTAATAATGCGACCCGTTATGCGACTGCTCCGGATTATTATACAGTTCGTTCGGGAGATACTTTAAGTGGCATTGCAGCTCGCTATGGCTTGAGCTATGTCAGCATCGCAGAAATGAACGATATTGCCCAGCCTTATCGCATCTATGTTGGACAATCCATTCGCCTTAAAAATAGTGGCTCTCGTCGTACGACGTCTACACAAGCCATGACTCAAGCGGCACCAATTCAACGCCAAACGATTGCAATGCCAACACAAACAGCGCCCGTGACTCAAGCTTCAACCACTCCATCGACAGTGACGCGAACTACAGTTCCAACGCCAGTGGTCAGTTCTTCAAGTTTACGTTGGGTGAGTCCAGTATCGCGTCCTACGGTATTACAAGGCTATAACTTAGCATCGAATGTGAAAGGAACACGTTACGCAGGTAATACAGGTGATCCTATTTTTGCAGCAGCTGATGGTCAAGTGGTCTATGCCGCCGATGGTCTTAAAGAGTACGGCAATTTAATTTTGGTGAAGCATATTAATGGCTATATCACTGCATATGCACATAACAGTAAAATGAATGTCAAAAGTGGCGATACTGTGAAAGCAGGGCAGCAAATTGGTGAGATGGGTTCATCGGGTACCAGCCGCACGATGCTTGAGTTCCAAGTGCGTTTAGATGGTAAACCAATCAATCCAACTTCAGTTTTACCAAATAATTAAATATATAATGCAAAAGCAAAATATCCCCGTATAATACAATGAGTTGCTTTTATCGAAAGATGAAGCTTCTCATAAGTTTATGAGGGAAATTTATGTTAGATCAACTTCGAGCAATGGGTGTCTTTGCTTGCGTTGTGGAAAAAAATTCGTTTAGCGGTGCTGCTCGTGAGTTAGGTATTACCACGAGTGCCGTGAGTCAGCAAATCCGCTCACTAGAGCAGGATATGGAAGTCATTCTTTTACATCGTTCAACACGTAAGTTAAGTTTGACAGAAGCTGGACAAGCTTTTTTTCATAGTTGCCAAGAGATGCTATCTGCCGCAGAGCGCGGCAAAATTCGTATCAATGAACTTCGTGACGACTTAGTCGGTGAATTACGTATTGCATCAACACCAGAACTTTGTGCGAATCATGTGATTCCTGCGTTGTCACATTGGATGTCGGCACATCGCGGTTTATCCGTTCATCTAGAAGCAGATAATCAATATATCGACTTAATTGATGGCCGCATTGATATTGCGCTACGAATGAGTTCAAAAATTGATGATCAACAGTTTCATGTGGTGCCATTGGCACATGTTGAACAAGTTCTCGTTGCAGCACCAAGCTATATCAACCAAACCAGTTTAATTACACGACCAGAAGATTTACAAAATCATGATATGGTTCAAATAAATTTGGTTAGAAACTTTCAGCATTTTGCATTTGAAAATGCAGTGACTAAAGAGCAGGTTGCATTGGATGTGCACTCCCGATTTACAACAAATAATGTATTTGCTGCAAAAGCAATGTGTCAACAAGGACATGGCATTGCAAGAATATTATATCTAGATACGCAAAAAGACTTATTAAACGGTTCTCTTGTTGAAGTTTTACCAGAATGGCGTTTACCATCATTTACTCTATATGCGGTGATGTCTAAACGTGATCAACAGCCTACCAAGATTCATCGTTGCCTAGATGCATTAAAATTGTATTTCAGTCAATTACCAGGCGGACGTGTATACCAAGAAGCCTCATAAAAACAAAAAAGGTTTAAAAAGATATAAAAAAAGCCGCAATCAGCGGCTTTTTTTACTTTCGGCACAAATTACGCTAGAAAGTTTTTCACCATTTTAACAATGCGTTCAATTAAGATATCCGCTTGTTCTTTATTGATGTTCAGCGTAGGTAATAAACGAATCACAGAGCCTGCTGTTACGTTAATAATCAAGTGATGCTCATCACGTGCAATATTCACAAGTTCGCCACATGCTTTTGGTAATTCAATGCCGACCATTAAACCAAAACCACGAACAGTCACGTTTTGCTCTGCAAGTTGCTCTGTGAATTGCTCAACAAGATACGCACCCATATTTGCAGCGTTTTCAACAAGGTTTTCCTTTTGAATGGTATCAATCACGGTATAAACCACACGTGAACCTAATGCTGTACCGCTATAAGTTGAACCGTGGTTACCCGCTGTTAAAACGCCTACACCACGACCTTGAGTCATGACTGCGCCAATAGGGAAACCATTACCTAGACCTTTAGCTGTAGTTAGCACATCAGGAACAATATTGGTGTGTTGATACGCAAAGTATTTACCAGTACGGCCGTTACCTGTTTGCACTTCATCAAGCATCATTAACCAGTTGTGTTGGTTACAGATACGACGAATATCTTCTAAATAGCTAAAACCTTGAGGTGCAGTATTTACACCACCTTCACCTTGGATCGGCTCAACCAAAATCGCTACGATGTCAGGGTGGTGAATTGCAGCTTCTTCAATTGCTTCGATATCACCAAAAGGTACACGAATAAAACCTTCAACCAATGGGCCAAAGCCTTCTTGAACTTTTTTGTTACCTGTCGCAGATAACGTTGCCATGGTACGACCATGGAATGAATGATCAGCAACAATAATTTTAGGGCTTGCAACACCTTGCATATGACCAAATTTACGTGCAATTTTGATTGCACCTTCATTTGATTCTGCACCACTATTTGAGAAGAAAACTTCTTCCATACCCGCAACTTCAGCTAATTTTTGCGCAGCAGCCGTTTGCCAAGGCACTTCAAATAAGTTACTGGTATGAATGAGGGTCGCTGCCTGTTCAGCAATTGCAGCTGTAATTGCAGGATGTGAGTGACCTAAACCACAAACAGCGATCCCTGTCAGTGCGTCTAAGTATTCTGTGCCATCTGCGGTATACAGGTGAGCACCTTGACCTCGGACAAAGCTGATCGGTTGGCGGCCAAATACTGGCATCAAGTGCGATGGTTGATCAGTTTGTACTGGGGCAAGGGTAATGTTATTCATGACTAACTCTAATTTGTCAGGTGATTGAAATAATATAGAGGAGACGCCATATATATATGAGCATCAAGAGGTCTATATAAGCAAAATATGACTCACTTGAAAAGCTGAAATGTAAATAAAACGTGAAATATTGCTTTAGTCATATTGTTTTACTCAGTTTTGGGTATAATGCGAAGCAGATTTATTGAGGATATATCAATGACTGAACAAGCACGCGATACAGAAGCGTTAATTCGTGACCAAATTGCTAAACACGCAGTTCTACTTTACATGAAAGGCACTCCACAGTTTCCACAGTGTGGTTTCTCTGCGCGTGCAGTAGAAGCGCTCAGTCAAATTGGTCGTCCGTTTGCTTATGTAAATATTCTTGAAAATCAAGATATTCGCGCAACTCTTCCACAAATTGCAAACTGGCCGACTTTCCCACAATTATGGATCAATGGTGAGTTGATCGGTGGTAGCGACATTATGCTTGATATGTTCCAAAAAGGTGAATTACAACCTTTAGTTGAACAATATAGCCCAGCTCCTGAAGCTTAATTGGATGTGTATTTGATGATTTTGATCATTGGATACAGATAAAAATAGCGCCTTAAAGGCGCTTTTTTTATGACTTATTTATCAAAAAAGTCGTGGTTTATGCGTTTTTCCACCATTTCAAAGGCATTTAAAGTGCAATGAATGGTGGAAAAATCAACAAATGAATAATCTAATCGAACATTTATGACGGATTGTCTTCAGTCGGACTTTCTTCAACACGTTGCTCGTTTTCAGCAGTCCCATTTTTAGCAGTACTGTCTTGAGCTTCAGACTTCTTTGCCTTTTTATCTTTATTCTTTTTTGACTTCTTCTTTTTTTTCTTTTTCTTTGGCTCTTCTTCCTCAAACTCAGCACCATCTTCAATCGCTTGCCAGTATTCAAGTTGCTCCATGACAGCAGCGTAGATTGAGCCTTTGCTATAACGACCTTTTTTATCAAGAGTGCCTACTGGACGCGCCATCAAAATTTCTAGAGCTTGGTCAATGGTATCTATGGCGTGAATATGGAATTGACCTTGTTGCACAGCTTCAATCACATCTTTGCGTAACATTAAGTGCTGCATATTTTGGCGTGGAATAATAACACCTTGCTTGCCTGTTAGCCCTTGTAATTTACATGCATCATAGAAGCCTTCAATCTTGGCATTTACACCACCAATCGGTTGAACTTGACCCAATTGGTTCATTGAGCCAGTGATTGCCCATGATTGATCGATCGGTAATTGGCTAATAGCGGAAATAAGAGCTGAAAGCTCTGCAACAGTTGCGCTGTCGCCATCTACTTGGCCATAGCTTTGCTCAAAGGCAAGGGCAGCAGAAAAATGTAAAATTTGTTCACGACCAAAGTGTGCCTTTAAGAAACTCGACATCAGCAGGACGCCTTTGGCATGTAAAGAACCACCGAGTTCTACACTACGCTCGATATCTAAAATATCGCCGCCACCTTGATAAACCGAAGCCGTTAAACGTGACGGTAAACCAAATTCAACATCAGCATATTGAATCACAGAGAGGGCGTTAATCTGCCCGAATCGATGACCTTTGGTTTCGATTAACTGTGTACCGCGAGTGAGATCTTGCCAATATAATTCACGTAAGTAGCCTAGACGGTATTTACGATGATCAAGAGCGGTGTTGATATGTGTTTCTGTCACCATTTTATCGCCAGCAAGTGCTGCATGATGATGTGCTTCACGAATCAAATCACCTAAGGTGAGGGCATGTAATGACAAAGAGCTTTGATCTTCAGCTTGACGACTTGAATCAGTTAACAGTGCAGCAAGTGCTGTACGGTCAAATGGCAGAAGTTTGTCTGTTTGCACATAGTCAGCAATCAGCTGCATATATGCCTGCTCATTAATGTCATTACGTTGTAATGTATCGGTAAAATCGGCACGAATTTTAAAGACACTGCCCAGTTCTGGTTCGAGTTCTAAAATATCGTAATAAATATCAGGTTCAGCAAGCAGGATCACTTTGATATTTAAATCAATAGCTTCAGGCTCAATCGAAATACTGCCTGTCAATGTAAGCATATGTTCAAGTGAAGACAGCTTTAAATGTCCTGACTTTAATGCACGTTTTAGACCTTGCCATGCATAAGGCTGCTCTAAAAGTTGTTCAGCTTCCAAGATGAGGAATCCACCATTGGCCTTATGCAATGCACCAGGACGGATTAACGTAAAGTCTGTGGTGATGGTGCCATTTTGGGTCAGTTGTTCGACATGACCTAGCAAATTGTAATGGGTTGGGAAATCTTCAAAAATAACGGGCGCACCAGCATTTGGTTTGTGTGTGGCGATGATGTTAGCTTGGTAGCGAGATGGCACGCGGTTAAATAGGCCAGGTGTAAAGTCATCTTCTTCTTGCTCAAGCACAAACTCAACATTTTGAATGATGTCATCTGCATATTGCTTCAGATAATCTTCCAAGCCTTCAACCATGCTGAATTTATTTTGAATTAGATCAATACGCGGCATTACAACTTGTTTAGCAATTTCACGGTTTAAAACCTGAACTTTATCGCGTGCGTCATCTTCAAGATCACCAAGATGTAGACCAAGGCGTTCAAGTTTTTTATCCATATAACGGACGTTTGATGCAATTTCAGCACGTTGTTTGCTGCTTAAAGCATTGATGTCTTCTTTCGACATTTCTTGGTATTTGTTATCTACTAAGTGCATCGGAACGAAACAATGATCATCATCCTGAGAAATCAGTTTAAGATCGAGCTCTTCACCTTCTCGCGTTAATTCAACTAAAGCAAGATGTTGTTCATCACCAGCATGTTGGCGAATCATTTCAATGCGATTGTGATAGGTTTCTGCGGTGAAACGACGTTCAAGCTGTTTTAATATAGTTTGCCAACTTTGATGTAATAACGCTTGGAATTTTGTCGCTTGACCAGAAGGAAGTTTCAGCGCAATCGGTTCACGCGGAAACTTAAAATTATTGACATAGACCCAGTCTGAAGGCGTTGGCATATTTTTAGCGTGTTGTTGTAATAAGCGCTTAATCATGGTGCGCTTACCTAAGCCTGCGGTACCTACAGCAAAAATGTTATAGCCTGAATAGGGTAATGCAATGCCAGCCTCGACCGAAGCTCGGGCACGATCTTGTCCTAAAAAGTCATTAAGTGGTTTGATCCGCTTGGTAGACGTTGGTATTTTTTTTAGCTCAGGTGTATGCGTCAGCTGAAGTGGCTGCAACTGGGTTTTAGTTAAAGTATTCTGTATTTCGGGTTGATCAAAAGCGCTCTTTAGTGTCGTTACTGTTTCTGCTAAGTTTTTTGTGTTGGGTTCATTAATGGTGGTTGATAAAGAAGAGTGAATTTGTTCAAGTCGCTGGGTCACTGTTGAATCCAAAAAACTAAAGAATAGAGATATGTAATTAAGGTATACAGGTTTAATGCCAAAGATCAAGCAACAGCATGCGAAATATCGATAAAATAAAACAATGATTTCATAAATGTTGTTGAAACCGTTGTCATTAAGCGCTTGAATAGCAACATTCGATTTTGACAAAAATAACTGAGTCATGACAACACAAGCTTCAGGATGGAAATCTGCTTTTACTGCATTTTTAGACCGACGTGCGCTGATTATGCTTTTTCTTGGCTTTTCGGCCGGCATCCCAATTTTACTGATCTTTTCCAGTTTATCGCTTTGGTTAGGTGAAGCAGGAATTGATAAAAGTGCAGTGACTTTTTTTAGCTGGGCAGCGCTTGGCTATTCGTTTAAGTTTGTTTGGGCGCCATTAATTGATGAGTTACCTGTGCCATTTTTAACTAAACAACTTGGACGTCGCCGAGCATGGTTATTGATCGCTCAGGTTCTCATTATCTGTGCAATTTGTATCATGGCATTTTCAGATCCTGCTTTAGGACAAAGCTATATTTACCAAATGGCCGCTGGAGCCGTACTACTTGGTTTTTCTGCCGCAACGCAAGACATTGTGATCGATGCCTATCGTATTGAGTTGGCAGAAACTGAAATGCAGACCGTTTTAGCTTCGACCTATAATGCAGGTTATCGTATCGGCATGATCGTGGCAGGTGCAGGGGCGTTATTTTTGGCTGCATATTTAGGCACGGCCAAAGGTAACTATATTTATGAAGCTTGGAAATATACTTACCTTGCAATGGCTGCTGTAATGGTTATCGGTATTATCACAACTTTATCGATACGTGAGCCGCAGGTTGACCGTGTACAAAAGCATTATAAACGGACCGACTATTATCGTTTAGTCGCGGTATTCTTTGCTGCGGTGGTTGCTTTTGTTTTGAGTTATATCTATTCAGGTGTTGCGGTTGAAAGCTTGAAAGAGCAGTGGCAAATTTCAGACTCATTTGCATTGTTCTGTTTAGAGGCTGTACGCTTTATTGGTTCAGCTATGGTTGCTTTTGGTGTCGGTTCTGTTTTAGTGAAATCAGGTGCTGTAAATAAGCAGATGGCATTTGAAACTTGGGTTAATCCAGTTGCAGATTTTTTTAAGCGTTATGGTCTAAAACTGGCTTTAGTGCTGTTGTTACTTATTGGTTTTTACCGTATTTCCGATATTATCGCCGGCGTCATTTCTAATGTGTTTTATCAAGATTTAAACTTCACCAAAGAGCAGATTGCTGAAGCTGTAAAAGTCTATGGTGTGATTTTTAGCTTGGTTGGCGGCTTCCTTGGCGGTTTGCTAGCGCAGCGCATGAACATTATGAAATTGATGTTTGTTGGTGCGATTTTAGCAAGTTCAACAAACTTGATTTTTATCGGTCTGGTCAAATCAGGTCAGCCATTAAGCGATGTCACTGTAAATGTAGCAGGGCAGCAATATACAGCGACGCCGGATGACACGGGTGCTTGGGTAGTTAAAATTCCAAAAGCAGTCTTGGCTGCAGATCAAAATATTAAAGTCAGTGCGGATTATCAGTCTAAGAATCAACATCCAGTACAGGTGAGTTTGCCGTATCTGAATAATGCTTTTTCAAACTCAGCAATGATGTTGCTGCCAGTGACTTCAGATAACACGATTTCAGCTCAAGAGACTGCAAATAGTATTGTGGTCCGTGGACAATACTTGGCAGGCGAATTAAAAGAAAATCAAAAAATTCAAATTATTTTGGATGCTAAACCATTCGACGCGAAGCTTGATAAAACTGGTGTTTTTAGTGCTGCAATTCCAGGTCAAGCGCTCGAAACAGCAAAGCAAAAAACATTAACGGCTCAACTACTAGAAAATGATGTGGTGAAAAAGAGTGTCGATTTAACATATCAAGTGAATACATCAGCCAATATGTCAGGTGTGCTTGGTATTGATATTCAACCGATTAACTTAGCAAGTGCTGAACAGAATGTGGACATCAAAGGTAAGGTCATTAAGCCTTATAGTTCGCTGTGGTTATATTTCGCGATTATTGTTGATAACTTGGCTTCTGGTCTTGCTGGTGCGGCATTTATTGCATTTTTATCGAGCTTAACCAGTGTTTCTTTCACAGCTGTTCAATATGCCATCTTTAGTTCATTAATGACCTTAACCCCTAAAATTTTAGGCGGTTACTCTGGTACGATTGTGACCAATATCGGTTATCCAAACTTTTTCTTGATGACGACTTTAATTGGTATTCCGATTTTAATTTTAGTGGTGTGGGTTGCCAAACTATTGAGAGAACATGAACAAAAATCCAATTCATAATTCAATTTAACTTGAAAAAGCCTATTCAGTTTGAGTGGGCTTTTTTATTCTAAGCTACTAAATAGCCTAAGTATATCTGTGATTTTAGACAAGGATATTTGAAATAAGCGGGTATATGCATTCTAGACTTAAATTGAACTTTGTATGTTAAATCCCTATAGTATTCAAACATAATGATAGATTTAGGAAACTCGATTATGCGCATGCTGCATACCATGTTACGTGTAGGCAATTTAGAGCGTTCATTGGCGTTCTATACTGAAGTACTCGGTATGACTTTGCTTCGTAAGCGTGATTATGAAGAAGGTCGTTTTACTTTGGCATTTGTGGGCTATGGTGATGAAGAAAATCATACTGTACTTGAGTTAACGCATAACTGGGATACAGATGGTTATGAATTGGGTAATGCGTATGGCCATATCGCTATTGCTGTAGATGACGCCTACAAGGCTTGTGAAGAAATTAAAGTACGTGGCGGAAACGTTGTACGTGAAGCAGGACCAATGAAAGGTGGTGTGACCGTCATTGCCTTTGTTGAAGATCCCGATGGCTATAAAATTGAGTTGATCCAACAAGACTCAAATGCACGAAATAATTAATGTGCAATCATTAATATAAAGTCATCTGTAATTCTGAATATTCTTATTTATAAATTTTTTTGCGTTGAGCTCACTATCAACGTTTAAAATAATGAATATATCGGAGAAAAGCTGGCTTTATTTATATGGCCCAGTAAGATGAAATTTACTCAATGGTAAATTTAGCTTATTGGGCATTTTTGTGCCGATCAGCTTTAAAGGGAAATTTGTACAGGATGTTGTTATGCTGAAAATGTTGGCTTTGGATCGTTTTACCATTCTACTTTTTGTAATGGTCATACTTGCGACTTTTTTGCCTGTTAGTGGTCAAGCTGCAGAAATCTTTGGCTATATTACCACGGCTGCAATTGCCATTTTATTTTTTCTCCATGGTGCAAAGTTATCTCGTGAGGCTGTGGTTGAAGGCATAATGCACTGGAAGTTACATGCTTTAGTTTTTGGTTTTACCTTTGCATTATTTCCATTATTGGGTTTAATGGCGAAACCAATTCTCGTGCCGATGTTAGGGCAAGAGTTGTATTGGGGCTTTTTGTTTATGTGCTTTTTACCCTCGACAGTACAGTCTTCTATTGCATTTACTTCGGTAGCACAGGGTAATGTTGCTGGCGCAGTCTGTAGTGCATCATTTTCAAATATTATTGGGATGTTTATTACCCCAGTGATGGTGGCCTATTTTATTCTCGGTCAGTCACAACATAACTACGATCCGACTGCATCTATTATTCAAATTACGCTGTTATTACTGATTCCCTTCATTTTAGGGCAGCTCCTCCGTCCTTGGGTGTTTCCTTATATGAAGAAAATGCCAAAAATTGTGAAGGTATTTGATCAGGGCTCAATTTTGATGGTGGTCTATGGTGCATTCAGTAGTGCAGTGGTGGCAGGGCTATGGCATCAAGTAAGTGGTATAACCTTATTCCTGTTGATTGTGGCGTGCTCTGTCTTGTTAACGATCATTATGTTATTGGCGCTATACGTACCGCGTTGGTTGGGCTTTAGTCGAGCTGATCAAAAGACGATTTTCTTTTGTGGCTCTAAAAAAACCTTGGCGAGTGGTGTGCCCATGGCACAAATTCTCTTTATTGGTCAGCCGATGGGGATGATAGTTTTACCAATTATGATCTTTCACCAAATTCAGTTGATGGTCTGTGGTGTGATTGCCAACCTTTGGGCAAAACAGAGCCGTGGGCAAGAGTAAGGGCGAGATGAAAAGGTCCTTTTAAAATACCTTATATAGATGAAAAGAAAAAAATCGTGAAAATTAAAACAGGTTTCTTCATTTTATTCTTCGGTATGAACACAGTCGTTCATGCTCAAGAGGATTTATCTTTAAATAGTAACCGTGATGTCATTGAAAAAATGCCGCTCATCAGCCTACAGCCCATGTTGGATTTTTGTCGTGATCGACAACCACAGATGAATACGGAATTAGATCAGGCTTATCAAGCTGCCAAGCTAAAATTAATTGCTGCGGTTCAGGCTGTCCGTTTTAATGGTGTAGAGCCATTAAAAGCAAAAGATGTTGATCAGCCAGTCGATGCACAATTTAAACAGCAGCTTCAAGGCATGTTAGAGGGCATGAGCAAATCATTACAGCCAGTAAATGCAGCGACGTTTTGTCCTGCATTTATTGAAAGATTAAATCATTTTGATCAAGCCCAATTTCAGCGTATAGTCGAATTACAATATCAAAAATATTTAGAGCAAGCTCAACCTAAAGAGTAGAGCGATTCAGCCTTGAATATCTATTTATTAACAATAAAAAATCAGCTATAATTTGCCCCAACTTGTTGTGCTTAGCTCTGGCGGTATCCGTCTCGGTGGGCCAAAAGAATGGTCTGTTATGGTGTTGGTCTGCTTTTTTAAGCCTTCCTTGTAGTGATGCAAGAGTGATCAATTGCGATGACAGCTAAACCTTCTTAAATCTTAGGAGTAATCGACGATGCGCGCCGATATTCACCCAAAATATGAAACTTTAGTTGCTACATGTTCATGTGGTAACGTAATTGAAACTCGTTCAGCTCTTGGTAAAGAAACTATTTACTTAGACGTATGTTCTGCTTGTCACCCATTCTACACTGGTAAACAGAAAAGCGTTGACACTGGCGGTCGTATCGACAAATTCAAACAACGTTTTGCTGGTATGTCACGTTCTATCAAACGTTAATATCCAAAACGAAAAAAACGGGCTTTATGCCCGTTTTTTTTTGTGCCGATAAAAAGATAAACCTTAAATCGGCAATGTTCAGAACCTTATTGGTCCTGAACATCGATGAGATGATCGAGTTTCTTTTGGAAATAATCACCTTGAATAAAACGAGCTTCTACATTCCAAGCATTGGCAAACAGTGTCATGTCATTTAATTCACGTAGCATGATTTCAACAGTTTTGATTTCATGATAAGTGGTAATTTTTTCTTGCAGCTCTTGGCATGACTTGTCGTTTGCAAGCATTTGGGTCAAGCTTGAATCTAATGTTAAGCAGTGAACATCCATTTGACGTAATAATGATTCACTAAACATCGAATGACCAAAATTACGTAAAGCCAGTTCGGCACCATTTTTACGAAGTTCAACAAATGCTTTTTGAGCGGCATCGATATTGAGCTGAATGTCTTCTTCTGCAAATTGTAAAATTATCGGATTTTTCAATTTACTACGAATAATCGTAATCAGTTTCGAAATAAACTCAGGGAAGGTGCGGTCGTTATATAGCACTTCTTTGTTCAGGTTAACGATTAATTTCGCTTCAGGGAACTGAGTGATGAAGTTGTGTAGTTGTTTACACGATTCAACCAAGATCCAACGATCCAATTTAATGGATAGCTCTGAGTCTTCAGCCAATTCACGAAGTTGGGCGATATCTTTCCATTTATTTTCAAAAATAAAGCCGCTGGTTACTTCATAAGTATAAAGATGTGTATCTTCTTTATCATACAGTTGCTGATATTTAAGATGAATTTCACCGCGTTCTAAGCAGTTGCGAAGGGCCTTGATAACAGGAGCTTCATCACTAACGACAATCGGCGCAATTTGTGCTTCTGGTTTACCAAAATCCAAACTTGGTATGTCAATTTCTAATGGAATCGTTAAATCGATTTCAGGTACTTGTTGGTTGGTTGGTAGCGCAGTATTAAAGGCTTTCGCAATAAATGTATCAAAATGTACTTCATCACGAATATCGCTGTCTAAAACACTGTATCCTATGCGTAAATTTAATGGATAAGTTTCATTGTTTACACTGAGTAATTGAGGTTTGCTCAGGGTATTAAGACCAATCAATTTAGACTCAAGTTTGAGTTGATTATCCGCTTGGAATAAGGCAACGATTGCACCATTATCTAAACTAAATAATGGAGCATGAGTCTGATCTTTCAAGAAGTCTTTAATATTGGTGAAATAGCTCTTATAAGTATTCCAATCTTTTTGAAAAATCGCATCTGAGCAAGAAGCCAATGTAAATAGAACTACTGCATTTACATTAGCAGGTTGCTGAGCAATGGTACGGTTGAGTTGTTGAAATGCTTTTGGTTTTTGTGGGCTAGCTTCAACTTGAGCATTGCTTACAGCATTGCTGCTTTGACTGCCAATTTCAATTGCGAGCTGTAAAGCATCTTCTTCAGCCGCGGCAATAAATTCGAGTTTTAGTGGGTTTTGCCCAGCCACTGCGATATTTTGTGAAACGAGATCAAAACGTCCTAAATCGAGCTGCCCTTGGCTAATTTTTTTAAAGCGTTGTTTAAAGTCGTTGAGGTCAGTAGGATGTAATAGATCGAGTAAAGGCAGACCAATTACATCATCTTCATTTTTTAGACCAAACAAAGTGAGATATTCAGCATTGGCTTGAATGTGAATGCCTTCTTGAATCACGGCAACCGCTTTACGACTATCTTCAACTAAAGACTGGGTTTGGATTTGAGCTGTTTCGAGCTCTTCCATTAAATGTTGCTGCGATTGTTGTAGGCGACTAAAGGATAAAGCACGGATTAAACCAAAATAGAAACTCTCAGGTTCAGCAATATCGACAATGTCATAAATCCCTTTTTTGACTAAACTTGCATATTGTTCTGCTTGATAGTCTTCGGGTTTAAGTAAAATAATCGGTAAATTCGGTTGGCTCGATAGTTGAACTAAACTTAAAGCTTGTTCATATTTTAAATCATAAGCACGTCCAAAAATGATCAAGTCCCAATTGAGATTCAGCTGTTTTTCGAAATTTTGTAAATCATCAAGTAATATGGCATGAACTTGATGTTCGCTGTCTGTCAATAAATCACGTATCTGGTTAAAACGTATTTGATTATCATCAATAATGAGTAATCGAGTTTCCGTACGTTTTAGTTTTTTGGATAGTAATGGATTTCTCACTTTAATGCTTCCCATAAGTCGTTATTTTTGATCTCATTGCTCTGTTTCGCAATAAAGTCTTTAACGACATTTTCTTGCTCTTCATTCAATAATTCATATTCAAAGCGAATAAAGCTTTGCGTCACCAACTGCGCTTTGGTGAGATAGACTTTGATGTCTTCTTTGCCTAAGCGAAGGTGGATCGTTTGTTTCTCTCGGAAGAGATTTGCCCCAGGTAAAATTAAGGTCGTAGACACTTGATCAAGTTGTGTGGTCTGTACCAATAAAGCAGGTTGATGATTTGTTGTATTGCGGTCGGTACGGATATGGGCTGAACATGGATACAAATCTTGAGCCAGTACTTCGAGACCCAATTCCAAACTTTTTTCAGTCGATTGTTTGATCCAACGAACAACACCGCCACGCCATTGGCTTTGAGCATTTTCTTGGATCAAAATAAATTCGCCGGTTTTTAAATTGGCTGGGGTAGGGCCAGTCCATTTAATGCGATAACCATTCACACTAATATCTAATACGTCAGCGGTATGAATCTGTTTTGCTTCACGATCTAGCGCTTTCGCATTAGTCATGCCTGTTGGCATATTTGAATCATGCGAATTGACAAATGAGGCTTCATTGTGGAATTGATAATTGCCTTCCAAATCTAAAGTTTCGTGGAAGTTTTTACCTTTAGAGAGATAGAAATGCGCTACCATTAAGCTAAAGCAAATATTAATTTGCGCAGAATATTCATAACGTTCATGACGGCGTTCAGTGTTGTTGGTCAAAATATTATGAATATGGAAATATAGCGCTGGAGTTAAAAATAACTTTTCATTTTTAGATAAATAATTGGCATTTCTAGTTTGCGTTTCGGTCAAATGATCGAGCAAGTTTTGCGTTGAAATGTATACATTGGCTTGATAAGACCGATCTTGTTTTGAGTTATAAATCGGTGGGCGATCTTTTTTCGTGTCTACAATATAGCGTGAAAGCGTGGTTTCTTTCGGTAGGATTTGAACCAATTTTGCCCAGTCAAAGCTACATAAATACAAACCTTGGATTTCAGCAGGGCGAATCTGATGATTATTGAAAATATCTAATAAGATTAATTGTGCATAAGCTTGAGCAATATTTGCAATTTGATGTTGAGTACCCAGCAACTGATTGACATTACTTTGATAGAAATCGTGTTCAATGGCACATTCAATCAGTTGATGTGCCGCAATCCATTGACCTGCAGTCGGTGTGGCATACAACATATTTTGTTGATACAACAACAGTGTCAGTTGTTGCAACGCATAGTAGATTGATGCAATTCGAGCGGTTTGTAAGCTTTTTTTATGGCCGAATGAAAAAATCGAAAACTTTTGTTGATTGAGCTGCTGATTACATCGTTTGGCAATATCAATATAGATTTTGGCAAAGTGACTACGTAAAAGCATCGCCAATTCAATGATTTGATCATTACGATCCGTGGTAATGAGGCTTTGATTGGTAAAGTGTTTTTCTAAGCTTGTGAGCACACTTTCCATAGTTGGATGTAAAATTTGAACCAAATCAAAACGTAACATCTCTTGGCATTTCAGCTCGGAGATTTCAAGTAAGGCATTGAATAAAGCTTTAGATGAGGTACCCAATTGTAAAATTGAAATACCGTTTAACCACTCTTGCAGACCTTTAGCATTGGTCGGACAAAAGCTTAATTTATCCAGCTTTAATTCAGTCGGATTGTAAAACGTATCTGAAGTATGCGTGGTCATCTTTATTATTTAACTCAAAAAGTTGAAGCCCCAAAAAGCGGTGTCTTGTTTTTTTCGCCCGCTATTTCCCGTACAAGTTTAGGAACCAAATAACCAGGTAGGTTCTCTAAAACTTTTTTATAAATTAAATCAATATCCTGAGCTGGTGTATCAAAATGATGAGCACCTTTTACTTTATCCAGAACATGCAAATAATATGGCATTACACCTGCGTCGAATAAGCGGTAACTCAAATCGACCAATACTTCTGCAGAATCATTAACCCCTTTTAATAAGACTGCTTGGTTCAGCACGGTGATTCCTTGTTTGACAAGCTGTTGAAGCTGGCTGCACGTGAAGTCATCTAGCTCTGATGGATGATTTGAGTGTACCACTAGAATAATGCGTAGCCTACTGTTTTTTAAAATAGAAACCAGCTCTTCATCGACACGGTTGGGGATTACGATAGGAACTCGTGAATGAATTCTCAAAAATTTAATTTGTGGCAAAGTCGATAAACGTTCAATCCACACTTGAAGTTTACGATTTGATAGTGTGAGCGGGTCTCCACCACTTAAAATCACTTCATTAATATCGGGTTGTTGTTCAATATATCCTTTAATGTTTGGCCAATCGTCATTTTTAGGCAGGTTTTCTTGGTATGGAAAATGGCGGCGGAAACAATAACGGCAATGGACCGCGCAGGCACCGGTTAAAGTCAGTAAAAAACGAGACTTGTACTTATGTAATACGCCTGGCTGTTGGTTAGCCTGCTCTTCACCTAAAGGGTCGGTGACAAAACCGGCGTGTTCTTCAAGTTCCAAATGATGCGGTAGGACTTGCAGTAAAAGCGGATCGAGCGGATTACCTTTTTGCATTTTTTCAACAAAAGCTCGCGGCACACGTAGGCGAAACTCATCTGCTGCGAACTGAGCACCCGATAATAACTGATCATGCGAAAGTTCTAATACATCGAGTAATTCTTGAGGATTTGTTATCAAATCACTCAATTGGGTTTGCCAGTTTTGCTCTTGAAATAAATAGTTTATCATGCCGATTGTTTAAAAAATGCAGAAAGGTGAGTAGGGAATATTGCTGAAATTAATGCGTCGAACTTTGATGTTTAAGCTGAAAAAATTCCGATAAAGCTTAGAACGGATGAAGCCTACGAAACATTTATTAAGTTTCAGTAAACAGCAATTTTACCTGTTTGTGGGCATTGTATAAACAAAGTTCTTTAATGTCTGAGTGTAAGTTAAGCAGCTTGACCCCTTTAATGGGGATTTTTTCGTTGCGACATGGTGCATTGGTCATTTAGAATACGCAATATCACATTAATGTGCATGTGGCAGCCAATGTTACAGTCAGTACTTGCTAAATGACATGTTACAGCCCATAGCATCTATAGATTAAAGTTAGTAAGTTTGGAGTGAGCCAGTCATGGCCTATTATTCTACGAATGATTTCAAGTCAGGCCTTAAGGTCATGCTTGACGGTAACCCATGTTCAATCATGGAAAACGAATACGTAAAACCAGGTAAAGGCCAAGCTTTTAACCGCGTAAAATTACGTAACCTTAAAACTGGTAAAGTTTTAGAAAAAACTTTCAAATCTGGTGATTCACTAGAAGCTGCTGACATCCAAGAAGTTGAAATGAACTACTTGTATAACGACGGTGAAATGTGGAACTTCATGGATCCAGAATCTTTCGAACAAATCGCTGCTGATAAAGTTGCTATGGGTGACGCGGCTAAATGGTTGAAAGATGACTCAAATGAACTTTGCACAATCATGCTTTGGAACGGTGTTCCTTTAACTGTGAGCGCGCCCAACTTCGTTGTATTAAAAATCGTTGAAACTGATCCAGGTGTACGTGGTGATACTTCAGGCGGTGGCGGTAAACCGGCTAAGCTTGAAACTGGTGCAGTTGTACGTGTTCCATTATTCGTACAGCAAGAAGAAAGCGTTCGTGTAGACACTCGTACTGGTGACTATTTAGAACGTGCATAATGGTTTAAAAATAGACTATTATCGAAAGGGATGAAGTGATTCATCCCTTTTTTTATACCTATTGGTTTAAATTTTTATTCCAAAGTATTAGATGAAAAAGCCCATAACAGGAGTAGAGTTTCAAGGGAAGAAACAGCAGTACCTCGAACAAGAAAAATCAAGCTGATTTATTTCAACATTTATGAGGGATTGAGATGGAAACCATTCAACCGAAGTCAGGAATGGCTTCAAAGATTATCTGGCTGTTTGTAGCCATTCTAGGTGCCGTTTCATTCGGCATACTAGCACTCAGTCGAGGCGAGCATGTCAATGCAGTTTGGCTGATCCTTGCAGCAATCTGTGTGTATAGCATTGCATATCGTTTTTATAGTTTATTTATTGCCAATAAAGTCTTTGAACTGAATGAGCGACGTTTAACGCCTGCTCATCGCTTAGCTGACGGTTTGGATTATGTGCCGACCAATAAAAGCGTTCTATTTGGTCACCACTTTGCCGCGATTGCAGGTGCAGGCCCATTAGTCGGACCGATCCTTGCTGCGCAAATGGGTTATTTGCCGGGAACAATTTGGCTCTTAGTGGGTGTCGTTCTTGCGGGTGCGGTTCAAGACTTTTTAGTCTTGTTCATCTCGACGCGTCGTGATGGTCGTTCACTCGGTGAAATGGCAAAACAAGAACTTGGCTCATTTGCCGGAATCATCGTGATGCTTGGCGCACTTGGCGTGATGATCATCATTCTAGCGGTACTTGCTTTGGTAGTTGTAAAAGCGTTGACCAACAGTCCGTGGGGTGTTTTCAGTATCGCGGCCACTGTACCGATTGCGATTTTCATGGGTATCTATATGCGCTTTATCCGTCCGGGTAAAATTGCAGAAGTTTCAATCATTGGTTTTGTGCTGATGATGGCAGGGATTATCTATGGTGGCGACATTGCACAGCATCCTTATTGGGGGCCATTCTTTACACTTTCAGGTACTGAACTGACTTGGTGGCTGATCGGTTATGGTTTCGTAGCATCTGTGTTACCCGTATGGTTACTGCTCGCACCACGTGATTACCTATCTACTTTCTTGAAAATTGGTGTTATTGCAGGTTTGGCAATCGGTATCATGTTTGCTTTACCTGAAATGAAAATGCCAGCGGTGACGCATTTTATTGATGGTACAGGTCCTGTATTTGCAGGCTCAATGTTCCCATTCTTGTTTATTACCATTGCCTGTGGTGCAATTTCAGGTTTCCATGCGCTCGTTTCTTCAGGAACGACACCGAAGCTTGTGAATAATGAAAAAGATATTCGCATGATCGGTTATGGCGGCATGTTGATGGAGTCTTTTGTTGCGATTATGGCTTTGGTCTGTGCAACGATTCTTGAGCCAGGTGTGTATTTTGCGATTAATGCACCAGCAGCGGTAATTGGTACAACGGTTGAGTCCGCTGCGGAAGCAGTACGTACACTAGGCTTCGTGGTAACACCTGAAGCATTGACCTTACTTGCACAAGAAGTGGGTGAAAACTCAATTCTGTCTCGTACAGGTGGTGCGCCAACATTTGCGATTGGTATGGCTCACATTATTACGGAAATTTTCAATAACCGTTCAATGATGGCGTTCTGGTATCACTTTGCGATTTTATTCGAAGCACTCTTCATTTTAACTGCTGTGGATGCAGGTACGCGTGCATGTCGTTTCATGGTGCAAGATACAGTGGGTATCGTAGTTCCTGCGGTTAAAAACTCACATAATTTCTTCGGAAATCTGTTGGGTACCGCTGTGGCTGTCGCAGGTTGGGGCTTCTTCGTTTACCAAGGTGTGGTTGACCCACTTGGTGGTATTAATAGCTTATGGCCGCTATTTGGTATTGGTAACCAAATTCTTGCTGCGATGGCATTGATTTTGGGTACAGTGATTTTATTCAAGATGAAAAAACAAAAGTATGTTTGGGTGACGATTATCCCAACAGTATTCTTGTTTATCACTTCTATGACCGCTGGTTGGCAGAAGATTTTCCACGAAAATCCAAAGATTGGTTTCTTGGCTCAGGCAGATCGTTTTAACGCAGCAATTGCGAAAAATGAATTGTTGGCACCTGCAAAAACCATGGCTGAAATGCATACGGTTGCATTGTCGAATCAAATCAATGCTGGTCTTTGTGCATTCTTTATGATCGTGGCATTTGTGATGTTATTTGCAGCGATTGGTGTGGTGCGTCGTGCCTTGGCAAATCCAAATCCATCGGTGAATGAAGCAGAAGCGATTTACCGTGACCCAGCTGAAATTAATCCGTCAAATTCAGCACATTAATAGGGGAATATGAATGAACCTGAAGTTTGCAAAAAGTGGAAAAACGGTGATTTATAAAATCATTAAAATGACCATTATGTCGCAGAAGGATCTAATTCTGAACCCGAAAAATTGGTCACGTATAGCGACGTTGTGGCAACGTTTACAGCAAAGCTTCCGCCTGATGGTGGGTGTGCCAGATTACCAAAACTATTTGGAACATATGGCAAAACATCATCCTGATTTGGAAGCGATGGATGCAAAAACATTTTATCGTCACTGTGTAGATGCACGTTATCCATCAGCTGGTGGTGACATGAAGAAGTGTCCTTGCTAATGCTTTGACTTGTGCTAAAAATCCAATAAAAAAAGCGTTCTTCGGGACGCTTTTTTTATTACTGATTTGTGATCAGTCGAAGCGATAACAACGCTTTTGTATACTCAATAAATATCAAGCGTATGTATTTAAAGTATTGAACTGGGTATAGATTGGAGATAAACACTGTATTTTTAAATAAAACCCTGTATGTTAGTCATTCATTTAACTTTTTTATTGGGGAATAAAAGGTGTTTTGGGTATCAGAGAAAAGCCAACAAAATAATACATCAACGCTTTTAAGTGAGGAGAGCCTTGCGCCTTTTTACCCGAAAATAAATACATTCCTCGAACAAATTAACCAAATTATTTTGGATAAAAATCAGCAAACCAAATTGGCTTTAGCTTGTCTATTGGCAGGCGGGCATGTGCTATTTGAAGACTTACCTGGTTTAGGAAAAACGACATTATCTAGCGCCTTGTCACATTTGGCGGGATTAAAGTTTCAACGGATTCAATTTACCAATGACATGCTGGCCAGCGATGTGATTGGGGTAAATATGTTTAATCAAAAAGAACATCATTTTGAGTTTAAATCTGGGCCGATTTTTACCCAAATTTTATTGGCAGATGAAATCAACCGTTGTAGTCCAAAGACCCAAAGTGCTTTATTGGAAGCGATGGAAGAGGGGTATGTGACGGTTGATGGTGTGCGCTATGCTTTGCCTCAACCATTTTGGGTGATTGCGACACAAAACCCTTTATTTCAAAGTGGTACTTATGCCTTACCTGAGTCCCAGTTGGACCGGTTTTTAATGCGTTTGTCTTTAGGTTATCCATCGCGTCAGGCAGAGAAATTATTGCTCCAACAAACTTCACGCCATGATCTGATTGCGGCATTAGCACATATCTTTAATGAAGCAGAAATTTTACAACTACAAGGGTTTGTCGAGCAGATACATCTGAGTGATCGTTTAATGGATTACATTTTGGATCTTGCTGCTGAGACACGTAAGGGGAGACATGGTCTTTCTACTCGTGGTGTTTTAGCCTTAAAGAAAGCTGCGCAAGCCTATGCGCTGATTGAGCAGCGAAATTATGTGAATCCTGACGATGTACAAGCCGTTTTTACAGCTGTGGTATCTCATCGAATTGGGTTGTCAGATCTTGAAGCCTTTAAGCTTTTAGAACAAGTTTCGATCCAATAAAGGAGTTGAACCTTGGCTTCAATGTGGCAGCAATGGATTGAACGTCGATTTAAAATCGATCAGCACAAGCAGCTGACTCAAAAAGATGTCTTGATCTTTATCTATCAGCAAGGCTACTTGTATTTGGTATTAATTTTCATCACTTTTATTGCAGGTGTGAATTATGCCAATAATTTGATTTTAGGCTTTTGCTTTTTAATTAGCGCCGTATTGTGTATTAGTTTCTATATTACTTTTAAACAGCTTCATGCGTTGCAGATTCAAATAAATGTTGTTGATATCCCGCAAGCTGGGGAATTACTTTCGGTCGAAATTTATTTTAAACAAGAGGTTGAACAGGCGCGATATTTGTGGATTAAAACAGAAAATCAGCTACATAAATTACTGTTCAATACACAACAGCAATGCTTTCAATTAAATTTTACAACCAGTCAACGCGGTGTTTTTCAGATTCCGCCAATACACATTTATAGTGTTTATCCTTTTGGTTTAGTTCGGGCCTGGACGTATTTGTATGCACAACACCCCGCGTGGGTTGCGCCACAAGCCAGTTTGCATTCCGTGGAAAATAAGCAACAACAGCAAAATTTTGAACCTGATCTTGATGAATTTCGCGAATTACGGAGTTTTCAGACGGGGGATTCACTTCATGCGGTGTCATGGAAACAAGCAGCACGAGGACAAGGCTTGTATGTCAAAGTTTTTGAGCAATATGAAGATCTAAAGAAATTGGAGATTCATTATCACCATATGCCAGCTCAAAGTCATGAAGAAAAACTTAGCCTCATGATGGGTTTGGTCGAGCAGGCTGAAAAAAATCACGATCAATATGCACTGTATTTACCTAATGCTGAGTTAGCATCAGGCACTGGAGCACTGCATTTTTCCGAAGCAAAACGGTTATTGGCGCAGGCTTAAGAGATGATTGAAAATACCATACGCCGCTCCATACTACTAACGTTAGCTTTAGTGCTCATTGCGCAAATGCTTTATATACCAGTGGTGACATCATTAGTATTTTTAGTCATTTGGCTTTTTTTATTACTCAATACCCGCGCCAGTAAAAAACCATTTTCTAAAATTTTAACCTATGTGCTGACATTGATAGCTTTATTTAGCATTTATATAAGCCATAAAACCTTTATTGGTGTTGATGCAGGGGTTACAGTACTTAGTACATTTTTATTTGCTAAATCTTTAGAAACAAAAACACGTCGTGATGTAATTATTTTATTTAACTTTGCGATGTTTGTGATTGCCAGTAGTTTTTTGTTTAGCCAGTCTTTTGCCATGGCTTTGGTTATTTTATTGGCGTTGTTGAGCTGCTTTATTGGATTATATCGTTTACAGACCGTTGGTTTTAGCCAAAACTCAGGCGGTGAAATACAGGCGATTAAACAAGATATTGGGCATGTGGGAAAATTTATTGGCTTAGCTGTTCCATTTTTTATTTTACTGTTTCTCTTTTTTCCACGCCTGCCACCGCTATGGCACATTCCTATTCCTGAAAATAAAGCCACAACAGGGATAAGTGATAGCATGTCTCCGGGCGATATTGCTGAGTTATCACAGTCGAGTAGTTTGGCTTTTCGTATAATTGGAGATATTCAAGCCTTGCCACCACGTACAGAGCTGTATTGGCGGGCGATGGCATTAGATGAATATGATGGTTCTAAATGGACCAGTCATTTTTTTAACCAGAACGTTATACAGCTGAATCCAGCTGATTTAAAACCCAAGCGGACATTGAATTATCAATATTTGGCTGCCGACCCAAGTGTGATGTGGATTATGTCGTTGGAGCAATCCGTTCCCAATGAAGCACGTTTTGCATTAGGTCAAGATGGTCGAATTACACCCTACCGATTAACAGCACGTACAGAGCCGATTCAACTGAAATGGTTAGGAAGTGCAGAGCCTCCTCAAATAAAAAATGTAGCTTTACTTGAAAAATTAAACACTCGCTATGTTGAAAACTTGGATGTTCAATCACAACAATTGGCCCAAACTTTATGGCAGCGAAGTCGTCAAAATCCTGAGCGTTATATTGCCGAAGTTTTGCAATGGTATAAACAAAATCGCTTTGCATATACCTTAAGCCCAGGTGTATTGGGGCAAAATCGGATAGATGATTTTTTATTTGGATCAAGAAAGGGGTTTTGCGAACATTTTGCATCGAGTTTTGCAATGTTGATGCGCTATGTGGGTGTTCCATCGCGTATTGTTGTGGGATATCAAGGTGGTCAATTAGCACCAGATGGGAAAAGTTGGGAGGTTCGTCAGCTCGATGCACATGCGTGGACAGAGGTTTATGTCAATCAACATTGGCGTCGAATTGATCCTACAGCCATGATCGCACCTCAGCGTATCGATGGTGGGATGCAGGATTATATGGAACAAGATCGGACAATTTTTGGGAGCCAGCAGTCTACTTGGGCCTATCAACAATTTTCGATGTTGAAAAAAGTCCGTGTATGGAGTGATTATGCGAGTTACCAATGGCAAAGCAAAGTGGTGGGCTATAATGCTCAATCTCAACAACAATGGTTTAAAAAGCTCGGTACAAATTCTGCTTATGCAGGTGTTTTAATTCTTATTTTGAGTATTGGTGGCATTGTAGCATTATATTTTATATGGATTTTGCGGAAAAAAAGAAAAAGCCTAAGCTCTCTTGAAAGAGAAATTGCCAAGTTTGCTAAGAATTTACCCTTGAGCCAGCAAAAAGTGGCTTCAGAAAGTTTTAGGCATTGGTTACAACGTTTGGCTGAAAATATACCTGAACAGGAAAGGGCGGTATTTGAACAAGTTATTACGTTATTTGAGCAGGAAATTTATGTAGGTACCGCGCTAAGTTCTCATGATATTCAATATTTTAAGGCTTTGCTTAAAACTTGTACGCAAAGTTTAAAAAAGTCAGAAAAGGGCTTGTCATAAAAAATAAAAATGAATATGATTCTACGCATTCTAGGTTTATAGCTCAGTTGGTTAGAGCGCTACGTTGACATCGTAGAGGTCAGCAGTTCGAGTCTGCTTATACCTACCATATATTTTTCAATGACTTATAAGCAAATCAAATGTTTATAAGTCATTTTTTTTGCCTATTTGTCGCATTTTGAACTTGGCATAGTTGGCTAAATTGGTAAAAAATGGCAATATTTCCTAGCCATTTGCGACAAATCTGCGACAACATGAAGCTGCCAAAACCAAGAAAACGGGGTGACACTTATACAGTCACTGTCTCTTACCAGGGAAAAAGATATTACTGCACACGCGACACTGAAAAAGAATGTGAGCAGTGGGCTGCTCTAAAATTATTAGAACTTAAAGCCCAAACAAAAATCGAAACTGGTGAGCTTAAGCCGAAATTCTTGTTCCGTGATCTGAATGAAAAATACTATACAGACGTTGGTCAATTGAATGCAT
The DNA here is from genome assembly GCF_013418475.1 of Acinetobacter sp. YH12140. NCBI lineage: Bacteria > Pseudomonadati > Pseudomonadota > Gammaproteobacteria > Moraxellales > Moraxellaceae > Acinetobacter > Acinetobacter sp. YH12140. The sequence goes on from NZ_VPBZ01000002.1 coordinate 289,377, forward strand.
CAAAATCATCACGTGCTTGGATGAAAGGGCAGTATAAGAATTTCGAATTAAAATTTGGTGCGTTGGCTCAGAAATCTATTTATGACATTACACCAAAAGATTTAACGAATTGGCGCAATAAGCGGCTTAAAGAGGTTGGAGAAAATACAGTTTTAAAAGAAATATCCCACTACAGCGCGATGTTCACATTTGCTCAAAAAGAACTTTTCTTACTTGATGAAAATACTTGGATGCAAATTTCAAAACCCAAAAAACCGAAGGCTAGGGCTCGTCGTATACATCAATCAGAAATCAACTTAATGTTGAAAGCTTTAGATTATGAGATGGGGACTGAACCGGTGCTGTCGCAGCACTATGTTGCCTGGGGCTTTTTATTTGCTATTGAAACAGCTATGCGTCGCGGTGAAATATTGGCAATGGAAAAGAAAGATATTTATGACGGATATGTGCATTTGCCAAAAACAAAGAATGGAGAGCCACGTAATGTTCCGCTTTCTGAGGAAGCAAAGGCATTGCTGCAGTTAATTAAGCATGATGGTCGTAGAATTATTCCTCAATCTGAGAACGCATTCCGTTTGATGTGGGAAAAAAGAAAGTTAGCCATTGGATTGCCAAATTTGCACTTTCACGATACACGGCACGAAGCGATTACACGAATGGTTAGGGTACGGAAATTGCCGGTTGAAGTTCTGGCCAAGATTACTGGCCACAAGAAAATTGATGTGCTGGTGAATACTTACTATAACCCTAATGCTGATGATCTAGTTGCGGCTTTTAATGGGTAAAAATAAGCCCGGCTTAAACCGGGCATTTTATTAGTTTTTACGTTTAGGTCCACGTCGGACCTTCGAATTCTTTAAAATTGCATCTGCGGCATCTGGATCATAAAGATGTTTGCCATTGCTGCCTTGATTGATTGAAATACATTTTGTGCGAATAGTTTCATCGGACAAGCCATATTTTGCGACAAGTTCAGAGACAGATACCAGCTTGCGCTTTTCCAGTTTTAATGCAGTGACCATACCACCGAAAATACGCTGACCTATCACGATTTGTGGTGCTGATTCAGCTTCAATGGTAACGATGAATTCAGGCATTTTTAGCGTCCTCCTCATCGTCATTCCACAAAATGTTGCTGTCTTCACCCTGTGCATCCATTTCAACGGTATTGCCGCATCCTGTGCACTTCGCTTCATCGCCATCATGAAACCAACCCTTTGTAGAAGCTTCGGCAGCAGTGGAGTAAATAATTGCTTCGTGATGTCCGCACTTAAAGCAATCAGAAGCCCATTCAACTTTCAATTCTGTTATTTGTGGCTCCTGTGCTTCGATCATGGCTTTGTATTCCTCAAAGTCACAATTGTCTGGATCTGTATCAGTCAACAACTCCTGAATTTTACAAGCCAATCTCCACCATTCGATATTTCTAGGATTATTAGACTCAAATGGAAACGGCTTGGATTTGTCGCGTTGGAAGCGATTTGAACTAGCAATCAAATCAACCAATTCAATTGTTTGATCGATAATTTCAAAATCTGATCGACCTTTTCCTTCCGGCACTGATTGGGCTTTGGCTTTCAACCATGCAGACCAACCCCAATTAATACAATCAACTTTTGAAGAAGCTAAAAAATCGGAATGAAAGTAGTTACCCCCATTGTATAAACTCAAGTTGCTACATTGCTCTTGAGTGATTGCATCTTCAGCCACAAGCATAGCCAAGTAGTTGTGCTTTTCTTTCTGAATATCCATCACACTGCCTCCTTCTGAAGCAGCTTAAATTCTAAATCCGCTACTTTTTGAGCCATTACATTAAAACGTTGACCCTGTTCAATCAGGATCTGAGCCTGTTTGCTTTGGATGGTCTTGATATGAATAAACTGTTTAGCCTGGTGAACTGCATCATCAAGTGCACTGTGTGGCGTACCAGTGAAAGGAATTTCAAACGGTGGTACTGACTTCAGTAGCGTTCTAAAGCAAAATTCTTTGTAAAATTTCCAAGGTCGTTCAATGTCAAAATGGTCTAATGCGTTATTGATCCAGCGAATATCAGCTAAGGCACCCTTCAACCAAATTTCAGTGCATTCATGTTGAGTGTAAAAATTGACTAATCTGATCAATGCATCTTTTATGTTCTCAGTACCTGAAAATGCTTGCTCACGAGCAGCCAAACTTTGTTCAGACCACCAGTCTAAAGTGTCTTGGCTCACATCAAAATCAGTGGTCGATTCCGTACTAATACCAGCATCAAAATAATGTAAGATTTGATGATCATTAAAAACAACTGCACCAATGCTAAGTAGAACAGGGCGCTCACCAATATCTAAGGTTTCACAATCAATCATTAATTTATTTTTCATGCTGATGCTTCCTTTCTCAATTGCTTAGTGCGTTCACGGCATTCAACGCAGTGGCACTTTCCGCTTTTATATACTTTGTATACAGTTAAACCATGTAAATCACATTTACCCTCAAAATAGTTTTGACCGGCATCTAGAGCTTTGGTTTTGGCATCAAAGTTAAATTTGTGACGTTGCTGTTCTTTTGTCAGTTTCTTTTCAATAGTTTTCAATACTGGACGATTAACACTCACTGAACGTGTCATCATCTTCCGCATAGTTTCCTGACTTGTTGTATATGACTCAGGTTTCGATCGACTAACACCCGATTGGCCAAAAGGGATTTGTTTCACTTTGCCCTTAGCCTTAAGAAAGTCGTCGACTTGGTTGGCAAGGGCAATAGCTTTGCCCTGATTGATGTAAACATCATGTGCAAGATTCGAGTTCATTGATGCTCTCCCAATTCTTGAATCAAACGCGCTGCAGTAACACTGTCAACAGTCGCAGGAACGATATGGTTTCCCAGCATATGAAAGGTGATGACATGTGCATCATTGGTTTTGCGGTAGACCGCATTTGTCATGTTTGCTAAATGGATCGTATGTTCTGCATTATTCAAATCAGTAAACTGAAGCATGTCTTATTCTCCAATTTTTGTTTTATATTGCATTGCTTGCGCCTTCAGTTCACCAGCATGATTAATCATCAAGCTGAAAAAAATTGAGGCAGCCAAAACAGCGGGACAAACAATAAAAATGAACACGGCAACATGGCCATAATGTAAATTCATTAGTTCATCTCCTTACGAAATCCGTTGGCCATATTTTCGATATGAGTAAAAGCATCGAGCATATGCATTGCTGCAAGTTTTGGATCACGTAAATCGATACGAATTTTTTCAATACGTTTTTTGGGATTACGCCATGCATGCGCATAACCGCCTTTAAAAACATAAATATTCAGTTCGTTTTTAGTCGGGTAGAGCGACATATTGATTTCAAAATCAGTACCTGATTTGGTCATACAAAGTCGTGAAATATTTGCGATGCCAGTAAGCATATTACTTTCTAAATTCATGGCACATACCCCACAGCGTCCACAGCATTGTTAAGGTGCTTGTCTTCATCAGATAGAGCAGCTGGAGTGTCATGAATCAAACAATGACAGCATTGTTCGTCCGTATAATTTGGACATTTCCCTTGGCAAGCATGTCCACCTTTTTTTCGATGCAGTTTTGGCCATGAATCAATGATTGATTGCTCAGGTACGATGCTTTCAGGGGTGATGGATAGGTTCATACATACTCCTCAATCAATTGAGCACGCATAGCCTTTGCAACGTCATCAAGCCATTTAGCTTTTTCAGTTAAGTCAATAAATTCGAAATTGATCGCAGCATCAATGAATGCATTTGCTTGTGCAATTGCGATTGTAAATTCGTGTTGATTGTTTGATTTGTAGATGCCGTGAATAGCAGTCTGTATCTGTGATACAGCACGTTCTTTGTAGAAATCAAAGTCTTTAATTTGTGGTTGGGCAAAGTCGTCTGCGAGTAGACGACTTAAAATGATTTGATCGAATTGATCATTTTTTTGAGGATTTGAACTTTTCATAAAATACCTAACTCTGGTTAGCTTGTGTTATTAAGCTAATCTAAGTTAGGTATTTCGTCAATTGAAAAATTACCTAAAGTTAGTTTTGTGTTTTTTATTATTGAATCTAAATGAATTTTTTACTGGCTTCAAATTTACCAACATACTTACCTTTGTATTCACAGTTTTCTTTTAATTCAAGAATATTTGGTTGGAAATTTGGGTTAAGTGCTTGTAAATACATTCTATTATAATCTTTGACTAATGCTTTGAATGTTGCTTCACCATCACATTGAGCAACGATCATTTCACCAGTTTGCACATGCTCAATGTCGACATCGGGGTCAATGCAAACATAGTCACCATCTTTAAAGTGTGGAAAATTGCTAACACCGCGAACAATCATATAAAAACTATTTTTCCCAGCGTTTGGAGGGGCTGGGAGCCATTGATTAATATCGAGTTTACTAACAGCTTGTACATTGGTCCAATTACCAGCTTGTACGTCTGAAAGCACGGGTAGCATTCTAGTTACGGGTCTGAAGTCAGTGACATTGTTGGTCGACGGGTCTTTGCCATGAAGTAAATATTCAACAGTAGTATCAAGAACAACGGCAAGTTCATGTATGTTTTCTAATTTAGGGGTATTTGTTTCATTCTCCCATTTTAGAACAGATACATCTGAAACACTGATTAACTTGCCTAAGTGTTTTTGGGTAAATTTTTTTTGTTTACGTAACTGTTTGATTCGAGTGCCTATTGTTTCCATGACAGCTCCATATTTAAAAAACTAATCTATGTTAACTATTGACTAACTACTGTTAATCACATTAAATAAACTAACTTGAGTTAGTTTTGGGTGTGCTATGACACGTCAAGAAGCAATTAAATTATTGAACTGCTCTTATTCTGAGTTAGCAGAAAAATTAGGAATCACCACAGCAGCAGTAGCACGTTGGGGAGATGATGTTCATATCCCATCATTCCGTGAGTATCAGATTAGAGAGCTTGCTACCGGGCGAAAACCTTTAGGTATTAAAGAACCTAAGCAAAATGTAGCTCATGCAAATAACTAAAAAAATGAATGAATTGGGAAATTTTAAACATGCAACTTACAAGCACTCAGCGTTTAGAACGTACAGTACTGTCATTGTCTATGGCATTGAAAGCAGCAGTGTATCGCCAAAATGATGATTCAATCATGGCAATTATTGCTGAAAAGAATGGTTTTAATATTAATACATTTCGCAGTTCGTTAAATCCAACGACACCTACGCATAAAGCTAATATTTATCATTTAGAAGCGGTTTTGTCGGAAACTCAAGATGCGCGAATTATGGATAGCATTTGTGCTATTCATGGCAATGCTGCTTGGTTTGAATTGCCGAAACATGAAAATCTAAATATAGCTGATTTTGTGATGAAAATCGGAAAGTTAGCACGTGAACAGGGGGATTTATCACAGTCAATTGCAGCTGCAATTGGTGATGGGGTAGTTAGTAAAGATGAATTAGCCATTATTCAAAAATATGTCATGGATCTCATTAGAGTGGCACTAACACTATTGGCAATGGTAGAGCAGCAACATGAGCAGGTGATTTGATGGCTAAGAAGAAAATACAGGCTGAAGACATTAAATTTGCTGCCCGTGGACGTTGGGAAAATCTAATTTTTCCAAGTTTTGGCATAAAAGTGCAGTTTAAAAAGAAAACACCTTGCCCAGCATGTAATCCACCAGGAACTGATCGTTTTTGGTATGACGACAAGCATGAAAATGGCGATTACTTCTGTCAACAGCATGGGGCTGGAGATGGGCTAGATTTGATCCAGCGTGTAACAGATCGCTCATTCCCCGAGGTTATTCAAGAAGTTGCTCATATTTTGGGTTTGAGTGAAGAAAGTACTTTTACGGATGAAGACCGCGAAAGATTAAGATTTGAAGCGGAAGATCGTAAAAAGAAACAACTCGAAATAGAACGTAAACGCCAGGAACAAATTGCCCGAAAAGCTGAAGGTATGTTTCGCAATGTTCATCAAGGTGATGCAAGTCTTTACCTTGCAGATAAGCAAGTGGATAAAGATCCAAAAGTTAAAATTGATTGGCATGGCAACCTTTTAATTCCAGCTATCGACTTTATGGATGGAAAAATATGGAACTTGCAGACTATTGAGCCTGATGGCACCAAGTATTTCATCAAAGGAGATACAAATGATGCGGGTGAATGGCAAACAGGCGGTGGCCGAATGGGTAGTTTGGGCTTCATGATTGGTGAAGTTCAACCAGATCTATACGATAGTCATGTCATCTGCATTGCTGAAGGTTATGCAACAGGCATGTCTATTCATATGGCGACAGGGCATCCAGTAGCGATTTCATTTGTAGCAAATAATCTACCAAAAGTAGGTGCAGTATTGCGCCAAAAATATCCAAATGCCGTGTTTGTCTACTGCGCTGATGATGATTCAGCTAAACAAGATACAGGCTTGAAGTACGCCCAAGAAGCACAAGCCATAACAGGTGGCATCATTGTACTGCCTGATTTCACTCAAATTAAGGAGTCCGTTGCATGAATTCTAAGGTCTATACAGACTTCAACGATTTGCATGTCACTTGTGGACTCGACGAAGTCGGAAAGCAGATCCGTTCAGCTATTTCTTCTATTCAGATTTCCCCCGAACCCCCTAGTAATGCAACCAACAATTTTTGGGGGCAAGATCCCGATTTTGGGCAAACCGATGTTGTTGAACAAAGTGGGGGCGCGGGTATTTCGCAGGAAAATACTGCTCACTCTGAGCCTTCACCTGAAAATCAAATGGAAAAATGGATTGCCCGTTTCTGCTTGATCGAAGGTGAAACCAACGTTTGGGATGATTACGGCAAAAAGATTTGGAAAAAAACCGCATTTCAGACCATGTTGGGTGGCAAGAAAGTCTTTGATCAGTGGAATTCACATCCAAAACGTAAAACCATTTCATCAGATGATGCAGCTGGGCGTGCAACGGATGAAGGTCATCTCAAAGCAAAAGAGATGATCGAGAGATTTATCATGCTTGAAGGTAAAAAAGCATGTTGGGATACATTTCGTCGTGAGCTTGTCGGCACGGATGTTATGAAAGAAAACTGGGCAGGTGCTTATGATGTATGGGCTAAGTCCAGAGAAAAACGCATGATTTGGCATGAAGATTTGGTTTTTGTGCCCAGCATGCATATCGGTAAAGGCCAGATCAATACTTATGAGGGTATGGATATTTCACCCATATTGGATGATAAAAATCAGATTATTCAACAGTCTGATGCATTTGAGTTGTGCATTCCAATTATTAACTTGGTCAAGTTTTTATGTGGTCGTGAAACGACTGCTTATGAATGGCTGATGAAATGGTTGGCCTATCCGCTTCAGCATCCAGGTGCAAAAATGAATACCTCAGTTTTACTGTGTAGTAAGGTTCAAGGCTCAGGTAAGTCTTTATTTTTTGAAAAGATCATGACAAGGATTTATGGTGAAGTTTACTCTGTTACATTGGGTCAAAATGGTCTTGAATCCATTTATACAGATTGGGCTGAACGTAAGCTGTATTGCTTATTTGAAGAAATATTTAACAATAAGTCTAAGTTCGGCATGATGGGTCTGATCAAACACATGATCACGGGTGAAAAGATCCGTATCGAGAAAAAGTTTATGTCAGGCTATTCGCAGAATAACCACATCAACTGTGTGTTCTTATCCAATGAAGTACAACCATTGGCTATTGAAGAACGTGACCGTCGATTCTTGGTACTCGAGCCAAATCAAAAATTAGGTGATGACCTAAAAGGATTGATTGAAAACTGTCTTGAACCTGACAGCAAAGCAATCAGTGCTTTCTATACCTACTTGTTGTCGATAGATCTGACTGACTTCACTCCATACACAGAGCCACCAATGACCAAAGCCAAACAAGAAATCATTCAGTTTGGTTTACCAGGCTGGAAATTATTCTTAGATGATTGGCGAGCGGGACTATTAGAGCATCCATTTGTTTGTTGTCTCTCAGATGATTTGTACATGGCATACCGGCAGTGGTGCCATAAGAATGGAGAAAAAGCGATTCCATCTAACAAGTTCTTAAACTTGATTGCATCAGAGCGTGTCGTGGCCAAAGGGCATGGACGGATCTATGAGGATGTTGTTACTGGTGGTGGTTATCAGGAAAAGCGCAAAGAGGTGCAAAGGCGCATGGTATTTACTGCGAATCCACCTGAAGGCGTAAAAAGAGCAGATTGGCTGAGTGGACAAGTGAAAGAATTTCGTGCTAAGTTAAAAGGAGACCATGATGTCCCTAACGTACTATAAAATATCAATAATTGTTACGGGTGTTACGGGTGTTACGGGTGTTACGGGTCTGTTACGGGCTTTTTCGCTACCCCGTAACACTGTCAACGCCTTATCCCACCTACATTACAGACACCCTGTTACGGCTGTTACGGGCTTATGCGCGCGCGCGCACGGGAGAAAAATTTTTATTCGCTTATATTTATTCAATTCTATATCTATTGAATATTTCCTCGCGTGAGGTGATTTACCCCGTAACACTCGTAACACTCGTAACAACACTTGATTTTATTAATATTTTTTAAGTGTGTAGCCGTAACATACCCGTAACATTCAAGTATGTACCCGTAACAATGGTTAAAAAGTCAACAAGGTTAAAGATAATGGAAAAATATTTACGCTTGTTAAATCCTAAAACTACAAATTTTGATGCAATTGGTGGTGGTAGTCATGGTTCAATCACAGCTCAGGATGTATGTGTGGCAATGAGTTATGCCAAACTCACACCACTCCAAGATAATTTGGTGCGCATGAAGTGCCTAGGTGCAAACACGCTAGACAATATTGAGTTACTTGGTAAACACCTGATGCAAAAGTACAGTAATGTTCTTTCTGCCAAGAATGTATCTAGCGAATATCATGAGCCAGTGATCCGCACAGCATTAGTCGAGTTTTGTATGGTGCCAGCTGGTTATAGCAATAGTGTTCGAAATCGTGGTGTGATTTCTGGATTGAATTACGTGTTTATTCATCGTTATCTCAACGATTCAATTAATACTGTATTTGAAGATTTTGAGAAGGAATATGCTATTGCAAGCGAAAAAGTCTTTTTTCAGCTCAATAAAACTAACTTTTAGTTAATATTTGACAATGAAACAAATTTGAGTTAGTTTTTACCACAATGCAAAACTGTATTTAAAGCGCTGTAAGTTCTTAAGAGTCTCTCCCCAGAGGCTCTTTTTTTATGGCTGTATGTCAGGCGTGTGCAGGGCATACAGTTTTTTTTTTAAGGATGACCGCATGGCAAACAATCAGATGATCGTTCGCATCTCAGTTCAGATGCCTAAACGTCGAATGGTATTGCTCACAGCGCTTCATGCAGTGGACAAGATCATTCAACTGAAAGCAACACAGAACCTGCGTGAATTAATTATTAAACGTTCCATCAAAGTTACTCCGGTGAAACATGAACAAAGCACCACAGAAAGCTAAGCGCCCATGTCTATCATCGGGCTGTAAAGACTTTGCATCGAACAAAGGATATTGCGACAAACATCAGAGCCGAGTGAAGCAACGTGATCGTGATCGCGGGACTGCACATCAGCGTGGCTATGATGCCGAGTGGAAAAAACATCGTGATCAATTCTTGTTGGAACATCCGCTGTGTGTTGAGTGTCGTCGCAAGGGTTACGTGATGCCTGCAACGGTGGTCGATCACATCATTCCACACAAGGGCGATAAGGATCTGTTCTGGAACAAATCAAATTGGCAACCGTTATGTGAAACACACCATAACATCAAGACTGCATCTGAAGATCGTGGTGCTTGGATGCCAGTGATTATCAAAGCAGTGAATGATCCAGATCGTAAGAGTCCATTTAAAGTCGGTGATGTATTAACGATTACAAACGATGTGATCCTTAGTCGTCTTGGTTGTACTGATCAGGATCAATGGGAAGTGCTCGATGTGCTCAATGAAAAGATTCTTGAAGTATCCAACGGTATGAAGATACAGCAACTCCACTTCACACATTTCAAGCGAGTTGATCAATGAGAGAAATCATTTTACTTGGTGACTCTGTTGTCTACCGTGATGACATCAAAGGATTCGATGATGTTGGTGTAGTGACTGAGTCATGCATCAATAACTTCAAAGTTATGTGGAGTGGTGAAAGCAAATCACGTACTGAAATCTATGAACGTCTACGACCTGCTCGACTTGATGAAGTTGATGCCCAGAGTCGTGTGATTCGGGATGCTGATTATGACTGACTCAAAACCATGTGGAAATTGTATAGCTTGCAAAGAATTTAATGGAAAGAATGGCAGTGGTTATCAACCTTGCCATAGACCAGTGCCACCCGATGTTCCAAGTCCTCCAATCAAATGGATCGGTAGTGAAGATTCTCAAGATGATTCACTGTCATTTGATTGGTGTCTTTGGTTCTTTGGGATTTGTATTGGGATTGCTATAGGTCTTCAGTTGGCAAAAATTTTATAAATAGGGGATATGGGGTCAAAAGTCAAAAGCGACCTCCCGATAAAGACCGCCCCCCCATGAAATTTTCTCTCCGTGAGAAAAAATCGAAAGGGAGGGGGGTATCAGAGGTGATTTATGACTGATAAAGATTTCACATTCCAAGCTGGATCTGAACTACTGCAACCGAAAGTTGCAGTAAAGGCAAAAATCCCGCCTAAGCCTGCAGGCTTGACCAAAGTTGCAAATGCAGTTTGGGAAGAGTTAGGACCAAAACTTGTTGAAGTTGGTCTGCTAAGTGAAGTGGATGGAGCAGCGTTTACATTGCTCTGCCGAAATATTTCTGACTATGAGGCTGTCTTGGCCAAGTTACAGACCGTTGATGACTTCGTGGATGAGACACCAAATAAATTTAAGGTCCAATCAGTGTGGTTCACATTAAGAAACCGACTGCATGATGACATTTTGCGACTGTCCAAAGAATTTGGTCTGACTCCAGCTTCTCGAAGTGGTATGCGTGGTGCTCAGACGGATAAGAGTCAGCAATTGGGTCTTGGGTTTGAAACGCCTGAACCAACTAAACCAGAGAGTGCATTTACAGTGCGTAGACGATCATGAGCGAAAGAAATTATTTAGAAATCATGCACCAGTACTGCAAAGACGTGCAAACAGGTGTACGAATTGCGGGAAAGTTTGAAAAATTAGCAGTAAAACGTTTTCTAAATGATTTAAAACGCCAAGAAAACGACCACGATTTTCCATATTCATTCAGTGAAGAGCGCATGAATCATGTGTGCTCGTTCATTGAAAACTTGCATCACTGGAAAGGTGCTTTAGCACGTAAGCATTTCATCTTAGATCCATGGCAAGTTTTTGTTGTAGGCAACATTTTCGGCTGGGAAGATGAGGACGGTATCAGACGTTTTACTGATGCTTATGTCGAAATTTCCAAGAAAAATGGGAAATCGACCCTTGCTGCTGCCATCGGTTTGTACATGTTATGTGGTGATGGTGAAGCGGGTGCGGAAGTTTATGCAGCAGCTGCCAATTATGACCAAGCAAAAATTGTGTGGCAGGATGCCAAGCAGATGGTACTGCTGAATGCTGAATTAAGAGCAACATTTGGTATTGAAACGACTCAGTATGAGATCCGTTCGACCACTGGCAACGACAACAGTATTTTCCGTCCGATTGCGACAGACAAAGAAGGCAGTAAGGACGGTAAAAACGTCCATTGTGCCATTCTTGACGAAATTCATGCACATAAGGATTCTGAAACTTACGACATCATGGCAGATGGTGTCATTGCTCGTCGTGAGCCTTTGGTTTTGGGTATTACCACAGCAGGCAGCAATAAAATCGGGGTCTGTTGGCGTGAACGCTGTAAAGTTGTCGATATTTTGTATGGTAAAGATAATTTAGAACGTTATTTCGGCATCATTTTTACCATCGATAAGGGTGATGACTGGCGAAATCCTGCGGTTTGGCCAAAAGCCAATCCAAGTATGGGCGTTGCTTTTGACACGAATTACCTGCAAGGCAAATATAAAAAGATCAAAACCGCTGCTGAGGAAAGCCGATTCAGACAGAAAAGTTTGAATGAATGGGTGCAAGGTGCAGACAGTTGGATTGCTTCGAGTGAATGGGAGTTGATTGCAGATCCGAGCGTCACTGAAGATGATTTTAAAGGATGTATTTCGTTTGGTGGCTTAGACTTGGCAAGCAAAATGGACTTGGCCGGTTATGTGAAATGGTTCCCAAAACTGATTGATGGGCGTGTGCATTGGTATATTTTTGCGCATCAGTACATCAACTCCAACGTGGTAAATCAAAGACGTGCAATGGACGGTCAGAAACGTCCAGATGAATATTTGGATTGGGTCGAAAGCGGTCATCTGATTGAAACGCCAGGGAACGTCACTGACTTTTCACAGATTTATAAAGATGTGATCGAAAGTCATTTGCAAGCCAATATGTATGAAATTGGTTTTGACCCATGGAATGCAGCGCAATTCGGGCAGGATTTGATTGCCGATGGTTTAGAAGCAATTGAAGTTCCTCAAAAGGTCAATCCGTTGAGTATCGGCATGCGTTGGATGGAAGAGTTGATCCGTGATGGAAGGCTTCATCATGATGGCAATCCAGTGCTGCATTGGTGTATGTGCAATATTGAAGTTAAAGAAGACAACAACAGCAACATTTTCCCACGTAAGCCTGACAAGGCACGAAAAATTGATGCTGGTGTGGCTGCCATTATTGGTGCTACACGGGCAATGCTTTGGGATAAATTGGACGTTTTCGACTTGGTACCAGGTGAAGAAGATGGAAACATTGATGACTGGTTGAATGACATGATTAAGGTAGCGAAGCGATGAGTAAAAAGCGCGATAAAGTGAAAATTCGTGATAAAACAAATCGCGATAAGCTGAAGGTTCGCGGAACGGGACCAAAGCAAGACAAAAGGGGGGCGACATTACATGATCGTCCCCTTTCTACTTTGAGAACGGCTAAGCCTGTCAACTTTGATAGTGCGATGACGCTCAGTGCTGTTTTTGCTTGCGTTAAGATTCTTGTTGAGTCAGTGGCCACGTTGCCTTTGCAAATGTTCAAGATCAATAAGGATGGAACGCGAACACAAATTAAAGATCATGACTTGATTCGATTGCTGAACAACAAGCCGAACCGTTATCAGACCCGTGTTGAGTTTTTTGAACAGCTGATGCTGAACCTTGTCGCAGGCAATAGCTTTGGCAAGCGTGATTACATCGGAAAAAAGCTCACCAGTATTCAAATTATTAACTCTGGATCAGTAGATCTGAAGTTAGACGATAAAGGCAATCCGATTTATCAGTGTCAAATCAATGGTCAGAAAGTCGAATATTCTGAAAAGGATATTTGGCATGTCAAACTTTTTGGCACGGGATTGATGGGAATGTCACCCATTGCTTATGGAGCTCAGTCCATTGGTGTGGGTCTAGCTGGTAATGAGAAAACTACTCGTCTGATGTCCAATGGTGCTAAGCCAACAGGCGCGATTTTGACACCAAAGTGGTTGAAAAAAGAGCAAAGAAACGAAATTCGTGACGAGATGGATATTCTCGTAAATGGTGATGATGGATCAATGCCTGTACTCGAAGGTGATATGCGATTTGAGAAAATCAGTCTAACACCAGCGGATCTAGAATTAATTCAAATTCGAAAAATGTCAGTTGAAGAAGCTTGCCGATACTTTGGTGTGCCACCAATTCTGGTGTATTTGACTGAAGGTGCAACCGCATGGGGCAGTGGTATTGAGCAAATTATCGATGGATTTTACAAATTTGGTTTACGCCCATATTTGGAACGTATCGAAGAAAGTATCCGTATTCATTTGCTTCCGCGTGAAGATTGGGATGATTACGAATTTGAGTTCAAGACCAAAGATTTGTTGAGAGCGTCTTATCTGCAACGAATTGCCTCGAATAAAGATCGAATTCTTAGCGGTCAGGCATCGCCTAACGAGATCCGTCGTGAAGAGGGTGATGCACCCGATGCAAATGGTGATTTCTTATTGGTTCCAGTGAATATGACCACTGCTGAACGTATGAAAAAAGGTATTTATGGAGCGAAAGCTGATGAAAAATAAACTGCATGTGCGGAATAAGTTTTCGCCAAACATGCCAAAAGTGCAATGCCGTCGAATGCCTGTCGTTGCGGATAACTTACGATTTATCAACAAGGACGAAAAAACTGGCATCGTGAAGATCAGCGGTTATGCGGTGAAATGGGATTCAATCAATTATCACGGTGAAAAATTCATTCGTGGTGCATTTGCTGAAGTTTGTGCTGCATTTGCTGCTGGAACCAAGAAAATTCATGCGTATTACAACCATGGTTGGCGACTTTGGTATGTCGATGCACAGCTAGCCATGCGTATTGGTAAATATACAGTTCTTAAAGAAGATGAAGTCGGTCTTTATGTTGAACTTGAATTTACACCACGCTTAGCCATTGCCAGTGATGTGACTGCCATGGTCCAACATGGCACGGTAGATGGATTCTCAATTGCATTTTTCCCAATCGGTGATTTGGATTATGACGATAAAGGCACTCATATTGAGATTCGTCGAGCTGACATTTATGAAATCAGTGTTGTTGATGAGCCATCAGATGATTCAGCGCGTGTGATCAATGATCAGACCATTGAAGCGATTGAATCAGAAGATGATGCTGAAGAACTTTTGCGTTCGCTGGGCTTAGCTGGGGATTACTCAAAAAAACTGATTGCACGTTTAACCGATGTGCATAAGCCAAAAGAAAATCCACCACCAAAAACTGAACCGAAAAAAGATCCTTTGGCTTGGTTAGATTCTTAATAAAAATTGTTTAAACAATGACCCGCTTTAAAAGGCGGGTTTTTCATTTTCTATGCATGGAAAAACAGTATGAAAGCACTTTCGAAACAAACAGTAGCATTGGCTATGGCTTCAATCGCTGCTCAACAGTCTCAACCTCAATCACCATTTTTGGGGTTAAATCCACGTGATACCAAAACTGGCAAGGACTTTGAACAAGCTTGTGCCGATCTGGCTGTGCGAAAAAAACAGCTTGATGATTTGATTACTCGTTATCAGGATGGCATCAAAAAATTAGATGATTTACCTGACAATATTAAAAATGACTTAGAAGCACGCTCTAATGACATTAAGAAGTTATCTGGTGAAATTGAAGATCTACAACAAAAATTGGTAGATGGTGTGCAACAGCGTGGTGCAAATCCAGATTCTGTTGCGGGTATTCTAATTCGCAATAAGAATATTGTAGACCAAGCTCAAGCAATTACCCGCGCCAAAGGCAAATTCCAGTTTGATGATCTGCATGCACGAAATATCGTAACTTTGGCGGGGCTAGGTGATACAGCACAATTTGCACAGACCTCCATTCCGACACCAGAGCGTGCTCTGACTTTATTGGATCTCATCGCGTTTACCCCGGTTCAAAATGAGCTTGTACCGCTATTCCGTGAATCGGCATTTGACATCATGGCGGATGAAGTTGCTGAAGCTGCAGAAAAGCCAGAATCAAATTTGGAATTTGGTGTAGTTGACCTTAAAACAGGTACGATTGCACACTGGATCAAAGTATCGATTCAGCTTATTTCTGATATGCCAGCGCTTGCAGCATATATTGAAGGCCGTATGGCTTACGGTGTACGCCTTAAACTTGAAGCGAAAATTGTTCGCGGTGATGGTCGTGTGTCCGGTGCTCGTTCATTCATTGGTCTAATCGAAGATGGTACGCATTTAACTGTTGCTGTAAAGGATACGGACACGGCAATTGATGTACTAAACCGCAGTAAATATAAAGCGGGTGCAGCCGGGATTCTGCCAGAATACATTTTATTGAATCCTGAATCATGGGGTGCAATTGAACGTATTAAAGGCACTGACGGTCACTATGTATTTGGTGCACCAGGTGCAGCAGTTCAGCCAGTGCTTTGGAATTTGCCTGTGATTTTGACTGCTGCAATGCCAGTGGGTGGTTACTGGACGGGTAATATTACCTTAGGTGTTTCAGCATACATTCGTGAAGAAGTCGCAGTTGAGCTATCCACTGAAGATGGTGATAACTTCCGTAAAAACTTGTGTACGGTACGTGCAGAAATGCGTGCAGCTTCAGGTGTTTCAATTCCTGATGCTTGCGTTGCTGGATATCTGCCAGCAATTGAAGAAATTGATGCGCCTGTGATTGTTGTGAATACTGTTGCAGAACTCAGCGGTACCGCTGAACCAAATAGCGTCATTATTGTACGTGTTGGCAGCATAGCAAAAGCATCAACAGTTGCTGATGCCACTGGTGATTGGAGTATCGAACCAAATCCATTGGCCGCAGCTGAGGAAGCGAAGGTCATTGCAGTACTTGGCGCAGCGGTTTCTGAAGCTGTGGATGTGGTCGGTCCAGCATAATAAAACTTTAAAAGAGAGCCCCTATTCAGGGGCTTTTTTTAACTCTTTTCGTGTCGCAAAAAGGCTATTTTTATGAGTGATTTAATTGACCCCAACATTGTCAAAAAACAGTTACGTGTTCTACATGATCGTGATGATGATTACATCGGATTACTCACAAAAGCAGCTCTCAAACATATTCAAAATTTCTTAGATCGACCACTTGAAGAAGTGACGGTCAATGGTGAATTGCATGAAGATTTGACGATTGCAGCCTTGTTGATCATTACAGATATGTACGAGAACCGAGCAGCTCAAACTGAAGTCAATTTATACGTTAACCAAGCAGTTGAAATGTACATGTTGCCATACCGAAAAATGGGGGTCTAAATGTCAAAACGTTTAATAAAAAAAGCAGCGATGCTTTCAATTATTGCTCAAGAAGATGCTCTGAAAAAGGTTTTAGTTTTTCAAGAAAAGATGAAAGAAGGCACGGTTCCTGTTTCAACGAACTGTATTAAAGAACTTCTCGCAGAGATTGAGCATCATCTTAAAGAATCACTTGATTGGACAGCTGGCATCCATGAAATAGGGGAATGACATGCAATCAGGAAGCTTAAACCAATACATTGAAGTCCAAAGTCAACAACTCGTTTTAAAAACCGATGGTAGTGGTGACCGTGAAACAGTATGGACTACCATCTTTCCTATTTATGGCCGTATTGCAGATGCTTCAGTTCGCGATTTTATTTCTGCACGTAAAGAACAAAAGGTTATAGCAACTCGCGTTGTGTTACGTCAGGATGATATTGAGCCGAATACCGACTGGACCAAGTGTCGTTTGCTTTGTGATGGGTTGTATTACCGCATTATTGCACCATTACGTGATAATAAAACTGGGCGTGAATATATCACTTTGGCATGTGAATTAGGGGCATATACATGGCAGGATTTGTAATTGAGGGTTTAGAAGATGCCCTTAAAAAAATGGATGAAATGACCAAAAATGTAGCCAAAAAACATGTAAAAAAAGCACTTCGAGCAGCTGCAAAGCCAGTTTTACAATCTGCCAAGGACAATGCTAAAAAAATTGATGATCCTAAAACCAGTGCTGATATTTCTAAAAATTTGGTAGTACGTGCAGGTAAAACCAGTGATAAAAATTCTGCCAAAGTGCGTATTGGTGTAAAGGGCGGTGGTGAGTTTTGGCGTAGTAATGAAAATGTGCAACGTAAAGGCAAGCCACGACAGCCAAATCCGCATTACACCCCTGTGGAAAATGACACCAAACATTTTTGGCTAGTGGAGGTTGGGACATCGAAAACCAAAGCACAGCCATATATGCGCCCAGCATTGGAATCTAATATTCAAAATGCGACAGATGCCTTTGCTGAAAAGTTACAAGCTGATTTGATGAGGGATATTAAATAATGCTTATTATCCCGCTATATGATTTATGTGCAGTCGATACGGAATTGGCAACATTGCTTTCTGATGGTGTTGGCTTAAAAGTTGGTGAGTTTGATGCCATCAACATGAATGATGCACCTTATGTATGTTGGCAGATTATCAGTGCAGATCCAGAGCAGTATTTATCTGGGGTATCAGATATGGATGCGTTATATGTGCAAATTGATATTTATGCCAAAGATAAAGGTACTACACGGAAAATTGCCAAGTTAGTACGCAAAGTTATTGAAGAAAATTGTTCTATTGAGGATTTTACTGGCTGCGAGTTGGAGCCAGAAGTCAATTTGTACCGTATTCGGATTGAAAGCCGATGGTTAGAAGAACCTTAACTAAATGAAAGCCACCAAATAGGTGGTTTTTTTATGGAGAAAATTATGGCACGACGTACACAGGGTACCGACATCTGGGTAGTTGATGAATCTAAATCCACACCAGGCGAATTTGAGCTTGTAAAAGTTGTTGGGGCTTTGAATTTTAAGCCTGGTACTGATTCAAAGGAACGTATCGAAGTAACACCTTTGGATGAAGAAGAAAGTAAGAAATACATGGAAGGAGGTGGCTTAAAAGATACCGGCCAAGCAACTTTTGAGTTAAATGCAGATCCGAAAGAGGCTTCACATGGTCGTTTATACGATTTAGAAGTTTCAGGCAAGGAGCGTACTTTTATTGTGGGATGGGCCGGTAAAAATAAAGGTGAGGCAAAAAGTATTGTACCAACAGTGGAAGCTGCAACAGGTGCAGTGACCTTACCTGATGGTCGTAGTTGGAATAAATTCACGGGTTATATCGATTCTTTCCCGATGGATATTGATGCCAATACCGTAGTGAAAACTACAGTCACTATTCAGCGTAGCACCAAAGTTGAATGGATTCGTGAAACTGCTTAAACCCTAGCCCCGAAAGGGGCTAATTTTTTGGATTAAACCATGAAAAAAAAATTGAGCTTAGCCGATATTAAAGCAGGCATTTTAATAGATACACCCGAAAAGATAACCGTAGAAATTATGGTGAATGGTGAACCTTGCGAATTTGAAACCCATATTAAAATTATGGACTATTCAACTGCCATCGCACAGATGCAAGCCAATCAGGAAAAGAAAGAGGCTTTGGCCAGTATTCTAGCGGATTGTATTGTGAGTGAAAAAGGTGAACCTGAATTTACAGAAGATGAAATTCGTCAGCACTTTAGCAAGCCATTGATTGATGCAGTTTGGGAAGAAATTCTGA
This sequence comes from Acinetobacter sp. YH12140, assembly GCF_013418475.1. NCBI lineage: Bacteria > Pseudomonadati > Pseudomonadota > Gammaproteobacteria > Moraxellales > Moraxellaceae > Acinetobacter > Acinetobacter sp. YH12140. The sequence goes on from NZ_VPBZ01000002.1 coordinate 308,438, forward strand.
AGAAGAACTTCTTGGGAAAGGCTACAGCGAAGCCGAATTTGAAGGAGAAGAATTCTGGGCAGAGCTTGTCCTCAACGGCATTGGAGGCAGAACCATTGCCGAAGCCAAGCGAAGCCTTAGTCACAGAGAATACATCTACTGGTGGCAGTACAGAAAGCGCAGAGGAAGCTTAAACTTTGGACTGAGGTTTGAAGAGGCCTTGGCAGGATTGAAATTTATGTATGCCAAGGCAAAAGGCTTTCAGGTGGAAGATGAATATGACTTTTTACCGAACCATGATGCGCCTGAAATTAGTTTTGAAGAGGCAATGCAGCAGTATAGTGGGGAATAGTTTTGCAAAAAAGCTTAAATAATCGAATGAAGCTGATTGATGAAAGGCTCTATTTGGCTTAAACAGCTCATGCAAAGTCACTTGAACTAAGAGAGTTAAACTGTTTATATTCTAACCTCTTATAAGTATAGGGGGTTAGAATGGCGATTAAACCTTGTAAAGAATGCGGTTCTCCAGTAAGTGATAAAGCGCCTACTTGTCCACAATGTGGTGCAAAACAGCCAAAGAAAACATCAAAAATAGCGCTTATTTTTGCAGGCTTAATGCTATTTATGGTAATCATCGGGCTGCTTTCAGGTGAAGATAATTCTGAAAATACACAGCCAGTCACTGAAAAAGAAAATAAAGCAGGTGTTTTGTTGTTTTATTCACAACAGCAAATTAAGCAAAATGCAAAAGATCCTGAATCGGTACAGTTTAGGGGTGAACAAATCCATGAAAACACCGATTCTGGTGCAGTTGCTTGCGGAGAATACAATGCAAAAAATTCTTTTGGTGCATATACTGGGTTTAAAGGATTCGTAGCTGTAGAAAAAGACCAAACGTTGTACATTGAAGGCGGAGTGAATGCAAAGTCATTCGCTGAAAAGTGGAACAAGTACTGCACAAAATAGATTATCAAAACACGATCCGCCTTCGGGCGGTTTTTTTATGTCTGGAGAAAAATATGGCTACAGCTTCATTGGGTCGATTAACCTTAGATTTAGTAGCGCAGATCGGTCAGTTTGTCGAGCCGATGAACAGAGCTGAGCGTAAAGCCAAAGAATCGACAGATAAAATGGGCAAGGCCTTCTCTAACTTTAAAGATCAAATGAATCAATCATTGGGTGGCACTCAATTTGGTTCTGCCCTTGATAGTGTATTGGGTAAAGTAAATGGCTTGCGTGGTGGGGTTGTTGCTGCAAGTGGTGCATTGGCTGGTATGGCTGTTGGTGGAGCTTTAATTGGTGCCGGTGCATTGATACAGATGTCGATAGAGACAGCCAAAGCAGATGCACAGTTACAAATGCTGGCAGACCGTGCTAACACCAGTGTGCAAAATTTTCAAATTTTAGAACAAGCATCTTTAGGTTTTGGTGTTTCACAAGATCAGCTCGGCTCTATTCTTGCAGATGTTCAGGAAAAATTAGGTGAGTTTAGTGCAACAGAAGGTGGTGGTGCTGCGGACTTTTTTGATGCATTGAAAAATAATACCAAGATGACTGAGGATCAAATCAGATCATTTGCAAAAACATTACAAGGCAAAGATGGTGTTGAAGCTATCCAGCTTCTAAATAATAAAATGGATGAATTGGGTGTAACAAGCCAAGAACGTCGCTTTGTTTTTGAAAGTTTGGCGTCTGATTTGGGAAACCTGGCTCCTTTGTTTGCCGAAAATGGGCAATTATTAGAAGAGTACGGAAGAGCACTTGAAGAGGCTGGCGTACTTAAAACAAAAGAAAGTATTGAGCAATCACGACTGTTAGCAGCACAAACGCAAGTTCTTGATATTCAATTCCAAGGTATGAAAAATCAACTTGTAAGTGCTGTGATGCCAGCAGTATCTAACTTAATGGGATTGTTTGTTGATACCACAAATTCAGCGGTTGGCTTGGATAGTGGGGTATCTATTGTAAGCATTGGCATGAATGCATTTGCTGGAGTTGTAGTTACTGCTGCGGGTGTATTAAAAACATTGTTTGTGATTTCTCGCGAGTCTATGGTCCAACTGATTAATGTTGGTTCAACACTATATGGTGTAGTGACAGCAGGTTCATTTAGTGGGGCAGTTGATGCTCTTAAAAATGGTGCGGGTGTTGTAAAGCAGTCATGGTCAGCTATTGCAGATACTGCTTTAGACAGCGGGAAAAAAGCGATAGATGCTTTTGCTGGAACTGCAAGTGCGCAAAATAAACTGACGCAAGCGATTTTGAAAACCACAGCAACATCTCAGCAAAATAGTGCAGGCTTGAAAGTAAATACTAAACAGGCTGAAGATAATGCTAAAGCTAAAGAAAAAAGTTCTAAAGCAACATCAGCGTTATCAAAAGCTGAACGTGAATATAACAAGGTTCTAGAAGAGCGTGAGCGGATTAAATATGACTACGCTTCTAGTGATGATCAGCGTCTGCTCGATTATCAAAAAGAGGTTCAGAGGCTAACTAAGGCAGGTGTAAGTCAGGAATATTTTACTGCAGCTAAAACCCGCTTTGAGCAAGAGAAAAAGCTCATTTCCATGCAGAATGATTATGACCTTGTTCAGCATAATTTAACGGATCAACAGAAGCTTGAAAACACGTTTAAAATCAAACGTCAAGAAATTATTGCAGACAAGAAGCTTAGTGATGATCAAAGAAAATTGAAAATAGCTTCGCTTAATCAACAATATGCTTTGGAGAAGAAGGAAGCCCAGCTCAAAGAGCAAAAGCAGCTTCTTGAAACCAAGAAGGCATATATGTCTGCTGAAGACTATGCCCGTGAATATTATGCTTTAGTGCGTGAAGAAATTCTCAATACAGCAGAATATTCACCAGAGATGAAAAATGCGCTGGTAAAGCAGGCGAATATTCAGCAAGGTGTAGAAGAAAACTCCAAGCGTGAACAGGTTTGGGGTGATTATCAGTCCATGATGGGGCTTGAAAAGTCTCCATATCAGCAAGATATAGATTTGCTTGCAGAAGCACGTGCACAAATGTTGATTACTGAAGAAGAATATCAGCAGCAGCGCTTAGGAATGCAAATGGCTTATGGTGCTCAGTATGGTGCTGATTTTGCGGGCATGATGATGGGCTTAGTCGATTCTTCAAGCTCAGCTTATGCCATTCTTGGTGGTATCCAAAAAGGCGCAGCTTTATTTTCAACTGCCATGAATAGCTACGCAGCTATTTCAGCTGCTTGGGCATCTGCACCATTTCCGTATAACTTGCCTGCAGTCGGTATTGCCACCATGGAGACGGGTTTACTTCAGGCTGCAGTATCTGCATTAAGCCCAGTAGGCTACGCATCTGGCGGTTATACAGGGCATGGTGGTAAGTATGATCCAGCGGGTATCGTTCACCGTGGTGAAGGTGTTTTAACTCAAGAGGAGATTGCTGCTTTGGGTGGTCCAGCTGGCTTTTATGCTTTACGTCAGTCTATTAAAAATGGCTTTGCAGATGGTGGTTTGGTGCTTGATGCTCCCAAATTGGAAAGTCCTAGAATGGCAGCAACACCGAAATATTTGGGTTCACCTCAGGTGGCTCAGGCAAACGTCAATCTAAGCCCGAACTTTGTAATTGTTGATGAGCGTGAAAGTCTGAGTGACTATTTATTCAGTCCAGATGGAACCAAAGCTTTTGTGAAATTCTTTAAACGAAACCGTTCAGCCTTGGGTGTATAACTCAGAGTTATTTTTAGGAATTAGAGAAATGAAAAAATTACTGATATTTAGTGCAGGTGTTGCGTTGGGCTGCTTTTTGAAAAAGCCCAAAGTCCAAAGTGAGCCAAAATTCGTGCTCGTAGATGAGCGTGAAAGTCTGAGTGATTACTTATTCAGTCCTGATGGCACAAAAGCTTTTGTGAAGTTCTTTAAGAAAAATCGACCTGATTTATAGCAAAACACTAGAGGACAAAATGAAAATACAAACCAAATATGGCGAAGTGCACGTATTAACAAATTGCCCTCTGCTTGATTCTACTGAACGACTTGAGTTTAAAACCGAGGTGCATGAATCGTTTGATGGTAGTGAAATTCGATACATTCAGCGTGATGCACCACGTCAAGTCTTGAGCTTCAACTATGTGAATATGCGTAAAGCCATGGGTGATATGTTCCACATGCTCTATGCAAATTTGCGTAAACAGTGGGGTATTCCACTGCCGCAATTTCGACAGCTCATTCCAGATCTAGAAGATAGTGATTTCATTGTAATGGACACGACAGCACATCAAGCCGACCTTAGAGTCGGTTTTATTTTGCTTGAAAGTTCTGAAGGCTCTCAAGTAGTTGAGATCGTGAGCATAGGTCGTTACATCATTGTGCAAGAAGAAATTCAAGATCCTGAAACGCAAGAAATCATTCAAGAATTGATTACCGAGTATCAGGATGGCTTCCGACTTGCAGCCAATGTGACAGCAACCAATGCAGCAATCATGCCGCTACGGATCTGCATTATTGATGGCGATGCATCAATCAATACTGGAGGATTTTGGTCCAACTCAAGTGTAGTTTTTCGCGTGATTGCAGAGGATTCGCCTGAATTTGAAGCTGATGTGCCTGAGCAATTCCTTGGTGATGATATTTACTTCAGGCCTTTGTTGTTGGATGGTAGCTCATTAGAAATGACACTGACGCAGCATCAAAACATTGTCGATGGTGATGTTGGTGGCTTTCAAGATTTTACGCATTGGGCCAAGCCACGATATTTAAAACCATTTAAGTCGTTACTGAGTGACTGGAACCAATACACGGAGTATCGCAAGTTTTTGTTTCGTCGTATGGGACGATTTCAAGCCTTTTGGATGCCATTGTATGAGAAGCATTTGAATATTCTCAATACTGGAAACATCACAACTTCACTCAGTACAAATACAAAGTATCTGCTTGAAGCGGATCGTAAACACATTGCTGTGAAACGCAAAGATGGCACTTGGACAGCGCACACGATTACTGCGAAAACAGGCGGTTCACTCACTGTATCGCCAGCAATCAATGCTCAACGCAGCAACATCCAAACCATTTGCTATTTAGGCTTGCATCGGCTTGATGCTGACCAGATTGAATTTCAATTTTTAGGTGCACATAAAACGCAAGTCACTGTGCCAATCGTGGAGCTTTCATCATGAAAACGAGAGCGGAACTCTATCAATTTAAGCACGGTACTCGCACGTGGTATTTCACCAATCAGCGTAAAGCAATCACACATGCAGGAATTGAGTATCTACCGATCCGTGGCCTACAACGGACCGCTATTGAAGATGAAAGTATTGATAAATGTGATACGGAAGTGACACTTCCGCAAATGAGCTTATTAAATGCTGAAGGTGACAACCTTGCTGCAGTATTTGCGGGGAAAATCTTCTATGGCGGGGTAACTGTCACAATCCTTGAATTGTATCAAAACGAAACCTTGGTATTACATAAAGGCCGTGTGACGCAGCCGAAATTTGATGAAGATGCAGACACGCTGACACTGGTATGTGAAACAGGTGAATCGTACTTAAACCGCAATATTTTGACGCGCAAATTTCAGTCTTCGTGTCCGAATTCAATCTATGACCGTTGGTGTGGCCTGAATTTTAATAAATGGTCTTTTGAAGTCACAGTGACTGCGATCAATGGCTTGACAGTGAGCTTTGCTGTTGTGCCTACACAAATGATTGATGAAGAAGGTAATCCGATTTTTGAGCAAATCCCTGTTGTGGATGAGCTGGGTCAACCTGTTTTAGATGGTCAAGGCAATCCGACTTATGAAGATGGTGCACCAGTCATGGAAACTAAAGCATATCCTGCTGGATGGTTGAATTTAGGCCTGTTAGTGAAAGATGGTGTTTACACCACAATTACGTCGGGCGGTGGGAGTTCTCTAAACCTTTATCGTCAGCACGTCGGTTTAAAAGTCGGTGATGTGGTGCGTGTAGCACCTGGTTGCGATCAATCGTTAAAAACCTGCCATGAAAAGTTTAACAACCATATTCGCTTTGCCGGGCATCCAAACATGCCTGCAGAAAACCCGTTAGAAACCCAATTGATTAAGTGAGTTGAGTATGGAAATACAACAGATTATTGCTCATTACGATGTTTCCCAGATTCAGCACACAAAAGCCCTGGCGCCGCTAATTATTGGGATGATTGTTTCAGCAGTAGTATCAATTGCGGTCGGCGTTTACACATATCTGCAAATGCGAAAGCAGCAGAAAAAAAACCAGCAAAAACCAAATCAACTGGATGGAACAATTGCAGATGAAGGTACTTCATTTAGTGATATCGCAGGGAGCCCTCACATGTATGGGAACATCACACACATTTGGGGTAAAAAAACCACTGCGATTAAAAGCAAAGGCGGGAAGAAATGAAAATTTATATCTCGGATTTACGAAAGGCCAAAATGTGTGCTCGCGGATCGCGGGCATTTTTTTTGGCTCGGGGTTGGGATTGGCAGGATTTTCTGAAGAATGGGCGTGATGCTCAGGACTTTATTAATACGAATGACGCAATGGCAATGCAGGTTGTAGAGGTGGCAAATGGGCGGAAGCAGTAAGCAAGTAACAGGGTATCGCTATTTTGCCAATTTTCTTTTATTTATTGGCAATCCAATTGAAAAAGTTCTCGGTATTAATTTTGATAAACGTGGCTGGCAAACTCCACTCATTGATGAGCAAAAAAATCCATTAAGCATTGGCGAAGTTAAACTACCAAACCTATATGGCGAAAATGAAGGCGGTGTTGCGGGGAAAATTCATGCGCGTTATGGCACTGAAAACCCTCAGCCTGTAGATTTCTACAGCAACCATTTAGCTAAAAATGATCTGCCAGCGCTTGCGTATCCGTATCAATCATACCTAGCATTTAAAGATTTTTACCTCGGCAACTCTGGCTACATGAAAGAGATGTTGCTTTGGCCAAAGCGTATTCATGTGCGAAATGATGGTCGTGAGCAGTGGTATGACGAGAAAGCTGAGATTCCAACAGCATCCTCAATCGCGTATTTAGAGCAAATTCAAAAAAACATTGAGTTTAATTTCTACCGCGACCAAGAGTCGATGTTTAGAGCAAACGCACATCCACCTCAAAAATATACAATTCCATGTAAAACAAAAATAGATGAAAAAGAAACAATCTATAGTTTTAGCCATAGTCCAGGAGCAGGAACAAATGGAAGTGGGAAAAAACTTAGTTTTACTCAACAATTGATCACGTGCAGTAAGAATAATCTGGAGTTTGATCTAACTTTTAGCATTAGAACAAATACAGAGGAAGGTCTAGGTATTGAATTTAATGTGGGGCGTTTAATTTCTATTGAAAGAAGTGAAAGCCGCCTGATTAAAACATATAGTGGCACATGGGATGTTTATGTAAACCCAAGTCTTCAAATAAAAGCAAGCACGTATGGACAATACAACACAGGGGATACATCTCTTGTTGTGTCTGTAGTTCTCGAAAATGCAAGAGTTTCTTCGCGTTATATAAGTGATAGCGGTGATATCAATCCAATCCACAAAATTCGTGAAATTCTCACAGACGATACAGCGATGAATAAGCCTGAGTCCGATGTAAATGACATAAACTTTATGAAAGCGGCAGATCGAATTTGGGATGAAGGGCTAGGAATCTCATGGTCAATTACTGAAAAATCATGCTTAGAAGCAATTGAGGAATTATGCGGACACATTGAGGCTGGTGTGCGTGTAAACCGTCAAACTGGATTGTATGAAGTGGTTTTATTTCGTGACGATTGGTTTAGTGATGATGAAATTCATACGCTTGCAGTCAATAAAATCAAAAGCATGTCGCTTGAAGTTGCAAATGCAGATGAGGCGATTAATCAGCTCAATGTGAGTTATTACAACCGCGATGCAATTAAAGATTCATCCTTTTCAATCGCTGAAAATGCATCAATTCGCAATTTAAACGGGCGCGTAAATGCTGAGGATGTTGATTTTCCATATTTTATGAATCAGCGCAATGCTGCTGTTGTTGCTCAATGGAAATTGAAGCAGATGTCAGCGCCAGTGTGGAAAGGCTCTTTCACAACAGCTGAGTACAATGCGCGAAAGTGGAATCGTTATGATCTTCTAAAATTGGCTTGGCCGCGAAAATGGCAGGGCGAAATTACAGTTCGGATTATGAAAATTAATCTTGGTACGGGTGCTGAGGTGTTGATTGATTTTATTGAGGTAGTGCCTTATTCAAGTCAGTTGTGGTCTGATGTGACTATTGATGAGCCAATTGATGTTGGTGTACAGCCGCCTTTAGCATGTCCATACGAACCATTTGAAATGCCATATTATTTGGCAGTGATGGCACTCGGTCAACGTCAAGTTGATGAAGAGTTAAATTATGAAAATAACTTTGGCATAGTTGGTGTTGTAGCTCAACAGCCACAATCCAATTCTCTTTATGCTGTGATGATGACGCACGACGGCACAGAAGGTGAGGAATGGCTTCGTGCTGCGACAATTAACTACGAGCCTGCTGCTGAACTTGATCAGATTATTTCAAGAACCTCAACAAGTTTTGTTGTTAAAGACAGCACTGTTATCGCAAGTGTGTCAATCGGTACTCTAATTAAGTGTGGTAGTGACTGGATTGGAACTCCAGGCGAATGGATGGTCTTTCAGGGTGTTGATCCACATACAGGTGTTGTGAATGTAAAACGTGGTGTGCTGGATTCATTGCCGCAGGCTTGGGGAGTAGGAACAAAACTTTATTTCTGTGGAAATGATGTTGCATACGATCAAACTGAGTACATTTCTGGCGAAGAAGTTTTTGTCTCAGCACTAACTACAACCCCGTCAGGCATGTTGGAACAGGAAGGCTCAATTGCTATTGAAATGAATGCACGCGCATTCAAACCATACCCGCCCGCAAATGTGAGATTTAATGGAAATTATTTTCCAGAAACTCACGTTATTTCTAACGATATTTTGTTGACTTGGGCGCATCGAAATCGTTTACAGCAAACTGGCGGAGAAATTATTGGTTGGTTTGATGGCAGTGTGACTCTAGAAAATGGGGTTACATATTCGCTTGAATTATCAACAGTTCAAGATGGAATTATTCACAGTGAAATCAATATTGGTTTGGATAATTACACCATCCCAGCGTCAGCACTTCTGCAGAATAAAGCGCACAAATTAAAGCTTTGGTCTGTACGTGACGGGTTTGAAAGCTACCAAATCTTTGAACACAACTTCTTTGTTGAATCTGTGAGTTTGGCTCTTACAGCCACAGCATCAAAAGATAAAGTTATCGGCTCAACATTGCCAGCAGCAAACATTTCAGTAAATCTTGATGAGTCACTAAAAGCAAATATGAGGTTCGACGGAACTCGGATTAACGGCAAAGCTCAAGCTGGCTCAGTTATTACCATCGAAATTGAGGATTGAAAATGACAATATATACTGGCACAGCGGATGCAAATGGGGACTTTATAGTCCCTTTTTCAGCTTCGTACACAAGCGGGCAAAAAGTGACAGTGACTGCTGAAAAGGATGGTGCTTCACAGTCTATTGAACTTTTTGCTCCGAGCGATACAACAGGCGGTGGTGTAATACAGTTTTCTGGAACTTTAGAAAATTTTCCAGCAAATATTGGTGTTGTCACACTTAACGAAATTAATGGGGCGATCGGTGATTACGCATTTTCACCACATGGGAATGCAAATTCAATTTGGAAACGTGCAACAGGATTGGTAATCAATGCAGAGGTAACCGCTCTTGGTTACAGTGCCTGTAATAGTTGGACTCTTGCTCAATCATTAGTTATCAAAGGTGCGGCTATAGATGTTGGTGCATTTTGCTTCAATAACTGGACAGCTGCGGCTGGCTTGGAACTTAATGCTGGGGTTAATTTAACACTAGGAAATTCTGCATTTCAGGGGTGGTCTACAGCTAAATATCTTAAAGTTTTATCGAATGTGGCAGCAATACCTGGGAACTGCTTTTTTGGATGGACTCAATTATTGACAGCTGAATTCAGCTCTACAGTGACAAGTATTGGGAGTAGTGGATGCGGGGGATGGTCTGCTTGTAATCAAATTATTATGCATTCAATCGAACCACCAACAATTACTACCACAACATTCACCGGTTTAAAAACAGGATGCATTTTTAAAGTTCCCGCAGCTTCTGTTGCTGCATATCAAGCAGCGGATAACTGGTCGGCATACGCATCGCAGATACAAGCTATTTAATACACCGAAAGGTGCTTTTTTATTGCCAAAAATAGGGGGCAACATGTCTGAAACGACAGCAGCGGTGGCAGAAACATCAGCTGCAGCTTTGGGTTCAAAAGCAACAGTGACCGGTGGAGCAGCAAGCTTTGCCGGTTTTTTTATGGGCATTGATTGGATGGGATGGGTAGGTATAGGTGTTGCTGTGCTGGGCTTGCTCATTAATGTTTATTTCTCATGGCAACGAAATCAGCGCGAAAAAGAAATTCACGAGCTCACAAAGCGAAAATTAAATAACGAGTGTAAAACAGAGGTGGTAAATGAAACTAATCGATAACTGGAAACAGGCTTGGAAACTCAAGTCAATACAAGTGGGCGCATTAAGCGCCTTTTTTTATGCCTTGATTTTATTCTCAGAGCAGTTTTTAAATATTTGGAATGTTATTCCACAGGAACTAAAAAACAAGATTCCTGAAAACATTGTAGAGTGGGTTGGTATGTTTGTTGGTGTGGCCATGGTTCTTGCCCGCCTGAAAAAGCAACCTGAACTACACGATGTAAATCAATTTGTGACGATTACAGCAGGGCATAGTAATTCAGATCCAGGAGCTGTAAACGGCAAATACAAAGAGGCTGAATTAGTGCGACAATTCCGAAATGCTGTCGCTCACTATCTTGCAGCTGCAGGTCTGTCTTATAAAACCGATGGGGCAGGAACAATTAATCTCCCGCTTACAAATGCTATCGCGTTGGCAAAAGGTGCATCGATCGCAATTGAATTCCATATGAATGCTGCTGCATCGAAACAAGCAAACGGCATTGAGACAATTGCGCTACCCAAAGATAAAATCTTAGCGCAAAAGTTATCTAAAGCCGTTGCTGATGTGTTTGGCAGTCGCTTACGTGGTGATAAGGGTTGGATTGATCAATCACAGTCAGCCCGTGGAAAACTTGGATTTATCAATGCTGGTGGCTTGATCGTAGAACTCGGATTTATTTCGAATGATACGGAACTCGCTGCATTTAACTCAAAGTATTGGTCAGCAGCCAAAGCAGTAGCTCAAGTTATTATTGAACATGAAAAAGGCGCTTAATATTTTATTGCTGTGCATCCTGCTTCAGGCGGCACAGCACATTCAATCTCTACAAAACTTCATGTCACTGTATGCGTACAGTGTGTGAATTAGAGGCTCTCAAATAGGGGGGATTTTTTTAAATCAAAGACAGACATTAGGTTGTTTTATAATGTGTGAAATATTGTCAGGGATTATGATACTTTTTACGATTGGATTTAACAAACAACCGTCTTCATAAAAATCAAATACAATTCTAAACTCATATTCATCTTTAAATATATCGGGCTTTATATATTTAATATCATTAAATATTCCGATTAAATCATTCTTCATTGTGTCTATATTATGATTATCTAAATATAGATCTCTATCTTTATATAAAATGTCTTGATAGTGACTTTTGATTTTGAGCTTACTTATATCAACAATAGGCTTATGAAATACCTGCTTACCATCTACTAAATCTTCTACAATTTTATTAAATAAAGCCTCCTCAAGAGCTTTAACAAATAGCTCCTTCTTAAATAGACTCACATACCAGTAATCATCATAATCTGGAAAAATAGAAACAGAATCTTCATGATTCTCAAGCTTGGATATGCAGAATATGAATCGATTATTATTAACCCAATTGTATCTCGCTTTATAATCAATTCTTATAAAATTTTCAAATGGATATTTTATCGTTAGATTTTCTATATACGCCTTTAAATTACTGTTGTGGGAGTAATTTAAGTGATTGAATAGGTCTCTATCAACAAACTTATCATTAATATCAAAAATAATATTAAAAAAACCTTCTTCCTTATCGGCAATCTGCTCGCTTTCAGTCTCCCTATACTCATGCAATGTACCTATTTTTAGTGTTTTAGAGTTACAGACATTGTATTTTGCAGAGCAACTTTTAACTAAAAACATTTTAAAATCTTCATCTTAAAGGAAATTGTATTGTTCATACATTAGTTGGATTTTGGGGTTTTATCATAATTTCCATCAAAAAAACACTTTTTTTAATGAAGATCATTGGATATTACCACCCACCGATTAACGGTAATTGCATTTTTAAAATCGGATTAATGCTATCGTAAGTTGCTAGCAGAGGAACATGCCAAGCTGCATACTTTGCTAGTCTGATATTTACTCTAAATCACTCATTAACTATCTCCACACCCTCCCAGAATTCACCTTTCTTCTTAGCTAAAAAAATATCAGCATCTCGAACGCTCATAAAATATTTAGCTTTCTCATAATCATTGGTCCAATGCCAACCCGATTGATCTACAAAATTCACTTCTGATAATTCCCAATAATCCAAATCATCTTCTTGTTTAACATAGGAGAGATACTTTTTATTTTTCTTCATGACAATCATTGTTAGCATCCGTATCTTAAGATGATGTGAGTATATGATTATGTAATGTGAATATCATCCTGAACAAACTATAAGTATGAAGTAAAATGCATAAATGGATTAAATGGAATATGCGACAAATTAGCGTCAGTATTAAATTAAAATATTGATATTTAATATATTAGCTTGTCCTTGACATCGTAGAGGTCACCAGTTCGAATCTGGTTAAACCTACCAAATTCAAAAAGCAGAATCAAAATTATTCTGCTTTTTTTTATCTGAAATTATTAGGGTCTGTTGACATTTACTGTTCATAATTAACCCTATAAAGGTAGCCATAAAAATATACAGGCTAAAGCAACAGAACTTTGATAATTCCTTTTGAGCTTGTCATATCGAGTAGCTATTCCTCTAAATTCCTTTAATCTGCAAAACATATTTTCAACTAAATGCCTGATTTTATATAAATACCAGTCCATATGGTCATTGTTCGATTGGCTATTCGTTTTCCTTGGTATATTCGCTTTAGTCCTTGTTTTCCTGATCTGTTCACGCAGTGATTCTGAATCATAGCCTTTATCTGCGCATACCACTTTTGTCTCTTTTAAATCTAATGTTGATATTAAATCATGTGCAACTTTAACATCATGTGTGGTTCCATCGGTAATCATGAAATCAATAGGATTGCCATGTGCATCAACAATCAAATGTATTTTTGAGGAGTTTCCTCCTACACTTTTAGAAATAGATTGATTCGCTATGCCGGCAGAATGTTGATGAGCACGTACATGAGAGCCATCAATAAAAATCCACTCCATATCGGGGCATGAGGCTAGTAATTTGAATAATCTAAGTAACTTACCGCTGCTTGACCAACGATTAAAACGTTTGAAAATAGAGTTTGAATGACCAAAACAAGAAGGAATATCTCGCCACGGACAGCCTGTTCTAATTCTATAGAGAATAGCTTCAATAAAATTGCGTAAATTTGAGTTGTGGTGAATGGATAAATTACGCAGAATAACTTTCAACTTTTGCCAGTGTTGATCTGTCAGCATGGTACGAGGCATAGCGAATAGTAAAATTGGGTTTGGCGATTTGATTTTACTACTTCGCTATTTTTTTAAGCTAAAAGTGTCAACACACCCTAATTAAAGTGTTATTAAGACTATAGTTAAATCAAATCTACTTATATGTAAGGTGTTCTTCGCAATCGTTTTCAATCGTATTTGGCTTGAATAGATTCATATGGATTGAGTCGTAAAATCATCATGAGATGGAATTGGGTGTAAATGCATCTATGTGCAAATACATCAATTTGGATATTGATTGTTTAAGTGATTAAGCCAAACTTCTTTGGCTCATATTTCTGCGTTTATGACTATATAGCAGTGCTTTATACAATGTGTGCTTTAGCGGATTGTTTGAAACAAAAGAGCCGCATTCTATGCGGCTTTTAATTGAGCAAATATATTATGCCGCTTCAGCTTCTAAAATTTCAAAGTCATGGGTAATTTCTACACCACCATCCATCAGCATTTTACTAGCAGAACAGTATTTTTCAGCAGAAAGTTCAACCGCTTTTGCAACTTGCTTTTCCTTCACGCCATGACCAGTGACTACAAAGTGCAAATGAATTTTAGTGAATACAGCAGGAATAGTGTCGGCACGTTCTGCATTTAATTCACAACGAACATCAGTAATGTCTTGGCGTGCTTTCTTTAAAATCGTCACAATATCGAAAGATGCACAACCACCAAGTCCTGTTAAAATCAGTTCCATTGGGCGCGGACCACGGTTTTCACCGCCATATTCTTGTGATCCATCCATCATAACAGTGTGACCACTTTGAGTTTTTGCTTCAAAAGCAACATTCTCTAGCCAATGAACACTAGTTTGCATTGCAAGTCCCTAAAAAAAGCTATAAATTTACGCAGTACCTGTACACTAACATAAATTGAGTTGATAAGGAATTTCAACTCTTACGTGTGACAAGTTCACTTTAGGTCTTGTGCGATCTATAAATTATCCATATTCGGAAACTGTTAGCATGACTTCAAACTTTTCACAACTTAGCACAGATGCGCTATCTCCGGGGCAGTTACCTGAGTCGGTGAAGGCATTATTAAAACGTGCATATATCAATCGTTACCCAAAACGTACAACAATCGTTGATGCGGGCTCAGAATCTAAATCTTTGTATTTAATTCTTAAGGGTTCAGTATCTATCATTTTACGCGAAGATGATGAGCGTGAAATTGTGGTTGCGTACTTAAATGCGGGTGACTTTTTTGGGGAAATGGGTCTATTCGAAGCAAATGCACAGCGTACTGCAGAAGTGCGTACGCGTGATGTATGTGAAATTGCTGAGATTACCTATGAAAACTTTCATGAATTAAGCAAACAATACCCAGACTTAAGTTATGCGGTATTTGCACAGCTTGTACGCCGTCTTAAAAATACGACGCGTAAAGTAACTGACCTTGCGTTTATTGACGTGTCAGGTCGAATTGCACGTTGCTTAATTGATTTATCTTCACAACCTGAAGCAATGATTTTGCCGAATGGTCGTCAGATTCGTATTACTCGTCAAGAGATTGGTCGTATCGTGGGTTGTTCCCGTGAAATGGTTGGTCGTGTTCTAAAAACACTTGAAGAGCAAGGCATGATCGAAACTGATGGTAAAGCGATTCTAATTTTTGATGCATCGCTTGAAGATAAAAGTCAATTGGCTTCTGACGAATTTGACGACGAAGAATAATCATTCTTCTAAATAAAAAAAAGCAAACTCAGGGGTTTGCTTTTTTTATGTCTATTCATTTCTCACTATTATATCTGAACAAGCTTTTCTCACATTTTTTGACAAATAAACAGAAAATTATGATTTAAACAAAGCCGATATCTTAGGTAAGCTACTTCGTGACTTATATATTGATATTTAAAATAAAGAGGGAATTTGTGGCATGCAATTTAAACCATTGGCACATAGCGGAATTTTAGTTCCAGAAATTTGTTTAGGCACTATGACGTTTGGTGAACAAAACACCCAAGCAGAAGCTTTCGAGCAACTGGATTATGCTTTAGAGCGTGGTCTTAACTTTTGGGATACTGCAGAAATGTATCCTGTCCCACCGAAACCTGAAACCCAAGGTTCAACTGAAACTATTATAGGTAACTGGATTGCAGCTCGCGGTGGACGTGATAAATTAATCTTAGCTTCAAAAATTGCAGGACCGTCACAAGGCGGTAGTCATATTCGTGACGGGCAAACCAAATTTATTGCTTCGGAAATTGAGTCTGCTCTAGATCAATCTCTTCTTCGCTTACAGACAGATTATCTTGACTTATACCAACTTCATTGGCCGCAACGTCCAACTAACTTTTTTGGTAAATTGGGTTATGGCAATGCCGAAGCGAACAATACGCAAACTATTACCAATTTAGAAGAAACATTGGTTGCTTTAAGTCATGAAGTGAAAAAAGGTCGAATTCGCTCAATTGGACTATCTAATGAAACGCCATGGGGAACTTTAAAATTCCTACAACTTGCAGAAAAGCATGGTTTAGAAAAAATTGTCAGTGTGCAAAATCCATATAGTTTATTGAACCGTACTTATGAAATCGGTTTATCTGAAATTGCACACTACGAAGGCGTGGGCTTATTGGCATATTCACCTTTAGCATTTGGTTATCTAACAGGTAAATTCCGTCATGGTGCACGTCCTGCCAATGCTCGAGTGACACTATTTTCACGCTTCAGCCGCTATTCAAATGCGGAGAGTGAATGGGCAACAGAACAATATGCACAATTGGCTGAACAGCATGGTTTAACGTTGACACAGTTAGCACTAGCATTTATTAAGCAGCAATTTTTTGTCACCAGTACAATTATTGGTGCGACAAATCTAGATCAGTTGAAAGAAAATATTGATGCTTTTGAGGTGAATTTATCAGAAGACATTTTAAAAGGGATTGAAGCTATTCATCGCCAACAGCCAAATCCTGCACCTTAAGCTGAACTTTTCAGTGGATTAAGCAAAAGCCTGCATGTAAATGTGGGCTTTTTTGACATTTGTATTATTTAAGCAAATGGAAAATCATTGAATTTTATTGTCAGAAAGTCAGTTGAGTTGACAAGAAAATTGCCTAAAAATACATATGTATTTAAACAATATAATAAAGTACTAAATTCTTCAATAAATGACTTGAAAAGTATTCTATTTATACCAATATTATAATTGAGATTTATCTTTATCTTAAAATTAACTCATTGAAAAATATTTGAAAAATGTATTTGAAATTTTAAATATGACTCCCATATATGCTTCAAGTACAGAATTTGTTGTGAGGAATAACAAGAATGCGATTCGAAAAATTCACAAACCGTTTGCAGCAAGCATTATCCGATGCCCAATCTTTAGCAATGGGGAAAGACCATACAGCCATTGAAGGAATCCATATTCTTTCGACATTGCTTGAAGAGCCTTCGAACCAAAGCTTGTTACAACAGGCAGGTGCTAATCTTCCTGAGTTAAAAACCAAACTTCAGCAAGCCCTACAGGATACCGCCACCATTGCGACGCCTACAGGGGACATCAACCTAAATCCTGAAGCAGTCAAAGCGCTAAATTTAGCCGATAGTTTTGCGCAAAAAGCTGGAGATGAGTTTCTTTCTACAGATTGGGTGATTCTCGGTTTAGCTGAAACGGGTAAAACCAAAACCTTATTAAATAGTGTAGGCGTAACGACAGATAAATTACGTAGTGCAATTGAACAAATACGAGGCGGTGAACAAGTCATGAGTAATAACCACGAAGATCAACGTGATTCACTCAACAAATATACCTTAGACCTCAATGCACGTGCATTAGAAGGTAAGCTAGATCCGGTCATTGGTCGTGACGAAGAGATTCGCCGTACCATTCAGGTTTTATCACGCCGTAGTAAAAACAACCCCGTACTGATTGGTGAGCCGGGTGTGGGTAAAACTGCAATCGTTGAGGGCTTAGCACAGCGTATCGTCAATGGCGAAGTTCCTGAAAGTCTGAAAGGTAAACGTGTACTTTCACTCGACCTTGGTTCATTGCTTGCAGGTGCAAAATACCGTGGTGAATTTGAAGAACGTCTTAAAGCCGTTCTAAAAGATTTGGCCAAATATGATGGCGAGATCATTCTCTTCATTGACGAATTACATACGCTTGTTGGCGCAGGTAAAGGTGATGGTGCAATGGATGCAGGGAATATGCTTAAACCTGCATTAGCGCGTGGTGAGCTACGCTGTGTAGGTGCAACCACTTTAGATGAGTACCGCCAATATATCGAGAAAGATGCGGCTCTAGAGCGTCGTTTCCAAAAAGTGATCGTTGATGAACCGAGTGTGGAAGATACCATTGCGATTTTACGTGGTCTAAAAGACAAATATGCAACCCATCATGGTGTGCAAATTTTAGATTCTGCGATTATTGCTGCGGCAAAAATGTCGCATCGTTACATCACAGACCGTCAGTTGCCAGACAAAGCCATTGATTTGATTGATGAAGCTGCATCACGTATCAAAATGGAAATTGACTCAAAACCTGAGCCATTAGACCGTTTAGATCGTCGCCTAATTCAATTGAAAATGCAGTTAGAAGCGGTGAAAAAAGATGCAGATTCAGTCTCAAAAGCTGAAGTTGAGCACCTAGAGAAACAAATTGCTGAAGTTCAAAAAGAATATAGTGATTTGGAAGAAGTGTGGATTGCGGAAAAACGTTTGGTTGACGGCACGAATCAGGCTCAAATCGAGCTAGATAAAGCACGTACTGCCTTTGAAAAAGCACAACGTGAAGGTGATTTAGCAGAAGCCAGCCGCTTGCAATATGGTGTTATTCCTGAGTTGCAAAAACGCTTGAATGAAGAAGAAGTCGCCGAGGTGAACGAAGAACCGAAATTGATTCGTACTAAAGTCACAGAAAATGAAATCGCTGAAGTGGTAAGTGCGGCTACAGGTATTCCTGTTGCGAAAATGCTGCAAGGTGAACGTGAAAAACTCTTACACATGGAGGAGTTCTTACATAACCGTGTAGTTGGTCAAGATGAAGCTGTCGTAGCAGTGTCGAATGCGGTGCGTCGTTCTCGTGCAGGATTATCCGATCCAAACCGCCCAAGCGGTTCATTCTTATTCCTTGGGCCTACAGGTGTAGGTAAAACTGAGTTAACCAAAGCTTTAGGTAATTTCTTATTTGACAGTGATGATGCGATTATTCGTATCGACATGTCAGAGTTTATGGAAAAGCATTCTGTGAGCCGTTTAGTAGGTGCGCCTCCGGGCTATGTGGGTTATGAAGAAGGTGGTGTGTTAACCGAGGCTGTTCGTCGTAAACCTTATAGTGTAGTGTTGTTTGATGAGGTTGAAAAAGCACATCCAGACGTGTTTAACATCTTGCTTCAAGTGTTGGATGATGGTCGATTAACAGACTCACAAGGCCGTGTGATTGATTTCAAAAACACCGTGATCGTGATGACCTCGAACTTAGGTTCAACCGATGTTCGTGAATTAGGTGAAAACCCGTCGAAAGACGAAGTTCGCGCTGTGGTTATGGCTGCGGTATCTGAACATTTCCGACCTGAATTTGTGAACCGTATTGATGAGTTGGTGGTTTTCCACTCTTTACAAAAAGCGCAAATTCGTGGCATTGCGGATATTCAGTTGGATCGCTTACGTTCACGTTTGGCAGATAAAGATATGAGTTTGGCGGTTGAAGATAGTGCCTTTGAATTACTTATCGATGCTGGTTTTGACCCTGTGTATGGCGCACGTCCTCTGAAACGTGCTATCCAACAACAAGTTGAAAATACATTGGCACAGAAAATCTTATCAGGTGCTTTCCAACCGGGCGATACGATTGTCGTTCAAGCGGAAGGAGATCACCTAACTTTTGAAAAGTTAAAACTCAACTAAAAAGCACAAATCTGCTACATCTAGTTGTAAAAACAGAAACCCGGTTTAGGCCGGGTTTTTTAATTTTACGCTTGTCGTAATTTTCGTTTAAATACGTAAAGTTCATTGCATTTCATCATTTTCACCCACTAATATGACGTCCGCACACATCCAACGAGATGACTGTGTTCTGTAAAACAAAAACAATATCGCTCGTTCATCATGAATGAATGGCAACAGGGAATTATGATTATGATGGAATTTAAACTGCTTAGGCAGATCAAAAAAGAACCTTATAGTTTATATAAACGTACAGATGACATCACTGTTCAAGAACTCAAACGCATGTATGGTATTTACCAAAAATATTATGCCAATACCCGTTATGAAATTTTTGAACGCGACTTCTTAGAAAAAACCGGTGTTTTTTTCATTATTGAACCGAAAAATAATCAAATTGTCGGATTCTCGACGGTTATGGAGCGTGACTTTATTGTTGATGGTAAAGCCCGACATGCTTTTTTCAGTGGTGATACCATTATTGAGAAAGAGTATTGGGGGAATCGTGCATTAACCCGAGCAATGTTCCGTTATATTATTAGTTTTAAATTTCGTCATCCAAGAACCCCTGTATATTGGATTTTAATCTCTAAAGGCTTTAAAACTTATCTGCTCTTAGCCAATAACTACTACAGCTACTATCCACATTATGGTGAGAAAAATGCCCATCTCAAAGACTTTGTCGAATCGTACTGTAAAGAATATTACTCAGAATACTATAACCATGAAACAGGTCTTCTGAATTTTGGCGAAGACTACCAGCCACTCAAAGCAGATGTTGCGCCAATCACCCATGAGATGCGCGAAAACAATACCAAGATTGCTTTTTTTGAAGATAAGAACCCAACGTGGGTCGATGGAACTGAACTACCGTGCATTGGTGAATTACGTTGGAGCGATTTATACCGTTATGTAAATCGATTCTTAACCAAGACCACCAGTGTGAGTAAACATGACAGCAAGTTACGTTATAAGTCACGTACATTGCATATTGCGACAGGTTCAGACTCGAAGGTGGCCTAATGGGATTGCTTCTCACTACAGCACATCAAGTTTTGAATATTGCCTGCCGTAAAGCATTTCAACGCTATACACAGCAGGCAAATCAGCTGGAAAATGTGCAACGTAAAAAATTAAGCTATTTTTTAAAGAAGCACATTTCACAAAATTTAAGCTATGAGCAATTTGCCAAAAAATATCCGCTATCGCGTTATAGCAATTGGAAAAGCCAAATTGAACAATCCAGACAAAGTGGCAAAAATTGTTTGGGGCCTGAAAAAATTGTCCGTTTTCAACCCACCAGTGGGTCGAGTGAAGCAATTAAATTCATTCCCTATACTCAGGCTTTTTTAGATGAATTGGATGAAGCTATTGGGTTATGGCTCACCAATTTATACCGAACTCATCCACAACTGAAGAATTCAACGCATTATTGGTCGGTTTCATGGTTGCCTGAAAGCCAGCGAAAGCTTTTAGAAAATAGTAATTTGAATGATGATAGTGCGCTCCTTAATCTGTCGAAGCGAGTGTTGAGTAAAATTACCCAGTCGGTACCGACTGAAATTGCGATGGCGAATTCAGCCGAAGATGCCATGTTTGCAACCGCGGTGTATCTCGTTGCAGATAAGCATTTAGGCATGATTTCGGTATGGAGTCCTACATTTGCTTTGCAATTGTTGGATATCATTCAAGAACATCAAGCTGAAATTGTGCAGGTCTTAAAAACTGGACAATGGCAACGTGAGGGATTGAGTTTTCTGCAAGTTCCTAAATCTTGTCAACAATGCTATCGCTTACAAGACTTGGATTTGACCCAAGCATCGGCGTGGAAAAAACTGTGGCCTAAACTCAGTCTGGTTTCGAGTTGGGATACAGCGAGCGCAGAGCAGTGGGCAGTACAACTCCAGCAACGAATTGCAGGTGTAGCATTTGAAGGTAAAGGTTTATGGGCAACTGAAGGCGTAGTGACGATTCCATTTGCAAACCGTTTTACCTTAAGTTATCAGTCACATTTTTATGAATTTATTTTGCAAGACAGCCAAAAAGTGGTGCCATCGTGGCAACTGAAAATAGGCGATATCGTTAGTCCTGTGATCACGACAGGTTCAGGATTAATTCGTTATGTGATTGATGATGAATTAGAAGTCACCGACTTTTATCAGCAAGTGCCATGTTTCAAATTTTTAGGTCGTAAAATGACGGTAGATTTGGTCGGAGAAAAGCTCGACCACAATTCTGCAGTTAAAGTTCTTGCAGAGTTTAAACAAGCGGATTATTTGCCGATTAGTATCTTGGGTATCGAACAATGTTCTGTTAAAAAACCGCACTATATTTTACTCAGTGAAGGCAATGTAGATAAACAACCATCCGCTCAAGCACTAGACCGTTTGCTTAAACATAATTTTCATTATGAATTGGCACGCGATCTAGGGCAGTTGGATGAACCTGAAGTGGTACATGTACAAGATGCTTGGGACTACTACAAAACACTAGCCATGAACAATGGCATGATTGAAGGGAATATTAAGCCTGAGCCGCTTAAGAAAATGAAAACAAAAATAATTGAGTATTGAGATGGATATCGATGTGTTAGATGCACCGTTCGATGAAACGGCGCTATATCATTCAAAGAATGAAACTAAGTTTGCGGTTCGAAATGCGACTGTAGAAGATGATGAGCAACTAATGAAAATTAGTGCTGAGAGTGTGCCAAGTAATGGCATTACCTTATCTTATGAGCGTCACCCGAGTTATTTGGCTGCTAGCCATGCCCAGTATAATCGACCAGATTTAAAAGTGGTTGTCCCTGTGAATGATCCATCTATTGTGATTGCGATGATGAATTTGGGATGGCGTTATTGTTATATCAATGGTCAGCCTGACCTAATACGTTATGTTGCCGATTTAAGAATGAATCCGGCGTATCGTGGTGCTAAAGTCATGCGATTATTAATGGACTATGTCCATGATGAAATCCCCCAAGATACGATTTTTGAAAGTGTAGTTTTAAACGCCAATATTGTCGCAGCTAGTATTTTACATCATGAAAGATCAGGTTTTCCGTTGCCATATTTTTATGACGAAATCCGAACCTTTACTGTTTCACAAGCAGTGAAACCAAAAGCTTTCAATCAATATCAATTTAAAACCCTGACTGCTGAACGTGTAGATGAAGCAAATGATTTCATTTTAAAAATGAAAGACCATTATAATTTTTTACCTAGCTATGATTTTAATGCGTTGGTTGATGGTCAAAATCCATTTTGGGCAGGCTTAAATCTGGACGATTTTTATTTGATTTATGATCAGCATAATCTGTTGGTTGGACTCTACGGATTATGGAATCAAAAGAGTTTCAAACAAACTCGTGTGATCGACTATTCACGTCCATTAAAGTTGATGAAGCCTTTTTATAATGCCTATGCGAGTGTGCGTGGTGTATTATCACTGCCAAAAATTCAGGGAACTTTCGATTATTTAATGCTGCATAGTCCACTATGTCATCCTGAATATCTAGATGTATTTGCAAGTTTAGTTTTTCATGCCAAGCAACAGACCAAGCGACGTGGCAAAGAAACCTATTGCATCACTCTGGCAGAGAAGGACCCTCGTATAGGATGGATGAAAAATACCACCTCTCACGTGTTAAAAGCCAAGCACTATTTTCATAGTTTTAAAGGCAATCCATATGCAGCTTTTGATCGTAAACGTATAAGTTATTTTGAAGCTGGGCGTATATAGTTAAAGTGATAGCCATCAAAAAATCAATTAAAACTGCCAAATCAATCATTTAAAATCATTCTAATTGTGTACTTATGTAACTGAGTTCTTCAGTATACTGCGCAAAGAATAATCAGAATGAGAAAGACATGTCAAAATTGATGTGGGGAATTGGCAGTTTAGTGGTGCTTTCAGCAGCTGTGGTGGGAGGGAATTTATATGCAGATAAATCTCTTGCCCAATTTTATACACAGAATAATTGGTCAG
This sequence comes from Acinetobacter sp. YH12140, assembly GCF_013418475.1. Classification (NCBI taxonomy): domain Bacteria; kingdom Pseudomonadati; phylum Pseudomonadota; class Gammaproteobacteria; order Moraxellales; family Moraxellaceae; genus Acinetobacter; species Acinetobacter sp. YH12140. Next base: position 332,013 of record NZ_VPBZ01000002.1, read on the forward strand.
CTGCTGTACAAGATGTTGATGTGAAGTACAGCAATTATCAAATGGGCTTGATGGGCGGAACGGTCGATTGGGTATTAACTCTGAAAACAGACCCGTGTAAACCCAAAGAAGTGATCGTATTGAAGGGTACCGATCAGATTCAACGTGGGTTGAAAGGTTATAACATCAACTCGAACTTTAAGATTGTTCAACAACAAAGTACGTCCGAATATGCCAAGCTTTTTGATACGGACTTAACGGCAAAAACTTTGGTCAATTGGATTGGTCAAAGTAAAACAGATCTAAAGATTCCTGCATTTAAAACGACTGCACAAGGTGCAACAGTACAAGCTGATGCAAGCCAATTGCAAATTCGAATTAATAGTTTACCGGGGCAGGCCACTAAGGTCTCTGAGCTTTCAATCCATTTACCTGTGGTTCGGTTGAGTGAAGGTCCAATGCAAACCTTGGTGCAAAATTTTTCGATGAAGACCAATCAAGGTCTAAATCAGAAAAATCTTGAAAATGGTTTTGTTGAAATTCAAGCGGGTTCTATCAAACGTTTAGATCAAAAGTTCTCAGGCGGTATGCGTGGTATGCAACTGCGTTGGGAGACCGAACTAAATAAACATGATGTGGACTTTGAAGGCTACTTAAAAGCTGATGAAATGGATTTCCCTGGTTCACCGGTCACTAAAGATTTCGCACTGAATTTGGCATTGCATAAAGTTAATTTAGATAAAGTTCGTGCATTTAGTGAACTTTTGCATCAGGTGGAAAATTCATGCGATGCAGTGGGTGAATCAAGTGAAGAAATGACTCAAGCATTCTTAGCAATCGCAAGCCAAGGTTTTGATTTTGAATCTAAAGATAACTCGATCAGTATTGGTGGAGGTAAAGCCTCTGCAAATGTCGTGGGGAAAGTCATGCCGGGTCACCATGCCTCAATGGAGTCTTTTATTAAAATGGTGCCGAGCTTACTAGATTTTCAAGCAGACTTAAGTTTTGATAAAAATATGATGACTGCAATCATGAATAACTTTTTGCAATTACAGGGCAAAAGTTTGTCAGGACAGGAAGCCGAAGTCATGTTTGCAGGCTTTGAAACATCAGGGCAAGGCAAGCGCGATGGCAATAATATGGTCATGAGTATGCAATATAAGTTTGGTCAAAAGCTTTTTGGTCAAGCTATACAAAAGAAATAAGCAACCAGTAGTGAGTAGTTAAGTTTAAAAAATATAAAACCGTCATAGATTGGCGGTTTTGTATTTTTGGCTACAGAATTATGATTTTCAGTTTATCGGAACACAGCGGCCTAGCCATTGTTGAATAGTTGAAAAGTTGCTAGCGTCAATGGGCAACTAGCCAATCAAAACAACAATAGGAAAGACACCATGTCACACGATTATTTTTTTAGACGGAAACTTATTCATTCATCCATGCCTAAATGTTCTTGGGTAAAACACAGTCTTATTAGTAGCATTTTTTTAATCGCTGTTCAGTCTATAGCTTTTGCGGGGACGTCAATTTCAGATCAACGTTTGTCGAATGAAACGCAAGGTAAAAAACAGTTTAGTGAAGAAACCTTAGATATTATTGAGAGTGAAGCAGCTAAACCCAAAGAAGAGCAGCAGAAAAATTCAAATCATAAATCTAATCGTAATAATAAGATCATTCAAGAAACCCAGCTTGAAGGCTCAACCATGAGTGATTATTTGCTTCAAAAGAAAAGGGCAGCGGATCAGGTCGGGTTAATACAATCTCCAGAAGTCGCACCGATTAACCGTATTGTGCTGCAAGAGCGACATGAAAATATTCGAGTAACGTATCCAGATGGAGTCGTGGTTGAAATGAAGCACTGACGTGCTTCATTTCATAGATCAGGAATTGCTAAAGTTAAACCTTAGATTTGTGGATGGGTGATTTTCCATGCACGATGAATTTTGCTGTTACGTTTAAAGTCTAGACCAATGGTTTCATTGCTGATTTCTTCAACATCAAACATTGCCATGATCACATCGTCCATCTCAAAACCACGGTAGTTGTTTGAGAAGTAAAGCGTACCGTCAGTGGTTAAACGGTTCATGGCACGTTTAAGTAAAGACATATGGTCGCGTTGGACATCAAAAGTACCATAGAACTTTTTAGAGTTTGAGAAGGTTGGTGGGTCAATAAAGATCAGGTCATATTGCTCGTGACCTTCTTTTAACCATTCAAAACAGTCACTAGAGAAGAACTGATGTTGTTCATCTGCATGATCTACAGTCAAACCATTCAGTACAAAGTTCTCTTTAGACCAGTTTAGGTAGGTATTTGACAAATCGACACTGGTCGTACTTGCTGCACCGCCAAGCGCTGCATGTAAGCTCGCTGTAGAGGTATAGCTGTATAAGTTCAGGAAGTGTTTACCTTTGGCTTCTTTGGCAATCCGTAGACGCATTTGACGATGGTCAAGGAACAGACCTGTATCGAGGTAGTCTGTTAGGTTCACCAAAATCTTTGCTTTGCCCTCTTGCACGATAAAACGTTTAGACGCAGTACTTTGTTTGGTGTACTGATTTTTACCTTCTTGGCGAGCACGTGTTTTAATGAAAATCGCATCACGACCTAAGCCTGTCACTGCACGAATCGCTTGAAGTGCTAAGTTAAAGCGTTTTTTTGCTTTTTCAGGGTCAATTTTTTTCGGTGGTGCGTATTCTTGTACGTGTAAACGATCACCATACAAATCTACCGCGACATTAAAGTCTGGCAAATCGGCATCATATAAACGTAGGCAGAAAATATTTTCTTTAACTGCCCATTTTTTAAGATTCTGCATGTTTTTTTGCAGACGGTTAGTAAAGTCTTCTGCACCTTCAATTTTTTCAAATTGTTGAGGTTCCCAATGCTCGAGGAAAGGCTTTTGAACTGCTGCAGGTTTGACTGTACCAAAACGGACGTAAATTGGCAGCTTACCATTCATCAAACGCAAAATTTGCGGATCATTAAAGGCAAGGACATCGGCCTGTTCAACTTGTGCTGCAATAATTGCAGCAGGCTGATTTGGGAAGTTCTTTTGTAATAATGCCGATAGACCTAAATACAGTGCGCGGTTAGAGGCTTTATCACCTAAACGCTCGCCGTATGGAGGATTAGTGACAACAAAGCTTTTCTTACCTGTTGCTTGGAATTCTGGCCAGTCTGCAAGTGTACGTTCTTCAATTTTAATTTGATCAAGTACAGATTCGAAACCTGCAGCAATAATATTTTGTTTGGTCGCTTTTACCGCTTCCCAGTCTGCATCAAATGCATAGAATTGTGGGAGAGGATTTTCAAGTGCAGCTTTATGACGCTCAGCCGCTTCGCCTTTAATTGACATCCAAAGTTCATGGTCATGACCATTCCAACCATTAAAACCAAAACGACGAACAAGGCCTGGCGCGCGGTCAGTCAAAATCATTAATGATTCAATGATAAATGTCCCTGAACCACACATTGGGTCCAAAATAATATCGGGTTGATGCTGTTTAAGTTTGGCTTTCTGTAAGATGGCAGCCGCTAGATTTTCTTTAATCGGCGCATCTGTCATGTAGCGACGGTAGCCGCGTTTATGCAGAGAATCACCTGATAAATCTAAGCAATAAGTATGTTCAGTTTTGCCAGCTAATACATACAACGTAATTTCAGGTTGCTTAATGTCAATGCTTGGACGTTTGCCCACAGCTTCCATAAAGGAATCGACCACACCATCTTTGACACGTAAAGTTGCGAACTGAGAATTGACTTTGATGTCACGTTCAATATGTAAACGAACGGCAAATGTACTTTGTGGTGCAAAAATAAGTGACCAGTCAAAGTTTATTGCACCTTCATAGAGCTCTTCCGCTACATCGCGTGCATCATGTGTGAACTCTAATTCATGTGTATGAATGGGGGTGAGTACACGTGAAGCCAAACGTGACCACATGCAAATACGGTACGCATCTTCAAGTGTGCCTTTGAATACAAGACGACCCGGGAACTGTTCAATATTTTGAACACCTAAACCTTCAATTTCCTCGCGGAGTAAGGTTTCCAGTCCATCTGCACAGGTAACCCAATATGTAGAAAGACGCGGTTTCGAATTCATGTAAATTTCCAAAGGCAAAAAAGCAATCGCATATTTTAACGTATTTTCGGGGATTTGGGCGGACGATATTGCGCTGAAACGGGAGAAATATCGGTAGATTTGAATGACTTTATCAAATTTATTCTGTGTACATTGTGAGAAATATCACTTAATGGTACAAAAATTGCTATAACCCTGATCAAAATTCGATCTTTATAATATTGATATCATTAGGGGTATTTATGACAGGGCTGGCAATCAATAGTCAATCAAACGCATTTTCAATCGCCACTTTAATTTACGCGCGTTTACGTCGTGTGTCAGGTCGGGTTATTGACGCATTATATGTGGTTGAGAATGTCGAATATGCACGCTTTGTTTCTAACTTGGCTTTGGAAACGGCTGATCCTGAATTATCTCGTTTAGTTGCACGTTTATATAGTGAGTTGAATTTGCATGAAGCTGCCGTTTCTGAAGCAGAGGAATTGACGGACAGTTCAGTACAGCCTGAAACGGCAGAAATATTAATGAGCGAACCGACTGCGGAAGACATCTGTAAAGCACAGGTTGCACATCGTTATATTGGCGCATTGCGTTAATTCAATCCCGCTGTGAGCAGCAGCATAAATTTCCTGCTGCACGCAGCCTGACGTATCAACTCTCTTTCTTTATTTCACAAGTTATTTAACTGCGCAGAAGGCGGCTGTTTATAGCTGAACTTTATCTGTTTGAAAGTATTCAATTCAATCAAAAATAAGGACAGATAGAAGTCCTGTTTGAAGGCTTTTTGAAAGGGGAAAGGTGAAGTTTAATTTAAAACGTTTAATTTATCTAATTGAAATGATAGATAGGAATTTGAAAATTCATTTTGAATAACATCATGCGTTTGCATTGAACGTTGAAAACTTCAACTGCCATTTGCCAAGATTCTCTGTATAATGCGTTAACTTAACGATAAGGAATCTCTCATGCACTTGGCGGCATTGCATACACCGAGCCAGATTCAACTCAACCAAGATGGTAACTTAAAACATTTCCTCACCATCGAAGGCCTTTCTAAAGAAACTCTCACAAAAATATTGGACACTGCACAGTCCTTTTTTAATGACCAAAATCAGCTGATTACCAACAACCTTTTAGAAGGTCGTACGGTAATGAACCTGTTTTTTGAAAATTCAACACGTACCCGTACCACTTTTGAAGCGGCAGCAAAACGTCTGTCTGCAAACGTATTGAACATTGATATTGCACGTTCAAGTACATCAAAAGGCGAGACACTGCGTGATACCTTGTGGAATTTAGAAGCGATGGCGACCGATATTTTTGTGGTTCGTCATTCATCGTCAGGCGCGCCGCACTTTATTGCCAAAGATGTTTGTCCGCATGTGGCAATCATCAATGCAGGCGATGGCCGTCATGCGCATCCTACGCAAGCCATGTTGGATATGTTGACGATTCGCCGTGAAACCAAAAAGAATTTTGAAGACATTTCCATTGCCATCATTGGCGATATTAAGCATTCGCGTGTTGCCCGCTCAGATGTCGCTGCATTACAAACATTAGGCTGTAAAGATATTCGTGTCATTGCGCCAAATACCTTGCTGCCTTACGGTTTTGATGACTATGGCGAAGGCGTTCGTCTGTTCAACAACATGGAAGCCGGTATTCAAGACTGCGACGTGATTATTACCTTGCGTATTCAAAATGAACGTATTGATTCTCCTGCGCTGTCATCTCAAGCTGAATTCTACAAAATGTACGGTTTGAATAAAGAGCGCTTGGCTTTGGCTAAACCTGACTGCATCGTGATGCATCCGGGACCAATGAACCGTGGTGTTGAAATTGACTCAAGTATTGCCGATGGCACTCAGTCAGTGATTTTACATCAGGTGACCAATGGTATTGCGGTACGTATGGCGGTACTGGCTTTGGCAATGCAAGGTCAGTTGCAAGAAAAAGGTTTAATTGAAGCGATTGCGGTTTAAGGGATAGTCATGAGTATTGTTAAAGTTGAAAATGTACGTGTCTTAGATCCAATCAATCAAACTGACAGCGTACAGACAGTTTATATTGAAAATGGCCGATTGGTTGCCGAAAGCAATGCCGCTGAAACCATTGATGGTCAAGGCAAATGGCTGATGCCAAGTATGGTTGACCTTTGCGCGCGTTTACGAGAGCCGGGTCAGCAGCAGCACGGCACTTTAAAGTCAGAAGGTAAGGCTGCGCGTGCGAATGGTATTTTGCATGTGTTTACCCCGCCTGACTCTAAACCGATTGTGCAAGACAATGGTGCATTAATTCATGGTCTTGTAGAAAAAGCCATGCTGGACGGCGGTATTTATCTGCAGGTGATTGGCGCGCAAACTCTAGGCTTGTTAGGCAAGCAGCCTGCGAATATGGCGGGTTTGAAAAAAGGTGGCTGTACTGCGGTATCGAATGCTAATGCGCCATTTATGGACGATGATGTGGTGATTCGTACCTTGGAATATGCTGCGGGTCTGAACATGACCGTTGTATTCTATGCCGAAGAACCGCAGATTGCCAAAGATGGCTGTGTGCATGAAGGCTTTGTCGCATCTCGTCAAGGTTTACCGATGATCCCTGCATTAGCGGAAACCGTAGCCATTGCAAAATATTTACTGATGATTGAAGCCACTAAAGTGCGTGCGCATTTTGGTTTGTTGTCATCAGGCGCATCTGTTGAATTGATTAAACATGCTAAAGCGAAAGGCTTACCGGTGACTTGCGATGTAGCCATGCACCAATTGCATTTAACTGATCAGTTGATCGACGGCTTTAATTCACTTGCGCATGTGCGTCCGCCGCTGCGTTCTGAGCAAGATAGAGACTTGCTCAGACAAGCGGTAAAAGACGGTGTGATTGACGCGATCTGTACGCATCATGAGCCATTAAGCAGCTCTGCGAAAATGGCGCCATTTGCTGAAACACAGCCCGGTTTTACCGCATTTGATACTTATGTGCCTTTTGGTATTCAACTGATTCAAGAAGGCCTATTAAGCCCACTGGAATGGGTTGAGAAAGTCACACTCGCACCTGCTAAAGTAGCCAATATGCAACAACGTTGGGAAGATGAAGCGGGTTGGGTGCTTGTTGATCCAGAACTTGAGTGGACCATTAATAAAGACACGATTGTGTCAAATGGTAAGAACACACCATTAATTCAGCACACCGTTAAAGGTAAAGTGCTTCAAGCTTTTTATGCCGTTTAAGCTGAAGCTCAACATGGAAAATGTTAAGTCTTAGCATTTTAATTTGATATCTAAAAGTCAGCTTCGGCTGGCTTTTTTTATGAGGATTGAAATTAATAAATTGAAAATAAAAAGAGATTAACGCGCTGACAAGTCTGAACAAATTATTACATTTGATCAAAAAATAAGCATATAAACTAAAGTACACATGAAAATAATGACAACTGCATGGAGTACAAATATGAATATAGATTTATTAGCGCTGATTAAGCAGCACGTCTCCTCGATTGTGCTGGACGGTGATACACAACACTTAGCTGAAAAAAATTCAGCCATTAGCCAGTTTATTCCAGTCCTGTTGAATATTTTTCGATCCAAACCTGAATTTATTGATGCCTTTCAAAAACAGTTAAACCCTCGTATTAGTGATATATTTTCAGCAAATCCCACATTAAAAGAACAATTTTTGCAACATCTCGGTGGCGGTACGGCCCCAACGTCAGAAATAGAGCAAACCTTAAACCACTCTATAGCTCCAACTTTAGGGGCACTTGAAAATGAAGCGGGTTCATCTGATCCCGTCGCAATCACGCATTTACTTGATAATCATGCAGATAGCATTTTGGCGGCACTACCACAATGGGCAGTGCCTTTACTCGCAGGTTTAGGGGTAAACACTGCAGCTGGCCGTACATTACACCAAGCGCCTGTTGTTGAACCAACACCTGTTATCGTTGAAGAAAAACGCTCGAATTGGTTATTGCCAATTATTGCGCTGCTTATATTATTGGGTCTGATCGCATTTTGGTTTAAGTCTTGTACTAATAAAGAAGAACCAACCATCTCTGCAACAACGGTTGCACAGCCTGCTGCATCTCAGCCAGCACATTTGCAATTTAGCACCGGTACAGATGGGCAGTTAACCAACTGTCAAATTCAAACAGGCGATTCAAACTATCTTGAAATTTTGCAGCAACAAGTCAAACAGATCTTTAACTTTAATACGGGTTGTGGTGCTTCATCTGATGCCAGTTACCATACGCAATTTATTGATCAAGATACCATTCCAACGGTTCTGCAAAAACTTAAAGGTGTGCCAAATACCACTTTAACCTGGACAGAAAATCAGTTATCGATTTTGTCGCAAAATCCTGCGGATGCTCAAAACCTTGCCAATCAAATTAAGCCTTTAGCAAAAAATATGACGGTATTGGTTCAAGAAGGTGTGAGTGAACAAACTGCAGTAGATAACAGTATTACTGATGCACAAAAAGCATTAGCGAGTATTAACCCTGAACAAGTTCGTGCTCTAGATGTTGCGACTGCGCTGAACTTACAAATTATTAATTTTGCGACAGGTTCATCTGATATTCCTGACGTAAATAAATCGATTTTGGATCAGGCGGCAGCATTGCTGCAGCGCGCTACACAGGTACATCTGACTGTACAAGGTCATACCGACGCTGTGGGTAATGCGGAAGCGAATAAAGCTTTATCGCAAGAGCGTGCACAAGCTGTGGTGGATTATTTGGTGTCGAAAGGCGTTGATCCTGCACAGCTTCAAGCGGTGGGTTATGGTCAAGAAAAACCGGTAGCAGAAAACAGCACCAAAGAAGGTCAATTCAAAAACCGTCGTATTGAGTTTGAAGTTTTAAATACTGAGAATGGCAAAGTACGAGATGTCACCAGCGAAGGCGTAACTGAAAAGACCAATTAAAACCGTACTAAATGAGATGATATATAAAAAATCCCTGCACATGCGGGGATTTTTCTCGTCAAAGCGCTGTAATTTTGAGTAAAATACGCCCGAAGAATAAAATCATAATGGTACTTATACAATGAAAAAAATAGTCATCACGAGCCTCATGTTGTCTGCGGCATTAATATCCGGCTGTGATAATTTTAAAAATAAAAAAGATACAGAAGCCAAAACGGAAGCGCCTGCTTTGGAAGATTGGAGTTGTACTGCACAAGCCAATATTGACCAATTGCAAGATCATTTAAAAAAAGAATATCTCAAAGAATTAAACAAAGAAATACGTCAGTCAGATTATGAAGCCGATCAGCAACTCATGGATCTGATTGTAAAAAATCTAAAATTTAACATTCAAAATGTCACGACTTTAACTGAAGACCCTAATAAAGCCAAAACATTGGAATGTAGCAGTCAATTGTTGGTGGTTTTCCCGAAAGGATTACAAAAGCGTGCTGAAAACGCCTTTGCTGAACGACCATGTGATGAAGGCTGTGAAGAACGTGGTAATTATACTTTGAATGATTCACTCGAAGATGGTGAGTCAGGCTTAAGCACGGACAATGATCAGCTTAAAGGGAACTTTAGCTATAGCATCACTAAAACGGACAAAGATGGTTTAAGTTTAAGTGTCCCAAGTCAAAATGACGTAATTGATAGCGTTGTAACAGTGACACGTCATGCGGTGCTATATGCGGCATATAGTGCTCAAAATAAGCGAAACGAAGAATCCTATCAGCAAGGGATGGAGAGTCAATCTCAACAAATGAGCCTTGCACAAAAGGCGATGGATATTCGTAAGAAAGAGCTTGATCAGGATAATGCCAAAGTGGTGGACCGTCTCAATCAGACTTGGGATCGTTTTAGTGATGAACAAAAGGCGCAGTTACAGCAAGATCAAGCAGACTGGTTTGAAAAGCGTGATATCGATTGTAAAGTGCTTGCGCAAAAAAGTGTTTATTCATTAAATGAAAGTGAAAAAGAGACTTATCAAAAGCATTCGCAATACTGGGATGAGGCGATGAATACGCAAAATCAAGAGTTGCAATATACCAAATGCTTTAATCAGAAAACTACAGAACGAATTGTATATTTAAACAACGTTTTTAATTGATCTAAAAGAAGAAAAGCCCTCAATTGAGGGCTTTTTTTTGAATCTTAGTTTATTGCTTGATGATCAAAACAGGAATTGGGCACTGCGTTAAAATATTTTGTGCTACGCTGCCTAGCATGGCTTTTTTCAAACCTGTGCGTCCATGTGAACCCATGATGATTAAATCCGCAGAGATTTCATCAGCCACTTGTAAAATCCCTTCAGTTGGCGATACACCATGAATCAAACGAGTTTTAACTTCGATACCATCACGTACAAAGGTTTGTTTGATATCTTCTAAACGCAGCTGAGCACTTTTTTCAGCTTGCATAAAATATTCAGTGATTGCAGGTGCAACAGCATAGAAATCGACACCAACGAATGGATCAACAGCAACAACACTGACAATGGTCACTTGTGCATTTTGACTTTTAGCCAAGCTGAGGGCATGTTCAACAGCAGAATATGAAATTGGAGATTCATCCACAGGGACTAAAATTTGTTGATATTGACTCATATCTGCTTCCTTAATATTTTAAATGTTATCAATCTAATCTTGCTCTATTCACGATATTGTATGAATTAGACAAAAGGGTAAGCTTTTTGGTGAAGGGTGTGCTGAATACAAAAAAGCCCACATCATGTGGGCTTAGTCATTTTTAAGCTTTTACAACCAACACGGGTAATTCAGTATTGCTGAGTACATCTTGTGCGAAGCTGCCGAGTAGCATTTTCTTAAATCCTTTGCGACCATGTGAACCCATCACAATCAAATCGGCTTTGACTTCATTGGCTGCTTCTACGACACCTTCAGCAGAAACTTGACCTTTAATAATCTTACTTTGTGCTTCTACACCCACTTCAGTTGTAATTTGTACAGCTTCTTTTAATGCAGATTCTGCATTTGCATAAGCTTGTACGAAATATTCTTTCATGATTGATGAAGAATAATAAAAGTCTGCATCGGTAAATGGGTCTTCAGCAACAAGGCTGATTAAAGTGAGTTGGCTGTTAAACGCCTTGGCAATAATTGCAGCTTTTTTAACTGCAGAAAACGAGATTTCTGAACCATCGACAGGTACTAAAATGTTTTGATATGACATGGAACAATCTCCTGTAATTTTGCTTTTAAACCCTATAGATTATTGATAACACATTGTCGTGCATGGTTCAATTTATTAATCTAAAAAATATTGTAAATTCATAAAATTACATAAATTAATGTCGATAAGTCGTCAAATAAATCTGAGGGGAAAACTCGGACTTTGCTCAAAAATTATTAAAATAAAATCGACTAATTTTCTCGGGTTTTTAGCCTAAAAGATCAATTTGAACTTTATAAAAATAAGCCTAAACTATATACAGTTTTAAATCTAAGATTTATAACAGAATTGATGCGATTGGATAGTTAGATATGTCATATAAAGTAGGGGTGGTTGTACTCAGCATGTGTTCAGTGTTGCATTTGTCTGGTTGTCAAAACACACAAAGCAGTACTAAAGTGATTGCAGGCGCATTTAACTTATCGACACAAGTTCAAAAGACCTTTATCAACTTACATGCACCTGACAATGTTATTGTGCAGTCAAATATTCAATATCTACAAAATCCAAATTTAAACTTGGATATCTATCAACCTGAAACTAGTATGGCGATTGCACCAAGACCAACGATTGTTTGGATCCACGGGGGCGGTTGGGTCTCAGGTTCAAAAGAGCATGCAGGTGGATATTTTAAACGGCTCGCAGCCCAAGGCTATAACGTGGTTTCTGTTCAATATCAGTTTGCATCTGAAGCCATTTATCCTGCACAGCTCAACCAAATAGATACAGCACTGACGTTTTTGAATCTACATGCGGCACAATATGGCATTGATTCGCAAAATATGTATTTGGCCGGGGATTCTGCAGGTGCAAATATGGCCAGTCATTATGCCGCCTTGGTTACGAATCCTGATTTTGCGCAAGCGTCAAAGATTCAGCCAGTATTAAAGCCTTCACAGCTTAAAGGGCTGATTTTACATTGTGGTATTTATGATTTAAACAGCTTTGTAAATACAGCACCCGACGAGATTGGATTGATCGAGTGGGGCGTCTATAACTTGGTTCAGGCGTATACCGGAGACAAAAAAGATGATGCCGAGTTTTTAACGCGTATTTCAACGGCCTCAAATATTAATGTAAATTATCCGCCAGTATTTATCAGCGGTGGTAATAAAGATTTTTTAACCAAAACGCAATCTGAGCCTTTTGTAGAAAAATTGAAGGCAAATAATGTACCTGTGACAGCGGATATTTTATCCAGATTCGAAAGAATTTTTGGTACATGAATATCAATTTATGATGAGTAAAAAGGCCAGCCAGCAGACCTTTGATCGTACTTTAGAATTTTTGCAACAACACACACAGACCGTCAAAAATTAAAAACAGACTTAAAAGGCTTGCAGAATAATCTTTAACTTAATAACATACCTACCAGTTGGTATGTTTGTTTTGGAATGATTAATGAATTCGGTAACATTGGCCTATGGCTTACTGTCACTAGCGATTATCTCAGAAGTAATTGGTTCGACATTTTTGGTGAAGTCAGAAGGCTTTACCAAACTTGCGCCTTCATTGGCTGTCGCAGTTTTATTCTGTTTGGCATTTTATTTATTGTCTCAGGTGATTAAAGTCATACCACTTGGTATTGCTTATGCCATTTGGGCAGGCGTTGGTATTGTTTTAACTGCACTAATTGGCTACTTTATCTTTCGTCAAAGTTTAGACCTCCCAGCCATGTTAGGGATAGGCCTGATTGTTTCAGGTGTGGTCGTGATCAACCTGTTTTCAACTTCAGCTGGACACTAATATGGATAATCCGCATCAGCGCAAGAAAGAACCTCAACTGATACGCCAAAGTATTTTGCAGCATGCGATCCGTCTTGCTGCAGATAAAGGTGTTAATGGAGTGTCGATTCAAGCCGTTGCGGATTTAGTGGGGGTCACAAAAGGTGGTGTATTTCATCATTTCTCAAATAAGCAAAAGCTCTTAGAGTCCATGATCGTCATGCTTTTAGCTCAATTAGACGAGGTTGTTGACCGATTGATTGACGAAGACCCTGAGCCATACGGTCGTTTTACCCGAGCCTATATTGAAATTACCTTAGAAAAACAAATCATGGGTTTGCAACAGTCATGGTCCGCGATTTCGATGACCATGCTGACCGATAAAACTTTTAATGAATATTGGATTGAATGGATGAACTCACGTTTAGAGCGTCATCATCAGACAGATTCGGATATAGAACTGAAAATTGTTCGTTATGCAGCCGATGGTATTTGGCTCACCGCTTTTACAGAAGTGGAAGATGAGAGCGAAACCCAATTATTAAAACAAGAATTAATCGCCCGAACGTATCGAGTGAAATAGATTAAATAACTGATTTTACATACGTAAAAGTAATTACGCATTTTTAAAATGATTTTTAAGTCTATTCGACAGAGTCTTACATCTAGGGATTGAATAAAGGGATTAGCCTTCGGCTGGAGGTACTCTTGAAATGTTGTTTCTCATTCGGCAAAATGAGAAGCGTGCTACGTAAGGAAACCATCTTGCGGAGCATTGCTCCTCACCGCAAAAACATTTTTGATTAGAAATAGTCCTATCTCAAACACATGCGGATGACGTTACCGCGTATCATTCTTTTATTTGAAGCAAATTATTTAACTGAGGGCTTAATTTTTCTTATATTTGAAAATAGCATGTACGACTAAACCAAAGACCAAACCCCAAAATGCAGAGCCAATACCAAAAAACTGTACGCCCGATGCACTAAACAAGAAGGTGAGTAAAGCAGCGTCACGTTCACTCGCTTCTTGGAAAGCAATGACGATGTTGTGTCCAATGGTGCCTAGTAGGGCAATGCCTGCTAAAGCGGTAATAAATACCAATGGGAAAGCGGTTAAGAAACTCACTAAAGTGGCTGCAAACAGGCCCATCAAAATATAAAAGAAGCCACAGGTCATACCTGCGATATAGCGCTTTTTCTCATCGGGGTGGGCTTGGTCATCTAGACTGATGGCAGCACTAATCGCAGCAATATTGACACTAAAACATCCAAATGGCGCGAGTAGCGTTTGGGCTGTCCCAGTCCAACCGATCAGTTGATTAACGTGGGGTTGATAGCCATAACTTTTAATCATGGCTAAACCTGGTAAGTACTGAGAGGCCATATTGATTACAAAGAGGGGCAGCGCCAAACCCAGTATTGCTGAGATCGAAAATTCAGGTGTGACCCAAACCGGCTGTGCGAGTTCTAAATTAAGCGCCGGTAATTGAAAGCCAAGTAACAATGGACAAAGCATAATGCCAATGATCACCGTAATGACAATGCTATAACGTGGTAACAGTCGTTTACTGATGACATAAGCCGCGAGTAAACCCAGAACGAATGCCCATTCATTTTGTAAACTGACAAATAGCTCAATACCAAATTTAAGGAGTACACCCGCCAACATTGCACTAGTTAGACATTGCGGGATATAGCGCAGTATTTTTTCAAAAATGCCTAAAAATCCGAGTACTGCTGTCAATAAGCCACAGACCAAGAAAGCACCTAGGGCGGCATTCATGCTGTAACCATTCGCAGTCGCTAAAATCAGTGCCAGTCCTGCAGTGGACCATGAAGTCGCAACGGGATATTTAAATTTCCAAGACAGAATCAGCCCGCTTAAGCCGATACCCAAACCTAGAGCCCAAAACCAAGAGGTTATTTCTGCAGTGTTGGCACCGAGCATTTGTGCAGATTGGATCACCAAAACAGCCGAGACACTGATCCCGACTAAGAACGTAATAAAACCTGCAAAAGCAGCTGGAATGGAGAAGTCTTGGAGTAGTTTTTGCATAATGATCGAGCTATGACTATTGTTGGCGCAGATTTAGGATGACATTTTTCAGGATGATACGCTCAAGTCTTGTACAGTAAAAGTGCTTAACAAGATGTTAGGGAAATACTTTATTTATTCAAGAACGACACTTTAATAAAAGGCACTTTAATAGTACGAACCGAAAACATTGTGGATGTTTCATCCATTCAAAAGTTTAAAGGCATATAGATTTTTAAGTAAAAAAACAGAAATACTTTGCCCATGTCGGTTACATGGTAGATGTCGCAAGCTTTAGACCAAATCCACAAAATAGAAGACCAACTGCTGCTACACAGCATGCCGTAAATTTATAGCGATGGCTAAAATAGGTAGCCAGTTTTGCACCCGAAAAGATCAAAATCGTTAAATAGCTCATACTGATAATTTGCAATACGATCGCGAGTACGGTGAATGTAATCGCAGGATATGGATATGCAGGATCGACGAATTGTACAAAGAACGATAAGTAAAAAAGAATGGCTTTAGGGTTTAAAATACTGATGGTTAATGCAGTCTTAAACGGTTTCAGTTCGCTCAAACTCAGTTGTTTGGTGTCGAGTTGTTCTGGCGTTTGAACGGCATTCCAAGTTTGGTAGGCAGCCTTGAAAAGTTTGATACCTAAATAACTTAAATACAGCGCACCCACAATTTTTAATAATAAGAATAACCAAGGGAAGGCATGAAGTAAGGATGCAGCGCCGAGAGCAGTGAGTAAGATTAAGATCAAATCGCCAGTATAAACGCCAAAAGCACCTAAATAGCCGACCTTAATGCCATAGCGAGAAGCAACAGACATGACATAAAGTGAATTTGGCCCGGGTAAAATCACAATTAATATCGTACCAATAATAAAGGTCGTTAAGTCTGTGATTCCAAACACTGAAGACACTCAAATAAAAAACCGAAGCTGTAGTATACAACTTCGGTTCTAGATGAAACTGAAAATTTCTAATTTATGCTTTTATTTCAGCATCTAAGCCAAAAGTTTGACGCAGTAAGCTACTTAATTGCTCACGGGCTTTAATAAAACCATCAATACCGCCTTGTAATAGTTGGAAAGACATTAAGTCTTTTTCAACTTCAGCTTTGAAAGTTTGCTTGTCGAGCACTTGTACATCGTGTTGACAGTGTGCATGCGCATGATGATTAGACAGTTGCACTTCCACGGTACGCAGATCTTTTTCCAGTTCTGCCAATAAATTTGGTGAAACTGTCAATAAATCACATCCTGCTAAACCAAGCACTTGATCAATACTACGGAAGCTAGCACCCATAATTTCAGTTTTGATGTCATGTTGTTTGTAGTAGTGGTAAATCTGCTTAACTGATAAAACGCCTGGATCTTTCTCAATCGGGTAGCTATCCACATTTTCAGCTTTTTTGTACCAATCTAAAATACGGCCGACAAATGGTGAAATCAGTGTGACTTGAGCATCTGCACAGGCTTGAGCTTGATGCAAACCAAACAACAGAGTCAGATTACAGTGAATGCCTTCAGCTTCAAGGGCTTTAGCAGCTTGAATGCCTTCCCACGTTGAGGCAATTTTAATTAAGATACGATTTTGATCGATACCATACTGTGCATATAAAGCCAGTAACTCTTTAGCTTTTGCAATGGTGGCATCAGTATCATAAGACAAGGCTGCATCGACTTCTGTAGATACACGTCCTTCGATCAATTTTAAAATTTCAACACCAAATTTGACCGTAAGAATATCGATGGTGCGCTCAACCAGCTCATCGTTTTGATAACCTTCTTTACGCGCTTGTTCAAAAGCACTTTCAATCAGTTCTTTATTTTCAGGTTGATTTGCCGCTGCTGTAATTAAAGATGGATTTGTAGTCGCATCCAATGGACGGAATGTATTAATCGCAGCTAAATCACTGCTGTCAGCAACAATCGTTGTTAGGCTTTTTAATTGGTTTAACGCATTTTGAGTCATTTGAAATCTAGTTCTTAATGTTCTTGGTGTACATACTTTTATAACACAATCTGTTTAGAACCCAACCAAAAACTGCCCAATTAGGCGGTCTAAATCGTAGTTTTTCGTGAATTTCGGATGTGATTAATCAAAAAATGAGCAGCCGAGCCGAGTGGTTTTTCACGGTTCCAGACCAAGTCGACGAAATATTCAAATTTGGGTGTGAAATCTTGAAAGCTTAAGATTTTGAGTTGATCTTTGAGTGTCGGATTTTCATTAAACATCTCTAATGGAAGCACACCCCACCCCAAACGTTGAATAATCATGGAACAGGCAGAGTGGTGATTATCTGTACGCCAACTGTGTTTGGAAAATAACAACTCTGGTTTGATGCTTTTATCACGACTTGCGACCACGATTTGCCGATTTTGCAAAATTTGCTCAAAACTGACTTGCTTAAATTTCGACAGGGTATGTTTTTTCGCCGCAACTGGAACCAGTGCTTCACGCTTTAATTCAACAAATTGTTCATAACTCTCAAGCTGTTCACGTTCAAACATTAGAGCAAGCTGTGCTTGACCTTGTAATAGCATCTTTTGGGCATCTTCTTGAGGCGCAGAAAAAATATTGATTTGCAAAGATGGAAAATGAGTTTCTAGCAAAGAGATATAGTCGGTCCACTGTGTATGTAGCAGTTCTGATACCACCACGATATTCAGTGAAGACTCTAAACCATGACTCAGTGCAATTGCATGCTGTTTCCATTGATTGATTTCTATCAATAATTGTTCAGTTTTTTCATACAGGTTTAGCGCTTGAGCTGTGGGCACAGGTTCACGACCAACCCGCTCAAACAGTTTAAGGTTGAGATCAATTTCGAAGTTGGCAATGGACATGCTGACAGCCGAAGGTACTTTGCCGAGTTGTCTGGCAGCTGCGGAAAATGATCCTGTTTCCATGACTGTTTTAAAAATCATCAGTTGTTCTTGATTAATATTCATGTGCATACAGAAAAAAAAGGAATACAACCTTTCAATAATATTGAAAGAACCTAACTCGATTAATCAATAATATAAAAATAAAATAAGTTTTTTACAAATAATAGAGTGTTTCAAAATGACGATTTCCAAGAGAAGGATTATTCATGCGCTAAGCTATGAGATCATCCTATTGGTGATCATTGCTATTGCTTTAAGTTTTATTTTTAAAGTTCCGATGGAGGTGACAGGTACGCTCGGTATTGCAATGGCGGTCACTTCTGTGATTTGGAACATGATTTTTAATCATTATTTTGAAAAATTTGAAGCAAAAAGAAAGTTAAAAAGAACCTTTGGTGTACGTGTTTTACATGCAATTGGATTTGAGGGCGGTTTAATGCTTGCAACCATCCCAATGGTGGCTTATGCCATGCATATGACCTTATGGCAGGCGATTTTGCTCGATTTTAGTATGACCATGTGTATTTTAGTCTACACATTTATTTTCCAATGGTGCTATGACCAGATCGAAGCGTACCTAGGTTACCAACCACAATATCGTTAAATTTCAATAAGAAAATCACATTGGCCTGTATTGATAAGTACAGGCCTTTTTTGCATTAAAATAGTGCAAAAATTTACAAATAACAATATATAAAAACATAATATAACTATAAAAAATTATACTAATTACATAACTTTTAAATATAAGAACAAAGAATGTTTTTAGGATTTAATTAAAAAAATATGCAAGACAAGGAGTTAGCATATGAAATTGATAAAAATTGTCACACCTGTTGTTTTACTTGGGCTTACACAATTTACATTTGCAGATGGTAACTTTAAACGTTTTTCTGTATCTGCGGGTTGGATGCATGTGATGCCGCAAGGTAAGGCGAATCCTTTTAATATTAATACCGCTGTGGCAAATGGCACACAGGCTAAAGTAGGCACAATTAGTGCTGAAGGTTTTCTAAAAGCGATTGATCCGAATGCAATTTATAATGAAGGGAGTAATTCTGCGAATCTTAAGGACACTTTAACCGACCTTGTGAATGGCCCTTTGGGAGGATTAATTAAAGATAAGGATGGCAACATCAAGTCAGAGATTGCAGGGATCGCAACGATCAATGGACTAGATAATTGGTCAGCTGAAGGCACGGGGCTTGAAGCAGAAGATGTCGATACTTTAGGTTTAACATTTAACTACCATATTAATGATAATGTTTCTTTGCAAGTAATTGGCGGTATCCCACCTAAGGTGGACATTAAAGGTAAGGGTATGATTACCGCGCCATTATCTGGTCTTGCAGAGCCAGGTGGTCTGGGCGGTATGTTATTCCCAGATGGTTTACCACTAGATTACGCAGTACCCATTACGGATCTATCATCTTATGGTAAAGCGGCGAGTGCAAGAGCTTGGACGCCGGTATTTCAGGCACAGTACCAATTTGGTCAGTCGGGTGTAAATAAGTTTAGACCTTATGTGGGTGCAGGGATCATGTATGCTTATTTTAATGATATTGAACTCAATAAAGGAATTGAATCTGACTTAATTGCTGCAGGTCATATGATTCAAAACATTAAAGATAATAATGCGGGTGCAGCACTCGATGGTAAAGAATCATCAGGAAAAATGGTGGTCGATGTCGATGCGGATGATGCGATTGCTCCAATTGTCACACTTGGATTTACTTATGACTTCAACCCAAGTTGGTTTACGGTTGCTTCGGTGTCTTATGCAAAGTTAAATAATAAAACCAAGATTGATGTGATTAACCAAACGACGGGTGAACAATTAATTCATGCAACGACCAAGATCGATATTGATCCTATCATTACTTACTTAGGCGTAGGGTATCGTTTCTAAAAAATGATTGAATCGTAAAAACCCGCTCTTAAGAGCGGTTTTTTTCTTTAAGTATTTATTATTTAATCATCCTTGTTCGTCCATGACCATCAGCAATACAGATCAAGATGTGTATGCGGCCAGAACCTTTTATAAGTTCTGCTTTGGACTGAGGTACAGCAACCTATGTCGGAAAGGTTAAAAAATCTTTTAGTCTTTGTTTTTCAGTGGGTGTATTACTTCCATTGAGGAATTATTTCTATTTAAGTTTAATTATCGGGAAAATAAATAAAATTTTATCTATAAAAAATGTATTACATGACCATCTCTGCGTTGTTAATGTGAAAAATATACTAATAGCATCACGCTATATTGATGCTGATCCCAGTTTAATGATTAGGTAAATATTGTTTTTTGAATTATAAGATATTGATTATTCGTATTTTATTTTTTAGCGGTGTTTGGGTGAAATCACGTGCATTAGCAGTAGTGGTTGCACTCATAATGACGGGGTGTGGTGGAGGTGGTGGTGAGTCTGGACAATCAACTGCTCTAACAGAATCTACACAAAATCAAGGTCAAATTAATTTAGCTAACGGCATCCGTTTAGCTGATGTGGCTTCAGAGTTAAATGCTTCAACATTTTCTTTAGCATCATGGAGTCCAACAGCCATTCAGCGCGGCGGCGACATTTTATATATTGCAAACAATCAGCCGACAGTAGAAATTCTGCGTTATGATTTAAAAAATATGACAGTGCTCAGTTCAATTTCCGCAGCAAGTGCTTTTGGCAATACAGGAAAATTATGGGCGGATATTAGCGATATATACATCGCAGGCAATCGTCTTTATGTATCGTCATCAGGCAGCCATCGCGCAGATATTTTTGATATTTCAGGAACTGCACCTGCCTATTTCTGGTCTGTAGGTACAGGGTCTACAAGCGGTGGTCAGCCATTTTATGCGATGACTTATCCAAGTGCAGTCATCGCAAATGATCAATATGTTTTTATCGCGTATAACTTAAACCGTATCAATGTCTGGACTCAGGAAACGGTGAATGGCAAATCTAGTGCTGCTTTAAGAAAGTTTAGCCGCCTTGCATTGCCAAGCTGTGGCTCAGGTTGTGTACCGCGTTTAGAAATTATTGGTGATCAGTTATATGCCACAACAACGAATGGTCATACCTATGTCTATAACATTAAAAATATTCATGAAGCCCTAGATACAGAATCACTTGTTCAGCCAGATAAAACGCAAAACTCCGTCGCAACCGTGGTACACAGTGCAACGGACAACTTGCTTTATGCAGCGCAGCCGAGTGGAAAAATTGTCAGCTATTCAAAAAATAATCTAGCAAGCTTGACGACTGCGTTGCCAAGTAGCGTAGTAGATAATGTACAGCAGTACCGTTTGGCGGGACAGAATGGTCAAAATTTACCTAAATCTTTAGATATAACGGTATATGGCGATGTGATTTATACGCTGTCTAATCAAAAAATAATTGCATTGCCGCTACGTAAAATTAAGCAAGTGATCTCAGATACACCAGTCGCATCAACTAACTTGCTCGAGTCGAAAGCGACTGAACAAACCCGTATGCTGCAAGACGGCGAAAGCTGGGCAACATTAACCAATACCACTTTGCGCAATATCCCTGTCAATAAAATATTATCGGCTTCATTTACAGGTAGCGGTATTCATTTGCAGAGCTACAGTGCTGCAGAAGTGAATAATTTAAAAATTGTTGGCAAGCTGCGTCAAAGTGAGCAATGGGTTGAAATTGCGACACTGGATCGTTTAACACCGTTCTCTACAAGTAAACTCAATTTGACGATTGATAAAAATGCTGGATTTAATTTGGTTAATAAAATTGGTTCGGCACGTATTGAAGGTCTAAGCAATTTTAGTGAAGTGCCTGTTGAACTCTTTGAAGAAGTTAAAATCACCTCAGATTCAGATACACACGTTCAGAAGCTAAATACGATTAAAGCACAGTGGAAACTGACCTTTGGTACGTACAATCCTGAAAGCGATTCGAAGTGGTGCCGTATTACACCGTTGTATGCGCGTGAATGGGTCATCATGATGACTAACTTTGCCTATATGATCAGTACCCCAGAGTTTGAAACACTGTGGTTTAATCATAAGGCTGCAATGGGGCATGACTTCTTTGGTAATGCAGGCCGTGTAGAAGGGGCCAATGGCTACTTCAAAGCAGAAGATTATAAAAATATTTATAATAGTATTTTAAACCGTGGGCAGATTAGCCTCGGTGTTACCAACATGGGTGGTGGGCTTGGCGGTGGTCAGGTACTTGGTGTAGATGGATGGATTTACTACGGTCATTATAGACAATCTGGCTATCGAATTGTTGCACATGAATTCGGGCATCATTGGGGCGGACATAATAGCGCTTGGGCAATGGAAGGCTGGGGCTTTGAAGCAATGATGGATAATTTAAATTTCTATTTCCAGCGTCAGCCAGGTTCTTTACCTTATATGGATCCGAATTTAAACAGCTTCCATACACGTCCAGATTCAGAGTTATGCCAAGGGATTAGCCAAAACATTTTGAATGGTATAGCTTCAAAAACACCTTGGAATAAGGTGGATGAATACTTTAAAAATAATCCATTACCGAAATAATGTTTAGCATTGAAGCATTAAAAAAAGCACCTCATTTGAGGTGCTTTTTTTAAATCTGAGAAACTTATTTTTCAATAATCGCTGTTACGCCTTGACCACCCGCAGCACAGATCGATACAAGTACACGGCCTGAACCTTTTTGGTTCAATAGTTTTGCAGCAGTTGCGATAATACGACCGCCAGTTGCAGCAAATGGGTGACCTGCAGCAAGAGATGAACCTTTCACGTTCAATTTAGAACGATCAATTGAACCCAATGGTGCATCTAAGCCTAAACGTTCTTTACAGAATTTAGGATCTTCCCATGCTTTTAGTGTAGACAATACTTGAGATGCAAACGCTTCATGAATTTCATAGTAATCGAAATCTTGAAGCGTAATACCTGCACGTTCAAGCATACGAGGCACTGCATAAGCAGGCGCCATCAATAAGCCTTCTTTTTTCTCTACAAAGTCAACTGCCGCAGTTTCTTGGAAAGTTAAATAAGCAAGAACTTCGTGACCGTTTGCTTTTGCCCATTCTTCAGAGGCAAGAAGGACACATGACGCACCATCAGTCAGTGGAGTCGAGTTACCCGCAGTCATCGTACGCGCATCGCCTTTACCAAACGCTGGTTTTAACTTCGCAAGTTTTTCTACAGAAGAGTCTGCACGTAAGTTGTTGTCACGTTCTAAACCTAGGAATGGCGTAATCAGGTCATCGAAGAAACCTTCTTCATATGCAGCTGCCATTTTTTGATGTGAAGATGCCGCAAGTTCATCTTGCGCTTCACGAGAGATACCCCATTCAAGTGTCGTAATCGCTTGATGGTCACCCATAGAAAGACCTGTACGTGGTTCACCGTTCTTCGGTGCATCCATCAAATCTTTAACATTAATTTTAGTTAATGCTTTTAGGCGGTCTTTACCCGTTTTAGCAATGTTCAACTCAAGTAAAGCTTTACGTAAACCATCACCAAAAGCGATAGGTGCATCAGAGGTTGTATCTACACCACCAGCAACACCCACTTCGATTTGACCCAATGCGATTTTATTAGCAACCAAGAAAGCTGCTTGTAAACCTGTACCACATGCTTGTTGAATATCGTAAGCAGGTGTTTCAGGAGCAAGTTCGGTATTGAGTACACACTCACGGGTCATGTTAAAGTCACGACTATGTTTTAACACGGCACCAGCAACAACTTCACCAAGGCGTTGACCTTGAAGGTTGAAACGTTCAACAAGACCATTTAATGCAGCGGTGAACATATCGCTGTTTGATGCAGTGAAGTAAGCGCCGTTAGAACGAGCGAAAGGAATACGATTACCACCGATAATAGCAACGCGGCGAACTGTGTTTTGACTCATGGTATTATCCTGTTGAACAGACGTTTGAGTTGTTGATTTTGAAGCTGTTTTAGGGTTTAAAGCGGGTGTTTTAGTACGCGTAGATGCACGACGAGGACGGCTCGTTTTAGCGGCATCACTTGTAGACTTGGTTGCTGTGCCCGTACTTTTAGCGGTACGTGGCGTACTCTTTGATGTATTTGACACAGTTCCCGTAGTCGGACTTTGGACTGCTGGATTTTCTTGAGTTGTTTTGCTCATAAGGCTTTTCCAAGCATGTTGATGATCTTCTTGACGGCTACATTAGCATATTCACCAAAGGGGTAAATTGACTAAAATGACATTCGCTAAAGCATTCAGGTCAAGCCATCTGCGGTTTAACTCAAGTATGATTCCATGGAAACTGATGGAACTATTGAAATATAAGTATCTGACATCATCTTGAAGTTAAAGGGATATCTTCAAATCCATCAAAAATTAATCTGTATGAGAGATAATAAACATGACTGATCAATACCAAACATTTGCAAAATCTCCTATTGGTAAATTTGTCATCAAAAATTTAGGTTTACCATCACCGACTTTTTTAGAGCGTTTTGAGTCTGCAACACCTGTAGTTAAAGGTGCGGTTTTATTCGGTGCAGCGCCTGCTTCAACATTGTCTGGTGCTATTGCACAAGTTTTGGCAAATATTCATGCCAATAGCTATGCAGGCAATAATGCTGAATTACAACAAGCTGCGGCAAAATCAGGTCTAAACTTAAGCGCATTTAACGAAGGCGATAAAGAGTCTAAGTTTAAAGTTGTGGTATTTGATGCTTCCGGTATTCAAAACTCAGAACAACTGCATGCCTTATATGCATTTTTTAACCCAATCGCGCGTCAAATTCAGGCGTCTGGTCGCGTTGTCGTTGTTGGTACAACACCAGAAACTGCGAAAACTGTAAAACAAGCCATTGCACAACGTGCACTAGAAGGTTTTGTAAAATCAGTCGGTAAAGAGTTTAAGAAAGGGATTGCTGCACAGTTAGTCTATGTGGACGAAGGTGCTGAAGCAAACTTAGAATCTGCATTACGTTTTGTGATTTCACCACGTTCAGCTTATGTATCGGGTCAGGTGATTCGTGTTTCGAAAGCAGATGTTGTGGATGTTGACTGGAATAAACCGCTTGCAGGCAAAACAGCTGTAGTAACAGGTGCAAGCCGTGGTATTGGTGAAGCAATTGCACATGTATTGTCACGTGATGGCGCGCATGTCATTTGTTTAGACGTTCCACAGCAGCAAGCTGACCTTGACCGTGTTGCAGGTGAAATTGGCGGTTCTACGCTCGCGATTGATATTACTGCAAGCGATGCCGGTGAAAAAATCAAAGCTGCGGCAGCTGCTCAAGGTGGTTTGGATATCATCGTGCACAATGCCGGAATTACCCGTGACAAAACTTTGGCCAATATGAAGCCTGAGCTTTGGGATTTGGTGATTAACATTAACTTGTCTGCGATTGAGCGTGTAAATGATTACCTTCTTGAAAATGATGGCTTCAATGCAAATGGTCGTATTGTTTGCGTATCTTCTATTTCAGGTATTGCAGGTAACTTAGGTCAAACCAACTATGCTGCTTCTAAAGCAGGTGTAATTGGTGTGGTTAAATTTACTGCTCCATTATTGAAAAATGGTGTAACCATTAATGCGGTTGCTCCAGGCTTTATTGAAACGCAAATGACTGCTGCGATTCCATTTGCAATCCGTGAAGCAGGTCGTCGCATGAACTCGATGAGTCAAGGCGGTTTACCTGTAGATGTTGCAGAAACGATTGCGATGTTTGCTTCAACTGCGTCGACTGGCTTGAACGGTAACGTGGTACGTGTGTGTGGTCAAAGCTTGTTAGGGGCTTAATACATTCCTCTTAAAATTTCCTCTCCTTTTAGGAGAGGGCTAGGGAGAGGTAAAAATTTGCTATAAATGAATGGGTCTAACCCTCATTCTAGCCTTCTCCTTGAGCTATATATGGCGCAAGAGAAGATGCTTTTAAAACATTGAAATAAAAACTTCCAAAGGTTTAGTATGAATACTCACCATTTTAGTCAACTTCCAAAACCTTATTTAGCCTATCCAAAAGTGATTCAAGGCTTGATTTTTAAAAAGCCTAAAGCTGAAAAAGTGCTGCCGCAAGTTGAATATGTGGTGGATTCATTTAAGGTCGATCAAAAACATTTAAAAGCTTATAACGAAGTCTGTGGCTTTAAAAACAATGGTTATATCCCAGCGATTTATTTGGCTGTGCTTTCTCAAAGTTTGCAAATGCATATGATGACTACGGAAGCTTTTCCATTTGCGATCTTAGGTTTGGTACATATTCGTAACCAAGTGAAGCAATATCGCAAAGTTGGTGTGAATGAAACACTGTCATTGTCATGCAAATTTGGTGAATTACAGCCACATGATAAAGGCGTGCAATTTGACTTTATTACCACTGCAAAAGTGGGCGATGAAGTGGTTGTAGAATCATTAACCACGTATTTAGCACGTCAAAAAACTGAGAACAAAGCTGCGGCAAAATCTACCGAAACAAAGCCAGCAGAGTTGCAAGTTCAAGCTGAATGGAATGTTTCTGAAAATACCGGTCGCCGTTATGCGTTGACTTCTGGTGACTTTAACTTGATTCATATTCATGCTGTAACCGCTAAAGCGTTTGGTTTTAAACAAGCCATTGCACATGGTATGTGGAGTAAAGCCAAAGCCTTGTCGAGCTTAACTTTGCCAGATGCCTATGAAGCAGATGTCTGGTTTAAACTGCCGATGTATCTCCCATCACAAGTTGAGTTTTTAACGGCTCAAACTGGACAAGATACCGAGTTTGCAATTCGAAATAGCAAAAACAAAAAACCGCATGTCGCGGGAAGTGTGAAAGCACTGTAAGACTTAAGCCTAAATCGATATCGGTTTAGGCTTTTTTGTTTTAATCTCAAGCGATTCATATTCAAAGGAATGATGATGCAGGCGCTCAAAGAATATCTATTTGCACAGAAGAATAATTATCAAGGTACGGTTGACGAGGCGTTTCAAGATTTGGCGGCGCAATTTAGCCGTATGCAGGATGCTCGAACTCACTTAGGCGGAGCCGCCTTAGTGGTGTATTTTAAAGGTCAAAAAGTCGTGGATATTTGGACTGGTAAAAAGTCAGCCGAAGAAGCTTGGCAGGCCAATACACCCTCAGTCTGTTATTCCACGGGTAAAGGCGTACTTGCAACGCTTGCACATATTTTAGTGAGCGAAGGCTTTCTTGATTACGATACTCCCGTTGCAACATATTGGCCGGAGTTTGCTCAAAATGGTAAGTCGGATATCACATTAAGGCACATGCTGAGTCATCAGAGTGGTTTATACGATATCCGTAATATCATCGAAACAGCATCTGAAATGGCTGATTGGCCACATATGCTTAAAGTCATCGCACAAGCTAAGCCACGTTTTGAGCCATTAACTGATGCAGCATATCAACCGTTAACCTTTGGTTGGCAAGTCGGTGGTGTACTTGAAAACGCTACAGGTCGACCGCTTACAGAATTGATGCAACAGTATTTGGTTGAACCTTTAGAGTTGGATCATGCTTTTTTTGGTGTACCAGAGCATCAACTCAGTGAGGTTGCCCGCTTGATTCCGAAAAAGAAAAAATTAGAACGTGCTGTAGATACAACTGTACAAGAGAATACCCAAGTGCAGACAACGAAAAAAAAGACAGAGACACGAAAACCATCAATCTTTGATCAGCTTCTGCAACTTTCGGGACAAAATTTGCAAGACTTTCAAGATGGTATGATTCCAAAAGGAATGCGCAAGTTTTCATTTTTTAGTGATGAGGGTTTGCAAGCCATTATTCCTGCGGCAACAGGCGTATTTAGTGCCAATAGTTTAGCGAAAATCTATGCAATGCTAGCCAATCATGGTCAGTGGCAAGGACAGACCTTAATCACACCACAAGTTTTTGAATCTTTAAGTAAAATTCAATATAAAAAGCGTGATCGTATTATGCCTTTACCGATGAATTGGCGTTTGGGATATCATCGAATTTTAACTTTAGGCAAATCGAGTCAAGGTTTTGGACATATTGGTTTTAATGGTTCTGGGGCTTGGTGTGATCCGCAGCGTGATTTAAGTTTTGCTTATACACATAACTTTGCGACGGGTTCAATCACCGGCGATTATCGCTTATGGGGCCTAACTCAAGAAACCTTACGCTGTGCAGATAAAGTATTAAAAGGGCGTAAAGGCTGGATTTAAGATACTTCGGAATAGAACAGAAATTGGGGAAATGTGAAAAATATGCTATTTTCCCTCGCAGCTTTAGACTGCTGTGATATCCCTATGAAAAAAGTTGTTTTGATTCCCTTAGTCGCAACATCGGCAATGTTGGGTTGTCAGGATTCAACTCAAACGAAAGCAAAAGAGATAGAAGCGATTACTGCCGAAAAACAGCAAGCTGCATGGGTGGGTGATTTTAAAGGTACAACGCCGTGTATGGGCTGTCTTTCTCGTTGTGAAGATTGTCCCGGTATGGCTGTGGCTCTTGAGCTACATGAAGACCAAACCTATACACTTACTCGTGAAAGTCTAAGTGGTCATAACGAAGTAGAAGTGCTAAAAGGTGTAATTCGTTTTAAAGATGAATCAAAGCAGCAGCTAGAACTCATGAATGTGCAAACGCGCAATCTTTTGTATGTAGATTTGGATCAGCAATTGCTAGAAATTCGTGAAGACCAGACGGCGAAACGCTATCAAATGCAGAGTGATTTCCTTTTAAATAAAGCAGTTTAAGCATTCGTAATTTATATTAAATTTGCCTGATCATTGTGATAGCTCAAGATCGGATTTTTATTGTCCAAACTCTGCCATTTATTTCACTATTAGACAAAAAAACAGTATGCTTACACCTGTAAAAAGGAGCATACATGTATCAAGTACTTGCACGAAAATACCGTCCACGAAATTTTATTGAACTCGTGGGACAAAACCATGTGTCACGCGCACTTACCAGTGCCTTAGAACGTGGTCGGTTACATCATGCGTATTTATTTACAGGTACTCGTGGCGTGGGTAAAACCACCATTGCCCGTATTTTGGCAAAATGTCTGAACTGTGAAACAGGTGTAACCTCAACGCCGTGTGAAGTCTGCCCAACGTGTAAAGCGGTAAATGAAGGTCGTTTTATTGATTTAATTGAAATCGATGCGGCATCACGGACCAAAGTTGAAGATACCCGAGAACTTCTCGACAACGTTCCTTATGCACCAACCCAAGGTCGCTTCAAGGTTTATCTGATCGATGAAGTGCATATGCTCTCTACGCATTCATTTAATGCGTTATTAAAGACGTTGGAAGAACCGCCAGAGCATGTGAAGTTCTTATTTGCTACTACAGATCCACAAAAATTACCGATTACTGTAATTTCACGTTGTCTGCAATTTACTTTGCGTCCTTTAGCGGTGGATGAAATCACATCGCATTTGACAGATATCTTACAAAAAGAACAAATTCAAGCGGAGCAAGATGCGATTTGGCAAATTGCTGAATCGGCTCAAGGTTCACTGCGTGATGCATTGTCACTAACTGATCAAGCGATTGCCTATGGTCAGGGTTCAATTCAGCACCAAGATGTTAAAGACATGTTGGGCCTAATTGACCGTACGATCATTTATGATTTGATTTTAGCCATTCATCAAAATCAGCGTGAACGCGTGAGTGCTTTACTCATGCAATTCCGTCAACAAGCGCTGGATGTTTCGCTGGTATTAGATCAGTTGATTTCAACGTTACATGAACTGGCATTATTACAATACTTGCCAGACTTAGCGTTGAAATATAGCGCTGAGATCAATCAAAAAATTATGCAATTGTCGCAGTTGATTTCAGCTCAAGATTTGCAGTTGTATTATCAAGTCGCATGCAAAGGTCGGGCAGACTTGCAGTTGGCAGTCACGCAAGAGCAAGGTTTTGAGATGTGTGTGCTGCGTCTATTAGCATTCCGACCATTACAGCCAAACGAAATGTTGGTCTCTGCCGTACAGCAAGAGTCAGCCGCACAGCCACAGCTCGCTCAAAATCAGGCCGAAACAGTTCAGCCGACTCAAACACAGTCTTTGCAGCAACCCAATACCGTTGTTGAGTCTGCTGCACAGGTTGCCACTGTTGAGCAGCCTGAAGCTGTACCCGCTGTAGACACATCGCCAGCTTTCGATGATTTTGATGATTCACATTATGATGACGATGATGGCTATGTTTCTGCACCTACAGTCGATGAACCTTCATCTGATGATTTTTTAGATGATCCTGAAGAAGACGCAATAAGCCAAACTTCTACAGCATCTACAGCATCTACAGCAAATGGCACTCTAGATACGCAAGAGGTTGCACCGGTTGAATCTGTATCGACACAGCAAAATGACACGCTTGTTATGGATGCCGTGGCAGAAGATACATTATTTGATTTAGATCCGACGCCGAGTACTGAAACTGAAGAAGTTGATGTGAGCGCTATAAATTTTGAAGATATTGCACCTTTAGAACCAACAGCTTTAGAGTCAAAAAGTGTAGAGCCTGAAACAGCTCAGCCACATTTGATCAATGCCATTGAACCACAACATGTGGTGAATGAATCAGTTTCGGGTGCTCAAGGCGACAATGGTTTTGATCTAGCATCACCACAAGTTACGCAAAGTTCCGTTTCTTCGGATGCTATTCAAACGGGTTCATCTTCTACCTTGATGCCACAAGATATTTTGACTTTACAGCCTCAAACCCTTGAAGGTGAGTGGACGGTCGAAAAGTGGGAGTATTGGTTCCGAAATAGCCAACTTTCACCTGCGGTACAAGAGTTGGCGCAGCATGGCATTATGCGCGGTACGATTGACGGTGAATCGACTTTCCATATTCCAAAGCGATACGAAGCTTTAGTGACTCAATTACAGCATGTATTGGAACAAGCCATTCATACGCAATGGTCAAAATGTCGTTTCCATATCAGCTTTGAAGATGTCGAAGAAACTACACCGTATGCTTTACAACATGTCCGCAAAGAAAAAGCGTTTGCACGTGCAAATGAGTTATTACATGCTGAGCCTGTTGTGAAAGACTTACTCAAAAGCTTTGATGGTGAGTTGCAAAATATCCAGCTCAAATAAGTTTTAAGCTGGATATAAAAATTAAAGTAAAAACTGAGTTAAAGCATCTCGCATATCTTCGGGTATCGAGGTGCTTTTTCGTGTTTGGCGGTCAACAAATACATGCACGAAATGTCCTTGAGCTGCAGCCTCATTTTGTCCTTGTTTAAAAATGGCTAAGTCATAGCGCAGTGAAGAATTACCAATTTTTTCAATCGCAACTCCAACTTCAATGATTTCAGGATAGGACAGTTCTTGTAAAAAGCTGCAGGCTGAATCGACCACTAAACCAATGATCGGGGTATTTTGCAAATCAAAACCGACATGTTGAATCAAGAGTGCATTTGCAGCGGTATCAAAATAGCTGTAATAGGTGACATTATTGACATGACCATACATATCGTTGTCTGCCCAACGGGTTTGGATTGGAAATAAAAATCGATAGTTTTGGCGGCGTTTAGTTTCAGGTTTCATCGTTGGTATTTTCTTTATTTCAAAATGAGTAAACTTTAGGCATAGATCGATTGATAAATCTGGCGAGCGTCTTCAAACTGCAGTTCTCGCGGATTATTTTGTAATAGTCGTGTTTGTAATAGCGCATCTTCTGCTAAACGATCGAGCATATTTTCAGGCACATTGAGTTGACTGAGTTTAAGCACCAAACCGCTCTGATCTAAATGATTTTGCATATGATCAATAAATAAATCACATAAACCATCGGTACAGCCCGTACTGTATGGGTCTAGCCAACTCATGAGTTCTGCATAATGCTGCTTGGCCTGAGGTGCATTAAACTTTAACACTTCAGCGAGAACCAGTGCATTGGTATGACCATGCGAGAGATGAAAGTGTCCACCGAGTGGATAGGCGAGTGCATGCACCGCTGCAACTGGCGCATTAGCAAAGGCCTGACCTGCAAGCATTGAACCGACCAGCATGTGCTGACGCGCTTCGAGGTTATGTCCGTCGTGTAAAACCAGCGCTAAATTTTTATTTAATAAACGCAAAGCTTGTTTAGCAAGCATATCCGCATACGGATTTTTTTTAATTTTTGATGTATAGGCTTCAATGGCATGCACCATGGCATCGATACCGGTTGCTGCGGTAATGTGTGCGGGAAGATTTAATGTAAAGTTCGCATCGAGGATACAGACATCGGCATACAGTACAGGGGAGACGATACCTGTTTTGGTGGTTTCACCTGTAGTGACGATAGAGATTGGTGTGACTTCAGAGCCGGTCCCTGCCGTTGTCGGGATCAAAATGAGCGGTAAGCGTGGTCGTTTTGCATTAGCAACACCATATAAATCACTGATCTGTTGTGTTTGCTTAGGATGAGCCAAGATCGCGATAATTTTAGCCACATCCATTGAACTGCCACCGCCAAAACCAATAATCAAATCTACTTTTTCATTCTTGGCAAATTGAACTGCATCCAAAACTATATGTTCTGCAGGGTCAGCTTGAATACTGGAATAAATTACATAGTCTTGATGGATACTTTCTAAAATATCCAAAATGGGTAAATGTAATTGTTGTTGCAACATACCGGGGTCGGTCACAAGCATGACACGTTTGGCTTGAAAGTCGCCTAGGACCTCTCTCAGTTGGGAAATAGAGCCTAAGCCTGAAATAATATTGCTGACGGTTTGAAACTGAAATTGACTCATTGGCTTATCCCTAATTTTTTATATCCAAATAAACATTATTCTTGAGTGTTGATATAGGATTCATCCTGTAAATAACTTAACATAAGACGCTTGAAATAAAAGTAGTCTTGAGGTTGTTATGTCATCCAGCACGCCATATAAGGTGTTGTGTGTTTGTTTAGGAAATATTTGCCGTTCACCTACGGCTGAAGTGGTTCTCAGACATTTTTGTGATGAAGCGCAACTCAATATTCACGTCGATTCTGCGGGTACGAGCAATTATCATCCGGGCAAAGCGCCTGATCTACGTAGCCAACAGCATGCAAAATTACGTGGCTATAACTTATCTGCATTACGCGCACGTCAGTTAACGGTTCATGATTTTATTGAATTTGATTTGATTTTGGCCATGGACTACGAAAATTTAGACAATATTCAAAACCTCATGCAAAAGGCGCAGCAACAATTCGGTCAACTACGTGCACAAGTGTCTTTGATGAGTCAACATGATCACCAATATCCGCAACAAGAAGTACCAGATCCGTACTATGGTGGTGATGCAGGGTTTGAACATGTATTAGATCAATGCGAATCTAGCAGTCAGGCTTGGGTCAATTATTTAAAAACTCAGTTACAAGCACAGCAAAAAAATTAAGGTTTAAGAATGCAAATTCAAACACAGGTTCAGCTTAAGCCATTTAATACATTAAGCCTCGATGCTGTAGCATCTCATTATGTACGTGTTCAATCGGTAGAAGATATCCAAGCAGCGCTCGACTTTGCCAAAGCTGAGCAATTAAATGTATTGGTACTTTCAGGAGGCAGTAATATGCTGTTGCCTGAGCAAATACATGCTTTAGTGATGCACATGGATATTCAAGGTATTGAATATGTACAAGACGATGCCGATACACAGACTTTAAAAGTGGGTGCTGGGCAAGTGTGGCATGACTTTGTGCTATGGACGACGGCACACCAGTTTTATGGCTTACAAAATTTAGCATTGATACCCGGTTTAGTCGGTGCTTCACCTGTGCAAAATATTGGAGCTTATGGTGTTGAAGCGGGTGAGTTTATTGAATCTGTACAGGTCTATGACCGAGTAACAGAACAGCAAAGTAGTATTAGCGCTGCCGATTGTCATTTTTCATATCGCCATAGTATTTTTAAAGATGAGACAGAGCGTTTTATTATTACGCATGTCACGTTTAAACTTTTAAAACATGCAGATTTAAAATTAAATTATGGTGATTTAAAGCAGGCAGTGGGTGAAGACTTAAGTGCAGAAAACCTACAACAACAAGTCATTCATATTCGTCAAACCAAACTCCCAGATCCAAAAGAATTTCCAAATGTCGGAAGTTTCTTTAAAAATCCTGTGATTAGCCAGCAAGCCTTTGACCAAATTGCGCTGCAATTTCCCAATTTACCCCATTACCCACAACCGAATAATGCGGTAAAACTGGCAGCGGGCTGGTTAATTGACCAAGCAGGTTGGAAAGGGAAATCTGTGGGTTCAGTGGGTATGTTCCATAAGCAAGCTTTGGTGTTGGTCAATTATCAGGACGCCACGCTGCAAGATGTACGTACAACTTACAAAGCTGTACAACATGATGTTTTTGAAAAATTTAATATTGAACTACATCCTGAGCCTGTATTATTTGATACAAATGGCTTGATTCGATCTCACGCAGATCAATAAAAACACATAGGTTTTAGATTTATGCATAAAACACATTGGATGGTTCGCTTAGTACAAATTGCCGCAGTGCTATTTGTACTTTTGGGCTGTCTAATGATTTTTATCTATACGCCGTTTTATTCTAAATTGATCGTTAAAAGTTTAAATTATTTCGTTCCTGTAGAAGTCAATCAGCTCGCAGCGCAAAGTCAAAAACTCGGCGCCTTGAGTGATGATGATAACTATGAGCCGGGTTCTGACTTATGGATAGCGCGCCAAGCGTATTTAAAACTCATGGAGCAAGCCATACAGTCTGATGAGCCTCAAGATTTAACCCTTATACAAGCACGTTATAAGGCGTTACAGCAGCTCATTGAAGAAGAACATGAAAAAGAAAAGAATGATAGTCAAAAGGACATACCGAAAGTACCTCTGCTGAATCCTTCTGCGTCCGAGGCGGCTTCTTCTGAAGCATTGGCGGAAAATCCTGCTCAAAAAATGAAAGAGCTGCTTGAGCTGAATAGTGCGGAAAATAAAGGACTGATGACTCAATATACAGAGTTCTTAAAAACCCATGAAATTGAGCAAGCGGCTTCAGAAGCGGAACCGATCGATAATGAAACTTATCTTGATCTTGCCAAAATGAAAGATAAAACATTAAAGCAGCCAACCGCAGAGCCGTATGCGATTGTGGTGTTAGGTGGTGGTTTAACCTTAGATAAAAATGATAAAGATATTGTAGTAAATGACTACACACGACTTCGACTGGAAAAAACACTCGATGTTGAACGAGCCAATAAGTTACCGATTGTACTGAGTGGTGTAGAAGCACCGTATATGCAAGCATGGTTAAAGCAATATGATGTCGATGCGAAATTGCTTGAAGACCGCAGTATGAATACATGCGAAAATTCGCGTTTTAGTTCGTTGCTTTTACAGAAAAAAGGCGGCGCACCGACGGTTATTTTAATCACTGACCAATATCATATGCCTCGAACACGTCGTTTATTTGCATTAAATGGTATCGAAACCATTCCTGTTGTTGCACCTATGCCAACAACATTAACTACATGGCGACCAAGTGAAAAAAATTATGACCATAGTCGTCGTGCTAATTATGAATTATTAGCCACCTTACGTGATGTTTGGTTTGGCTCAAGTGACTGTCGGGAGGTCCCATAATGTCAGATATCCCATTTCTTAATCCTTCGATCCTTAAACAATTAGATCTTCCTGTTCCAAGTCGAGAATTAACCCCACAAGTATTAGAACCGCTAAATTTAAATCGACCTTTTGAGCCTAGTGTTGAAATACAGTCTTATAGACGACTTTATGGTTTAGATGCCTTGAACTGTGAACATTGGCAAGGCTATGTAGAAATGCCTTTGTTCAAATTACATGTACAAGTATTTCAACCGAAACTGAAAACTGAAACGGATGTCATTAAAGGCACTGTATTTTTATTGCATGGTTATTTAGAGCATAGTGGAATATATCAGCCGATTATTCGTGAACTCTTAGATCAAGGTTTTAGTGTTTTAACCTATGATTTACCGGGGCATGGTCTAAGTAATGGATCGCCAGCCAGTATTCAAAACTTTGACCATTACCAACAAGTTTTGGAAGCGGTATATCGTTATGTTAAACATGCGGCTCAATTACCGACGCCATGGTTAGGGATTGGACAGAGCACGGGTGGTGCGATTTGGCTGCATCATCTGTTAGATTTTGCTGAACATCGCAAAAACCCTTATGTCGAACGGGTTTTATTATTATCTCCGCTGATTCGCCCTGCAAAAACGGCATGGTGGCATAATTCGGTAGGGTTAGGCATTATTCGTCGTATTAAACGTGAAGTGCCACGTCATTTTAGACGGAATAATCATAATCCTGAGTTTTTACGTTTTGTCCGCTTAAAAGATCCTCTACAACCACGAATGATGGGGATGGATTGGATTTTGGCCATGTCAAAATGGATGCAGGAGATGGAGGAACGCCCAGCGTGTCGTATTCCGGTGTGGTTAGCGCAAGGCGCACAGGATCAAACTGTAGATTGGCGTTATAACATTGAGTTTATACGTCGTAAATTTCGTTTACAGACGCTTCTCATGCTTGAAGAAGGTTCGCATCAGCTGATTAATGAACGTGCCGATATTCGTGCTGCATTAACAGGTTTGATCCCGGCATTCTTGCATGCTCAATCGAATAGCAAGTCTTATTACTAACTGATGTTACGCACTAACATCAGGAGCGTAATTTGATTCAAATAAAAGTACGATACGCGGGAAGGTCATCCGCAAGTGTTTGAGACTGGACTACTCCTAATCAAAAATGTTTTTGCAATACTTTGAATAATTTGACGCTAGTGAACGAGTTTTGTTGGTGAGGTGCATTGCACCGCAAGATGGTTTCCTTGCGAAGCACGCTTCTCATTTTACCAAATGAGAAACAACGTTTCGTAAGAGTACCTCCAGCCGAAGGCTAATCCCGTTATTTAAGCCCTAGATGTAAGACTCCGTCGAATAGGCTTAAAAATTATTTTAAAAATGCGTATTTACTTTTACGCGCGTAACATCAGTTACTAATTGACGATTGAGCACAGCTTACCTTAATCAGTGTGATGGATCTAGACGAAAAAAAAGAGGCGTAGTCGCCTCTTTTTTTTGGGTGGAGGAATCAGAACTTTTCTAGATGAGCCATATTCCACATACGGAAATAGAAGTTTTCCTCATCTTTATTTTCACAGCTGAGTAACTCCCCATCTTTTAACCAAAAATGTAGCTGTGCATAGTTTTTAATTTCACGGTTATTAATCCGCTGCGCTAGATGGTGCGCACGGATATCGGATGGATGTTGTAAACCTGCTGAGGCAATAAGTTCAGATAAGCCATGCAAGGTATTTTTGTGGAAATTAAAAACACGTTCTGCTTTGGTCGGAACATGGATGGCTTTTTGACGGTCTTTGTCTTGTGTCGCAACGCCAACTGGACATTGGTTGGTATGACAGCTTTGAGCTTGAATACACCCAACTGCAAACATAAAGCCACGAGCTGAGTTGACCCAATCTGCGCCAATTGCCATGGTACTGGCAATATCAAAAGCACTAATAATTTTACCACTGGCACCGACTTTAATTTTTGAACGTAAGCCTGCACCAATCAGGGTGTTATTAACAAAGAGTAGGCCTTCACGCAGTGGCGTACCCATATTATCGATCAATTCAATCGGCGCAGCGCCAGTCCCACCTTCAGAACCATCCACTACGATAAAATCAGGTGTAATCCCTGTATGTAACATGGCTTTTACGATACTCATAAATTGCCATGGTTGCCCGATACACAGTTTAAAACCCACAGGTTTGCCTTCTGACAGTTCGCGCAATTGCTGAATAAATTGCATCATTTCAATAGGGGTGCTAAAGGCAGGATGGCTAGATGGAGAGATACAGTCATGTTCACGGCTGACACCACGGATTTGAGCAATCTCTTCGGAAATTTTGTCTTTAGGTAAAATGCCACCATGGCCTGGTTTTGCACCTTGAGATAATTTGATCTCAATCATTTTGACTTGAGGGTGCTTGGCTTGTTCAGCAAAACGTACAGGGTCGAATTGACCATCAATGGTACGACAGCCAAAGTAACCACTACCGAGTTCCCAAACAATATCACCACCATTTTCTAAGTGATAAGGACTGATACTGCCTTCACCAGTGTCATGGTAGAACTTGCCCATTTTTGCACCTAAATTTAAGGCACGAATGGCATTGGCACTTAAGCTACCAAAACTCATCGCAGAGATGTTTAATATCGATGCGCTATACGGCTGCTTGCATTGCTCATTGCCGATATTGATGCGGAAAGTTTCAGGAATGGCCGGAATACAAGGCGACAAAGAGTGATTGATAAAGCGGTAATCATTTTGGTAAACATCAACAATTGAACCAAATGGTTTATCTGCATTTTGATTTTTTGCCCGTTGATAGACTAAGCTGCGTTGCATACGAGAAAAGGGCAATGCATCTTGATCAGATTCAATAAAATATTGGCGAATTTCAGGTCGAAATTCTTCAAATAAAAAACGAAAGTGCCCCATGATAGGGTAATTTTTTAAAATCGAATGTTTGTTTTGTATGACGTCATACAAACCCAATAAGCTTAAAAGCCCAGTAATGACCCAGATACTATTCAATAAGGTTTGTGGAATAAAATATTGAATATAACGAGGGGAATAACCTAAATGAAAACTCGAAATGAGTAGGAAGATAAAAATACAAGCAAACCAAATTGAATGCCGAGAAAAAAAAGTATTTAGTAGCTTGTGGCGAATAGTTTGCGCTGGACTGGCCATATTTTGAAAAATCTTATTCAGCTCATTTGCTCATAATTTGCCGAGTTTATGCACAATGCTCAAGCTTTAATTTGTTGATTCAGTGTAGCATTTATAAAAAACAACATTGAAGTTGGATGAATTTTTCATTTAAAGCCAAATCAGATAAGAAAAGCAGGAATGTTCTTTAAGAAAATTTGTGAAAAGTAGCGCGGTTCTTGTTATTTCACAGTACGCAAAATGGAGGTTAAAGTGATTTTACTTTCTAAACATGAGGTGCTGAATATGACTATGAAATCTATTCGTTATAATAATGCCGACCTAGCCTGCCTATGTCAGTAATTGATTATAGTCATGAGAAATTAGCGCTATGGCATAAGGTATTCAGCAGATACTTATGCTGTAGTTCCTTTGACCTAAACGACTAAAATTACAAAAATATTCTAAGAAATTATCCAGTCCCAGCGTTGGGACTTTTTTATGTGTTGATAATTTAAGTGAAAATCTAAGCAAAAAATTAAGTGCTAAATATTTATTATGAAATAAAAGTTGCTACCTCAAATTTAACATTTCAGGTAGCAGGAAACCTTAGAATAGTTTAGTCATTACGTTGTTGTACAACGACAGCGACTTCTTCTGGTTCGATTTTCTGAATCTTTTTACCAAAACTACGCAGCCACCATGTTAATTGAGAGGTAAAAGGTACTGTTGCACTAACTTCAACCCAGCCATCTTCGGTTTTTTGAATCACTTGATCTTTACTTAGCTGACTTTCTTCAAAATAAACCGCCTCTGCTTCAGACATGGTTAATTTGAGCTGAATCATTTCAGTCGGCTTATTGAAGTCCACACGGAAGCCAAGCGCTCCAGAGTCAATATAGGCATCAATATCAAAATCGACAGGGTGTAATGCACGTGAATTTAAGACCGTAGCAGATTTAAAACGATGTAAAGCAAAGGTTTGGATGTCTGTTTTGTCATGACGTGTGCAAACCAAATAGATAATAGCACCTTTTTGGACCAAAGCCAGTGGATTTAAAATATAGGTCTTTTCTTCACTTTGTTGTCCACGACCTTGATAAAGACATTCGAGTTGTTTGTCTTGTAGTAAGCCTTCATAAATCGATTGCTGTGCTGCTTTTTCAACCACAGGAGGAATCAATGGCTGAGTAGCTGGCACGATTCGCACGCGGTTAATCCACTGACGGACATTATTTTGCGACGACAAACTTCGACGTGCGAGATCAAACCAAGGATTCATTTCTTCAATTAAGCTCGGTGGAAGCAAATGTTTTAAGTGCTCCTCAACCATCATAAAGGTGACCGCTTGTGAGCTAGTCATATGAGGCAAGCTTTGAATCGGTGCATCAGAACGCCAACGCCAGCCTTGTGGAGTTGTTTTACTACTCTCAATTGGGAAACGCAGAGAAATTTGATTTAAGTCACGCTGAATGGTGCGTAGGCTGATATCAATGCCTTCACGGTTCAGTATTTCTTGTAATTCACGCGTACCCATCCACTTACCTGTGGACAGTCGTGAAAGAATTTGCCACTGACGATAGAGGCTGTTCGACGTTTCTTTTTCTTGTGAAGACATAATCTAGTGCTTGAACTTGAACTTAAATAAATAAAAATGATGCTGTGGGACACAATAAGAAATCTTCCTGCGTTAAGCAAGTCTTCATCTGAAAAAAACTAAGATGATTTTAATAACGCAATTTGACACAACTTGAGCAGTTAGATGCTGTACCGCTTTGCAAAAATGATGCATAAATAATCAAAGAGAAGCAACATATGTATTGATGGTATATATATTGCTTTATCTAATTCATATAAAACAAAAACATGGAGTTGCTATGCTGAAAGAAAATCGTAATACAACTTCAAATGGAATTGAGGGTTATGAGGCAAAGTTGGTCAATACTTCTGTCTCTACATTAAAAAATTTACCTCTTACTCGAGGACATGCGCTGTTTAATCAATTTAATTCGAATTTTTTTAATGAAATGCGCGACAGTAAAACGGTAGCTAAAGAATCATGCCAACGGATAGAGCAGTGGTTATCACAGCATACACTTGATGAATTAAAACAACTAAATCAGGTGGCAAAACAACATTTTATCTATGAGGGTATTACCTTTACAGTGTATGGCGAAGATGAGGGCATTGAACGCACTATTCCTTATGATCTTATTCCTCGTGTGATTGCACGAAAGGAATGGAATAATTTATCACTGGGCTGTGCACAGCGCGTGAAAGCTCTCAATCTGTTTTTACATGATGTCTACCATCAACAAGATATTTTAAAAGCAGGAATTATTCCTGAACTGCAAGTCTTAACGCATGAAGCCTATTTGCCACAAATGTATATGCATGGGCTAAAAGGTAAAATTTATAGCCAAATCAGTGGCATTGATATCATACGTGATCAATCAGGCGAATTTTACGTCCTTGAGGATAATCTTAGAACACCGTCGGGTGTGTCATATATGCTAGAAAGCCGTAAGATCAGTCAAAAACTGATGCCTGAACTTTGCCAGCAAAGCAACATTATGGGGATTGAGCAGTATCCGCAGCTTTTACGTGAAATTCTTGCAGAAAATGCCTACGTCGATAACCCGTTTATCGTGGTTTTAACCCCAGGGCGTTTTAACAGTGCGTATTATGAACATGCCTTTTTGGCAAGGGAGATGGATGTACCCTTAGTGACATCGCGTGACCTTTATGTAGAAAACGATAAGGTTTATGTGAAAACCATCAAAGGTCGACAACAGGTTGATGTAATTTATCGTCGTGTGGATGATGCTTTCCTCGATCCATTATGTTTCAAACCTGACAGTACTTTGGGTGTAGCAGGGCTCATGTCAGCGTATATGCAACATAATGTGGTCATTGCAAATGCACCGGGAACAGGCGTAGCAGATGATAAATCGATTTATCCTTATGTGGATAAAA
The DNA here is from genome assembly GCF_013418475.1 of Acinetobacter sp. YH12140. Classification (NCBI taxonomy): domain Bacteria; kingdom Pseudomonadati; phylum Pseudomonadota; class Gammaproteobacteria; order Moraxellales; family Moraxellaceae; genus Acinetobacter; species Acinetobacter sp. YH12140. The sequence continues at coordinate 373,528 of NZ_VPBZ01000002.1, forward strand.
TGATTCATTTCTACTTAGGCGAACAAGCGATTCTGAAAAATGTGCCGACCTATCAATGTCGTGAGCAGAACGACTTAGACTATGTGCTGTCGACTATCGAAAAATTGGTGGTAAAAGAAGCACAGGGTTCAGGTGGATACGGCATGTTGATCGGTCCGCAAGCCTCTTTACAAGAATTAAATAGCTTTAAAGATAAAGTGGCCGCAGCACCACATCTATATATTGCACAGCCGACTTTAAAATTATCTGTCAGCCCAACCCTAAGTGAGGCCGGTGTTTCGGAACGCCATATCGATTTGCGTCCATTTATACTGAGTTCTCCATATCGAACTGAAATTGTACCGGGTGGCTTAACTCGTGTCGCGATGCAAGCAGGTTCATTGGTAGTGAATTCTTCGCAAGGCGGCGGTATTAAAGATACGTGGGTAGTAGATGATTTACGCTCATAGCACTTCAGTGAAGGAGCAAAACATGATTTTATTAAACAGTAATGCAGAACATATTTTTTGGTTGGGACGTTATTTAGCACGCACTCAATATTTATGCAGTATTTTTCCATTTCAAGATGTCGATATGGCATTGAACTATGCACATGCTTTTTGTTTACCAGCCTTCGATGTCGACTCAATGAATGAATTGGTTTTAAATGCAGAGCAACCGGCGTCATTTTACAGCCAATTTAAATATGCGCAAAGTAATATACAGGACTTAAGGGGTGTACTTTCAGCAAAAAGTTATGCGGAACTCAGCCGTTTAATTCGTAATGCGAGTGATAACCCGGGTTATATCTGTGACGTGGTAACAGATTGCCAAGATGTTTTAGAGTCCGAATCTGAAGATGTATTTTTATTTTTTAGTTTAGGACAAGCTATAGAGCAGCTTGATCGCCAGTTGCGCATGCAGCAGGAGATTCAATACACCCTAGCGAAGATTGAACATATCGTAATCGCTTTGGTTCAGTTTGGCTGGGAAAGCGTGCAAGAGGCATGGTTGGCACTTAAACAGCAGCCGAATAGCCAAAACTTCTACCATTTCAGTGATCATATCCAAAATATGTTTGAGGTGGCTGTATGAGGCTCATGATCAACCATCAGACCCATTATGTTTACACTGATGTGGTAAACAGAAGCATTCAATATATCAAAATGACCCCATCCACTAATGCGCATCAACAGGTGCAAAATTGGGATGTGAGTGTGCCGGGGCAACGTGATATGCAATTGGATACTTTTGGTAATGTGTGGTTGACCACAACGCAGAGCGAACCTTATCTTCAAATGACCATTATGGCGCAGGGCATCGTAGAGATGAATTTGAGTTCAAATGATTCAAATGCGGATGATTTAAACCCGAAACTATTTTTACAGCCAACGCCGAGTACGCCATGCGACATTTACATGAAAAGTTTTGCCGATTGTTATGTCCCTCGTATCAATCGTGTCAATCTAATTCGTTTGGCTGAAGCGATCTTGGCGCATATTCCCTATGTTTCGAATCAGACATCTGTACATACTTCTGCAATAGATGCTTTTCATTATAAGCAGGGGGTATGTCAGGATCATACTCATGTCATGATCGCAATGTGTCGCTATTTGGGTATTCCTGCACGATATATTTCTGGGTATTTATTTGTACCGAATAGTAGCCATCTTGCTAGTCACGCTTGGGTAGAAGTCTATATCGAAAATAAATGGTATTGTTTTGATGTAAGTAATCAGCTATTTACACCACAATCACATATTTATGTCGCGATTGGGCGGGATTACTGGGATGTAGCTCCTGTTCGAGGTGTTCGTGATAAAGGTGGTATTGAGTCTATGAGCTCAATTGTACAAGTGTTGAGTTGTTAATCTTAGAGGGATAAAAATGACCTATTGTTGTGCATTACGATTAAAAGATGGCATGGTATTTGTCAGTGATACACGTACAAATGCAGGAGTTGACCATATTTCAGTTTTTCGTAAACTTTATACCTTTGGTGTTGCGGGTGAGCGATTTATTACCATCCAAACCTCTGGGAATTTAGCTACTACACAAGCGGTCATCGGGCATTTACAAAATAAACTAGAAGTCAAACAAGAGCCGAATTTATATAGTGTAAATACGATGTTCGAAGTGGCTGAATTGGTCGGGCATACCTTAAAAAAAGTTATCTCTGATGTCACCTCTGATATTTTAGAACAAAGTAATTATTACTGTAGTTTATTAGTAGGTGGTCAAATTGGTAGCGCTGATATGCAGCTATATAATATCTATCCGCAAGGTAATTTTATTTGTGCGACACCGGATACCCCATATTTTCAAATTGGAGAAAGTAAATATGGTAAGCCGATACTTGACCGAACTTTGCGTTACGATATGCCACTCGATGAAGCAATGCGTTGTAGCTTAATTTCTTTTGATTCAACGATACGTTCGAATGTGTCTGTAGGTATGCCTTTAGATGCTTTGGTTTATAAAAAGGACAGTTTAGAAATACCAAATGGTAAGCGCATTTATGAAGAAGACCCATACTTCACCATGATCAGTAAAGGCTGGTCAGAAGCATTGCGTCAGGGCTTAGTCGAATTGGCAAAACCAACAGCTGACTATTTTCAATAACGATTTGATCAACGAATAGATCAATTTAAAAAGCGAATAAAAAAAGCCCAGATTTGATCTGGGCTTCTTGATTTGGCTAATTAAGCTAATTTACGTACAGGGCGCCCGCTCATACGGCATAATAATTCATAGCCAATGGTTCCGTTCGCTTCTGCAACGTCATCAACTAAACGGTCTTTACCCCAAAGCTCAACTTCAGTGCCTATTGGTGCATTCATACCAGTGATATCAATCGCAATCATATCCATGGCAACACGACCAATCACACGTGTTTTCTGTCCTTGAATAGATACATAGTTTTGTTTAGGAAAGGCACGTGGATAACCGTCACCATAACCAATCGACACAATCGCAAGATTCATTTCTTGTTCTGCAACGAAAGTTGATCCATAACCCACAGATTCACCAGCTTGAATGGTATTTAGAGCAATCACTTCAGCGGTAAAGGTCATCACTGGTTTAAGATCTAATGCTTCTACAGAACGGTCTGCGAAAGGTGTAGCGCCATATAGCATGATGCCTGGACGAACAAAATCAAAATTCAGTTCTGGCCATTTGAAAATCGCTGCTGAGTTACAGCACGAACCCATGATTGGCGCACAAGCTTCTTTTACGTGTAAAAATTGTTCACGTTGTTGGTCATTTAGTGGATGATTTTCTGCGTCAGCATTGGCAAAATGCATAGCCAGTACGCAAGTAAAACCTTCCGCCTTTAATGCATTGATGACATCAATAATTTCAGGTACTTTAAAGCCTAAACGGTTCATACCGCTGTTGAGTTTAACCCAAACTTTCAGACCTTGAGCGATATAGGCATCTTTATGCTCACGTAACCAATCTAGTTGTTGCTGATGATGCACCACACATTCAATTTTTTTATCGATGATAATTTGCATTTCATCATCTGAAAAAATCCCTTCAATGAGTGTAATTGGCTGTTCATAACCCAGTTCGCGAATTTCTAATGCTTCTTCTAGGCAGGCAACACCAAAGGCATCGCTGTCTTTTAAGGCTGCTAAGCAGTCTTTAACTCCATGTCCATAAGCATTAGCTTTCACCATACTTACAATTTTAGCGGTTGGGGCAAGTTGTTTGACACGGTTTAAATTATATTGAAGTGCTTGTTGATCAATATAAACTGTAGCTTGGCGCACCCTAAATACTCCTACAGGGTCGATGAATTAATGGATGATAAAGAGTCTTTACTCTTCATCATCATACTGAGCATAAAACTCAGGGGAGAGGTTGCTAAATTTGGTGTATTGACCTTCGAAGGCAAGACGCACAGTACCAATTGGACCGTTACGCTGTTTACCAATAATAATTTCTGCAGTACCTGCTTCTTTAGACTCTTTGTTATAAACCTCGTCGCGGTAAATAAACATGATCAAATCGGCATCCTGCTCGATCGCACCCGATTCACGTAAGTCGGACATCACTGGGCGTTTATTAGGACGGTTTTCCAGTGATCGGTTCAACTGTGACAGTGCAATTACTGGGCAGTGCATTTCTTTAGCCAGTGCTTTTAAGCTTCGGGAAATTTCCGAGATCTCGCCAACACGGTTATCGCCCATACCGGGTACTTTCATAAGCTGCAAGTAATCGACCATGATACAGCCAAGTTTACCGCCGTGCATTTTGGCAATTCGTCGAGCACGGGCACGTACTTCCGTTGGCGGTAGTGCAGATGAGTCATCGATATACAAATTCTTTTCTTGTAGATGCACAATAGTACTGGTCACTTTTGACCATTCATCAGCATCCATTTTACCTGCACGCAAATGCCCTTGATGTACACGACCGAACGAGGATATCAAACGCATCGCAATCGAGTCCGCGGGCATCTCCATAGAGTAAACTAGAGCGGGCAGGTTATTATTAAACAGCACACTTTCAACCAAGTTCATGGCAAAAGTGGTTTTACCCATCGATGGACGGGCCGCCACAATAATCAAATCGCCTGCTTGCATACCTGAGGTTTTATTATCTAGTTCAACAAATCCAGTGGTTAAACCCGTGATACTGCCTTCAGTTTGTGAAAGTTCATTCAACTTATCAAAAACACTAGCAACGACAGAGTTAATAGCTTTAGGGCCTTGTGCTTTGGCGTTGTTGTTGTGTTGCTCGGCAATCGAGAAAATATTGGTTTCTGCGAGATCTAAAATTTCACTGACCGTACGACCTTTGGTGTCATAGGCATTTTGTAAAATTTCTGAGCTGACTTTAATCATGCTGCGTAAAGTGGAAAATTCTTTAATTTTTGCAGCATACGTTTCAAGGTTATAGAAACTTGAAGGTGAATCTGACATGAGTTGCATCAGATATTCTTCGCCACCAGCAGCATCGAGCAAGTTTTGTTTAATCAGCCAGTCATTGACCAAGACCGCATCATAAGGTGAGCTATCTTTTGACAGTTGATCGATGGCACGGAAAATATATTTATGACGGGTCGCATAAAAATCAGCTTCAGTCAGTACATCACCCACTTGCTCAAAAGATTCTGCAACGGTCATCAGTGCAGCAAGCACGGCTTGTTCAATCGCAAGGTTATGGGGTGGGGTACGAAACTCTTTCAACGAACTTTGTTCTGTGGTTTTTGCTGTTGGCGTAGAGTTTGGCTTGCTGGCATTCGCCTGTGACATAAAAATCCCTGATGCTGAAACCATTTAATGTGATGGAAATGGGTGCTAATTACAGTTTTTTCAACTCTTCATTGAACTGAAATGATAGGCGTTTTCTACAGAAATGCGAACAAGTATTTCCGATTAATTCGTCATACATTGAATTGAATGAAGAGTTAAAAATATAAAAAAGTTGGAGCACTATTTTTTACAGATAAAAAAAGAGCATGCGTAAGCATGCTCTTTTCTTTGCAAGAAATTACTCAGCTACGATAGTAACTAGAACTTCTGCAACAACATCATGATGCAATTGGATTGCGATGTTGAATTCACCAGTGTTGCGAAGCGCACCATTTGGTAAACGAACTTCTGCACGGTCTACAACAAGACCAGCATTAGTTAACGCGTCAGCGATGTCACGAGTACCGATAGAACCGAATAGTTTACCTTCGTCACCAGCTTTAGCAGTGATCACGATGTTAACTTCGTTCAATTGGTCAGCACGTGCTTGAGCAGCAGCTAATACTTCAGCTTCTTGTTTCTCAAGTTCAGCACGACGAGCTTCAAATGCAGCAGTGTTAGCTTCAGTAGCAGCAACTGCTTTACCTTGAGGGATAAGGAAGTTACGGCCGTAACCAGCTTTAACTGAAACTTTATCGCCTAATTTACCAAGGTTTTTAATGCGTTGTAATAAGATAATATCCACAGCTCAACCTCACTTATGATTGTCAGTGTAAGGGATCAAAGACAAGTAGCGAGCTTGTTTGATAGCAAGCGCTAATTGACGTTGGTAACGAGCTTTAGTACCTGTAATACGGCTAGGAACAATCTTGCCGTTTTCAGTGATGTACTGTTTTAAAGTGTCGATATCTTTGTAGTCGATGTACGTAACGTTCTCAGCTGTAAAGCGGCAGAACTTGCGACGACGGTAAAAACGTGCCATGTTATGTTCTCCTTATGCTTCAGCAGAGTCTTGAGCTTGTTGTGCTTCTTCACGTTGAGCTTTACGCGCACGTTTTTCTTCAGCACTCTTAGCCAATAGTGACTCTTCAGTGATAGCGTTTTCACGACGGATGATAAGGCTACGAATGATTGCATCGTTATAACGGAACAATTCTTCTAGCTCATCAAGAGTAGTTTGACCACACTCAACATTCATAAGAATGTAGTGAGCTTTGTGGATCTTGTTGATTGGGTAAGCCAATTGACGACGACCCCAGTCTTCAAGACGGTGGATTTGACCTTCAGCTTCTTTGATGTGAGTTAGGTAACGTTCTACCATACCCACAACTTGATCGCTTTGGTCTGGATGTACCAATAGTACGATTTCGTAGTGACGCATTGTCAGCTCCTTACGGTTTAGGCAGCCCCAATCATTAATTGATTGAAGCAAGGAGTCACAACCAAAGTTGTGTCGCAATAATTGCGAAGCGTGAATTTTAGAACGTTTAGGTTTGAAATACAAGGCATACACCTAAAAAGGCTTAATTATTTTGTGGTTTAATGACTATCTTTAATACACAGCTAGAATCGGATGCAGATTGTAAAATAGGAGATATGTTTTTAATTGCGGGGAGCTTATCTTGTATTTGATGAGTTACGATCATATAGACGTTGTAATGATATAAATTTGATTTAACTTAAAGATCTTTTGTCATATTTGATTGTAAATATCGATTTGAATCCTAATACAAATATGAAATATTTTTGTACTTGTCTGAAATCTATTGTACATGGGTAGATATTGGGAGAATCAGCGTTAAAACAGTTTTAGTGTGTATAGTAGTATTTCGATTTAAATTTTTGCTTTGCATTGAAGATGCCTGGAAATAAAAAAAGATAGAGTAAAACTCTATCTTTTTTAAAAAAATACAATTGGCTTTAGAGGAGCAGTGGAAGTGAAACTAAAAATTAAACTAATCACTGTGATCAATTTGACTGAAAACATGAAATATTGTTTTGCCCAAATTTGATCATCTTCAGCTTTGAATCCTTGAATGGTCAGATAAATCCAATACAGACTTAAGGCATTCAGGACAATCATATAAATCCAATTCGCATAACCAAAAAAGAATAAACCGTTCATGGTGATGCAGAACAAAATCACGTAAACCAAAGATTCAACCTTGGTACGGTGAATTGAACGTGCTACAGGTAAAATTGGAATTCCTGCATTTTTGTAGTCATCAAATCGGTAAACTGCAATTCCCCAAGAATGAGGCATTTGCCAAAATGCATAACCAATAAAAATCAGCAATGCACCTAAATCAAACTGGTTTGCAACAGCCGTATACCCGATTACAGGTGGCGCTGCGCCAGAAAGACTGCCGATAATGGTTTGATGAATTGTTGTTCGTTTTGTCCATAAGCTGTAAAAACCAACGTATACGACAAAACCAATAACAGCAAAAAGAAAAGCGTAAGCATTTACCCAGAACCATAAAATGCTAAAACCAAATACACCTAAAACTAAAGCAAAAACTAAAGCAACAGGAATCGAGATTGATTTTTTAACCATCGCACGATTTTGTGTGCGTTGCATTTTTGAGTCGATGTCTTGGTCAATAACGTTATTGACAACACATCCAGAAGCGACCACAAAGAGGGTGCCTAAGAGGGTAAGAAGCAACAGAAGGAAATCTACAGAACCTTGGGCAGCTACAAAGTAGCCACCCAAAGCGGTAACAAAGTTACCAAAGAGAATTCCTGGTTTAGTCAGGAATAAATACTTTTTCAGCATGACGACCAGTTTAGATCATCATGTTGAAGTGAAGGTAGTTCATAATCCACACAGAACCTACTAAAAGGATAGCAATTGTGAGGATTGTATAAACAAATGCAATCACGTTCCAGCGTTGCTCTGAAGAAGAGTTCATATGCAGGAAGTAAACTAACTGAATAAGAACCTGAGCAACCGCAGTAATCGCGATTACGGCAACCAATAGACCACGGCTAAAACCACCTGCCATTACCATACCGAATGGAATTACGGTAAGTAGAACAGAAAGGATAAAACCGATTGTATATTGTTTAACGTTACCGTGAGCTGCACCAGCAGAGTTATGATCGTGACTCATTAGATAACTCCCATCAAGTAAACAACGCTGAATACACAGATCCAAACGATGTCAAGGAAGTGCCAGAACAAGCTTAGGCAAGCAAGACGACGAGTGTTTGGAAGTGTCAAACCATATTTCTTGATTTGGAACATCAACACAAGCATCCATACCAAACCAGAAGTTACGTGAATACCGTGCGTACCAACTAAAGTAAAGAACGCAGATAAGAACGCACTTGTGCTTGGGCCATGACCAGCATGAACTAAATGATTGAACTCATAAAGTTCCATGCCAATGAAGGCTGCACCAAATACCCAAGTAACTGCTAACCAAGTTAAAACTTGACCAACATTTTTCTTGTATGCTGCAAGAACAGCAAAACCAAAAGTTACAGAAGAGATAAGAAGGGCGAAAGTTTCAGTTAAAACGAAACCTAAAGATTCACCAAACAGCTCTTGTGCACTTGGCGTACCCACTGGAACGTGGCTACTTAATACAGCGAACGCGATGAAGAGTGTCCCGAAAAGAACCAAGTCACTCATCAAGTAAGTCCAGAAACCAAAGACAGTGATGTCAGTATCATCGTGATGATGATGTTCGTCATGTCCGTGGTTGTCGTGATGAAGTACTTCAGCCATTGTCTTAGTCCTTCTTCAAATGTTTTTCAAGAAGCGCGTAGCGTTCATTTTCAATACGTTCAACTTCTGCAGCTGGAACATAGTAGTCAACTTTCTTAGTGAAAGAAGAAACGATGAAGCTGATAATTGAAGCAATGAAAGTTACAACGACTAACCACCAGATATGCCAGATTAATGCGAAGCCCATAACTGTAATAAACATTGCAATTACGAAACCTGCCGCACGGTTTGTAGGCATATGGATGTCTTCGTATGTAGTTGGCTTAGCGTAAGCAACACCATTTTCTTTGTCAGTCCAGAAAGTATCAATACCATTGATCTTTGGAAGATAAGCAAAGTTATAGAATGGTGAAGGAGATGAAGTAGCCCACTCAAGAGTACGACCATCCCAGATATCGCCAGTAACGTCCATGTTGTCTTTGCGTTGAAGGAAACCAACAACGATTTGCATAACAAAACAGAAGATACCGATAGCAACCAATACAGAACCAAATAAAGCGATCGCTAAGTACGGATCCCATTCAGGGTTGTCATATGTATTCAAACGACGAGTCATACCCATGAAACCAAGGATATAAAGTGGCATGAATGCAAAGTAGAAACCGAAGAACCAGAACCAGAACGCTGCTTTACCCCAAGTTTCATTCAATTTCCAACCAAACATTTTTGGCCAGTAGAAAATGATACCCGCGAACATCGCGAACACTACACCACCAATAATTACGTTATGGAAGTGAGCAATAAGGAATAAAGAGTTGTGTACTAAGAAGTCCGCTGGTGGAACTGCCATTAATACGCCTGTTAAACCACCAATACCGAAAGTCACAAGGAAGCCAAGTGTCCAAAGCATTGGAGTTGTATAGGTGATGCGGCCCTTGTACATGGTGAATAACCAAGAGAAGATTTTCACACCAGTAGGGATCGCAATGATCATGGTCATGATACCGAAGAAAGCGTTAACGTTGGCACCAGCACCCATTGTAAAGAAGTGGTGAACCCATACAACTAGTGAAAGAACACCAATTGCTACAGTTGCGTACACCATAGATTTATAGCCGAACAACGCTTTACGTGAGAACACAGCAGTAACTTCTGAGTAAATACCAAAAGCAGGTAATACCAAAATGTAAACTTCTGGGTGACCCCAAGTCCAAATCAAGTTTACATACAACATTGGGCTACCACCCATGTCATTTGTAAAGAAATGGAAGCCGAAGTAACGGTCAAGTGAAAGCATTGCAATAGTCGCAGTCAAAACTGGGAATGTTGCAACGATAAGCACTACAGTAACTAATGCAGTCCAAGTGAAAATAGGCATGTCCATAAGTTTCATGCCAGGCGCACGCATTTTGATGATGGTAACGAAGAAGTTAACACCAGTAAGAAGCGTACCTAGACCAGAAACCTGAAGTGCCCAGATATAGTAGTCTACACCTACACCTGGAGAGTATTCGATGCCAGAAAGTGGAGGGTAAGCCATCCAACCTGTTGCAGCGAATTCACCAATTGCAAGAGAAGCCATCATCAAGCCCGCAGCGCCGGCGAATAACCAGAAGCTAAGAGAGTTTAATAATGGGAATGCTACGTCACGTGCACCAATTTGAAGTGGTACAGCAACGTTCATTAAACCAACAACTAGACCCATTGCTACGAAGAAGATCATGATTACGCCATGGGCAGTAAAGATCTGGTCATAGTGTTCTGGGTGTAAGTAACCTTCACCGCCACCTTTTGCAAGGAACAGTTGAAGACGCATCATAATCGCATCGGCAAAACCACGCACAAGCATGACAATTGACACGAGGATATACATGATACCAATTTTTTTATGGTCTACAGATGTGAACCATTCGTTCCACAAGTAGCCCCATTTTTTAAAGTAGGTGATACCAGCAACAATTGCGATACCGCCAAGGATCATCATTGCAACAGTAACCAACACGATTGGGTCGTGTGGAATTGCATCTGGTCCTAACTTACCTAATAAGCTCATGTCTTATTCCCCTGCAACAGTCGCATGTTCAACGCCTGCATGAGCTTCAGAAGCAGCAGCTTCGTGTCCAACAGTAGCTGTATGATCAGCACCATGGTAGTTGCTCATGTATTTGTTAATCACTGATTCGAACAATTTAGGTTCAACTGAAGAATAGTAAGTCACTGGGTGTGGCTTAGTAGGGTAAGGCTTCATTGCTTCAGCTAGAGCCTTCTCTTCAGGAGTAGTTGCTTTGGCAACTAAAACTTCGATCTGGTGTTTAGAACGGTTGCCGTCACGTAAGGTTGCAAATTCAGCTTGGTCTAAAACAGTTTTTTGAACCGCTTCAGGATTAACTGAAGAACCATTACCAGCTTTAACAGCAGAAACCCATTCAGCAAACTGAGCATCAGTCACAGCATGTGCACGGAAGCGCATTTGTGAGAAGCCATAACCTGAATAGTTAGAAGAGAAACCACGGAAGCCTTCAGCAGGACTAGTTTCATCAGCTAATAAGTTCAAGTGAGTTTGCATACCTGCCATAGCATAAATCTGACCACCTAACGCCGGAATGAAAAATGAGTTCATTGTGAAGTTAGATGTTAAACGAAGGCTTACAGGAGTTTTCTCAGGGAAGCGGATCTCGTTTACAGTCGCGATGCCTTGTTCAGGGTAGATGAAGATCCATTTAAATTGTTCAGCAATAACTTGAACAGTTAAAGGAGCTTTATCTGACTCGAGTGGACGGTAAGGGTCATACTTGTGGGAACCCCACCAAGTTAACCAAGCTAAAATAGCGATAATAATTACGGGAATACCCCAAACTACAACTTCAATTGCAGTCGAGTGTGCCCATGTAGGTGCATAGTCTGCATCTTTATTTGACGCGCGATATTTCCAACCAAACCAAAGAGCCATAAGTGCTGATGGAATAACTACCAACAACATTAGGTAGATCGCAGTAAGCATGAGGTTTGACTGACCTTCAGCAACTGGACCTTTTGAGTTTAGAAGTACCATATCACCACCACACCCAGTTAAGAGTGCAGCGATCGCAGATAAAGACAATACAGCTAAAATTGTTTGTCTCATTTTACAACCTCGGTGAAGAGTCCCATTCCCTAATTTTTAAAATTGGGATAGCGAATAAAGTGTCGCATGATTGTGATTTTTCAGATATGAAAAAAAGTTCACAATGATGTGACACCGCTACGTTGTAGGGCATTATGCCTGATATCGGCAAACTAAGCTATACATAAAGATGCTTTAAATGACTGTATTAAAACCCTATTTTGTTGGTCGGGATTGTGTTTTTTTTATCTGAATTTTATTTTAATTTCAATGTAATGCACAAAAAAGGGATGAAAAATTCATCCCTCAATAAAAGTGAAAGTTATTGGTTTATTACCTTGGTTTTTGCTAACTTGTCATGCAAAGTTTGACGCTTTTTACCGAAAATAAAAACGGAATCAATGATTGCGCTTAAAGGCATCGATAAAAAGTTCAAAAAAATAAATAAAACACTACGTAAAGTGAAGCCACGCATGAGGTTTACAGGTTGGCTGGTTTCGGCATCTACGATTTTAATTTTGGTGATTTTTTTACCAATACTTTGACCAGATTTAGCAATCAAATACGCTTGAATGAAAAGCATAATGAAGAGGTAAGCAAACATTGCAATCCAAGCTTGGTTGGGAAACATCTCAACCATTTGTGTTTGTAGTGCTTGTAAAACATTAGGGTCAGCATTTGGGGTCATCACAGCTTCCATAAACTGTTCATTTAGATTGGCAAATTGTGTCTTTTCACCTGGATTAAAAAATGCCGTTAAGATAAAAGTTGCCGGTATCCAAAGCAGTAAATCGACGATCTTAGCCAAAACACGTTTAGGAATACTTGCTAGGCTAGTTTGCAATTGTACAGCCTGAGGTTGTGTGTAGGTATTTGATGGCGTAGTTGTAGTTTGATTTGATTCGAATGCTGTCGGTGCTATATAACCTGCAGGCATATAAACCAACTGACCTTGAGTGAGTTCACCCAAAGCTTTCCATTCGGTCATACCTTGGTGCCAAACCAAGTCCGTGAGTAACACTTGTTGGCTCGCGAGCATTTGGTTAAGTTGTTCTAAGGTATAGGGACCAGCTTGTTGGTTATTTCGTGCCAAGTAAATCTGCATAAAACTAAAATCTCAAAAAACGTCTGTAAAAGTATAAATAAAAAAAAAGACCCACATGTGGGTCTTTTTTTAACACAGTTTATTAAGCTTGTTGAGCTTTTTCTTCAGAAAGGAAGAACCAAGTGTCTAATACTGAGTCTGGGTTAAGCGAAACAGACTCAATGCCTTGTTCCATTAACCATTTAGCTAGGTCAGGGTGATCTGAAGGGCCTTGACCACAAATACCTACGTATTTGCCAGCTTTACGACAAGCATGGATTGCCATAGAAAGAAGTGCTTTAACGGCTGGATCACGTTCATCAAATAGGTGAGAAACGATACCAGAGTCACGGTCTAGACCGAGTGTTAACTGAGTTAAGTCGTTAGAACCGATAGAGAAACCGTCGAAGTGTTCAAGGAACTGTTCAGCCAATAATGCGTTAGTTGGAAGTTCACACATCATGATCACTTTAAGACCGTTTTCACCACGTTTGAGGCCGTTAAGTGCTAACAATTCAATAACACGTTTCGCTTCAGCAACAGTACGTACGAAAGGAATCATGATTTGAATGTTAGTTAAGCCCATTTCGTCACGTGCTTTTTTCAGTGCGCGGCATTCAAGTTCGAAGCAGTCACGGAAATTGTCAGACACATAACGGCTTGCACCACGGAAGCCAAGCATTGGGTTTTCTTCTTCAGGTTCGTATAACTTACCACCGATTAAGTTTGCATATTCGTTTGACTTAAAGTCAGACATACGAACAATCACTGGTTTGTCAGCAAACGCTGCAGCAAGTGTAGAAATACCTTCAACTAGTTTTTCAACATAGAATTCGATAGGAGATGCATAACCCGCAGTACGTGACATTACAGCAGCACGAGTTTCACGTGGTAGGCTGTCAATATTAAGCAATGCTTTAGGATGTACGCCGATCATACGGTTGATGATGAACTCAAGACGAGCAAGACCAACACCTTCGTTAGGAATTTGAGCAAAGTCAAATGCGCGGTCAGGGTTACCTACGTTCATCATAATTTTGAACGGAAGTTTAGGCATAGATTCGATAGAATTACGTTGGATTTCAAAGTCCAAAGCACCTTCGTAAATAAAGCCTGTGTCACCTTCAGCACAAGAAACAGTCACTTCTTGACCGTCAGTCAATACTTCAGTCGCATTACCACAACCTACGATTGCAGGAACACCAAGCTCACGTGCAATAATCGCAGCGTGACAAGTACGGCCACCACGGTTAGTGACAATCGCAGCTGCACGTTTCATTACTGGTTCCCAATCTGGGTCAGTCATGTCAGATACAAGTACGTCGCCGTCTTGAACTTTGTCCATTTCTTTGATCGAAGTCACGATACGAACGCGACCAGAACCAATACGTTGACCGATTGAACGACCTTCACAAATCACATTACCTTTTTGCTTAAGCAGGTAACGCTCCATTGTGCCCACGTTTTGGCGGCTCTTCACAGTTTCAGGACGTGCTTGAACGATATAGATTTGGCCATCATCGCCATCTTTCGCCCATTCGATGTCCATTGCTGAACCGTAATGGTTTTCAATGATCAATGCTTGTTTAGCAAGTTCTTGAAGTTCGTGGTCATTTAAAGCGAATTGTTGACGATCTGCTTTTTCAACGTCTACAACAACCACTGACTTACCTGCAGCACCTTCTTCACCATAAATCATTTTTTGGTGTTTAGAACCAAGGTTACGACGTAATACAGCGTGTTTGCCTGCATTTAAAAGTGGTTTAGATACATAGAATTCGTCAGGGTTTACAGCACCTTGTACAACCATTTCACCTAAGCCATAAGAAGCTGTGATGAAAACTGCGTCGCGGAAACCAGATTCTGTATCTAGTGTAAACATTACACCAGCTGCACCTGTTTCAGAGCGAACCATGCGTTGAACACCTGCAGATAACGCAACGACGTCATGTGCGAAGTTTTGGTGTACACGGTAAGAAATTGCGCGGTCGTTATAAAGTGAAGCAAATACTTCTTTAATCGCAATAAGGACGTTGTCGATACCACGGATGTTCAAGAAAGTTTCTTGTTGGCCAGCAAATGAAGCATCTGGTAAGTCTTCTGCTGTTGCAGATGAGCGAACGGCAACCGCGATATCAGGGTTGCCGTTTGAAAGAGCTGTGAAAGCCTCACGAATTTCTTTTTCAAGTTCAGCAGTCAGCGGAGTGTCTACAATCCATTGACGGATTTTTGCACCAGTTTCAGCAAGTGCATTTACATCGTCAACATTGAGTGCAGCAAGTTCAGCGTTAATTTTAGCGTTTAGGCCACTTTGCTCGAGGAATTCACGATATGCTTGAGCTGTAGTAGCAAAACCACCAGGAACAGATACACCAGCATTTGCGAGATGGCTGATCATTTCACCTAATGATGAGTTTTTACCGCCCACGAGTTCTACGTCGTGTTTCCCTAATTTTTCTAGACCAATTACGCGCGCTTCCAAAGTTGTTACTCCACTTTTGCAGTATTAATCACTATCTTGGCATGAAATTATAACAAATTACTTAGCATTCTAAATTTACTAAGTGACAGTCATGTAAGATGGTTTACTATAAAGATTATATAGCACTAAGACAAATTTTGGAGGAGAATTTTAATGTCAGAAGGTAAACAGATTCAGCGTAGTGTTTTCTTTGTTTCGGATGGTACCGCGATTACCGCAGAAACGCTTGGTCACTCACTGTTAGCCCAGTTCCCTCATGTAGATTTTGACATTCATATTATTCCTTATATTACCTCTGAAGAAGCGGCTACAAATGTGGTTGCAGAGATCAATCTTAGAGCGCAGCAAGACGGTCAAAAGCCTTTGGTGTTTGATACCCTTGTAGACCCGTATGTACGTGACATTATTAATACTGCAAATGCAATAAATCTTGATGTTTTTGAAGGGCTTATTAGTAAATTATCTGACGAGTTGGGTACGGCTCCTACGACTTTAGTCGGTCAAACCCATGCAGTAACAGATTCTGAGTCTTATAAAGCACGTATTGATGCGGTGCATTTTGCTTTAGATAACGATGATGGGGCACGTACTCGTCATTATGATAAAGCAGATTTGATTTTAATTGGAGTATCACGTTCGGGTAAAACACCAACTTCAATCTATCTCTCTTTACAATTTGGTATTCGTGTAGCGAACTATCCTTTGACAGAAGAAGATTTGGATGACAATCGTTTACCTGCAGTTTTACGTGAGCACAAACATAAGTTGTTTGGCTTGATGATTGATGCAGAGCGCCTTGTAGCAATTCGTTCAGAGCGTAAGGCCAATAGTCGTTATGCAAGTTTTAGTCAGTGCCAAATGGAACTACGTGCGATTGAAGGTATTTATATTTCTGAAGGAATCAAATACTTAAACGTGTCAGAAATGTCGATTGAAGAAATTTCAACACGTGTTTTACAAATGACCGGACTGAAGCGTCGCATTGGTTAAGTGTAAATTGAGCCACTTTGGTGGCTCTTCTGATAATAATAAATTACCGTATAAATTATATAAAAATAGTATTAATTTCTGGTTTGTCATACTTTTAATGAATGATAAATATTTAAGATATTGATGAAAATTTTCCTCAATATTTAGACTTAAATTTTAAGCAATTTTTGCATTCATTTGTGTACCAATTCGATAAATTTCTTTGGATGAAAATTTATAAAATATCGCCAAATTGACAGCATGAATCTTTTAAAAGAATCCGTGTTTTGTTGTATTTTTATCTATGAATTAAGCCTGAATAATCCACTTGATATGAGTTGTGTAAATACAAGATTTAGCTGATTTAGTTTAATATTTAATCAACTTTTCAAAAAATACTGATTTAACTGCTAAAAAAATATGCAAAAAATAGAATAAAAAATAATCAAACAGTTGCTTTTGGATACTAAATATAAAGAAATGGCACCATTTATTTAATTGATGTGGGTGAAAAATAGTCAAATTAATAACATTCAGGCTCTAAACTCCGATATAAATTGATATTTAAACTGGATTTCAATCTGTTATTTTCCTATTAAATATAGATAACAATATAGGTAAATATCGGTTGAACATAAGCATCAATATAAATTTTTCAACTTACAGTTAAAGAGTAAATAGAGCTGTGTAAAAAAATAAGCACTGAAAAAATTATTGGTTTGACTAATCTTCTTATAGCTATATTGATCATAATTATTTCAAAGTTACACCTCTATAAACTCGCTCTATCTACAGGCGTAATGCTGATGCATGATTTATGCAATAGAGCTGATAAAGCTATTTTTCATTTATGAGTTTATAAGAATTTTTAGCCTTATCGAATTGAAGTATCCAATATAGTAGGGGAGCTACCAAAAGCCGCCAGAGATGGCTTTTGGTATTGTGATTTTTGATCAATCACAAAAATTTAATAGATGTCATGTGAAAATAATTGCAATGTCATTACTTTTCTTTGGATTGGTTAGATTCACTGCGAACAATGACATCACACTCAAACGCATGTTCATCTAAAGCCGTGATTGAATTACTCTGAATTTTAGCAATCGGCCAAGTGTTTAAGATGCAGTTGGGCTGCTGTAATGCAGCATAATAATGATCAGATTTTAGAAAAGTTTTATTTTGAATTGCGGTATTTGGACTGAGTAAATGTCTTAACCAATGGTTCGGCACTTGATCTTCTAAAAAGCGAATCGCCAAAATACTCTTAATACGATTGCTAAATAAACGTCGATTTTTTGCAATCAGTGGGTGCTGGATTAATTTATTCAGTAGACGTTCGGTGCGTGGTAAGACAAATTGCGGTTTGATTTGATAGACCATGATGTTATCTGCAACCTGACATAGATGATGTAGTTCAGAAACCACATGCTGATCTATCCCAATAATTGCGATTTTTTGCTTCTTAAAGTCATAATCTTTGATCTGTTCTGAACTGATGATCGTTCCACGAAAGTGTTCAAAATCCTCTAGATGATTATTAAAAATATGGTGGGTTGCATCCTGCTTGTTGGCCATATTTATTCCTTGTCTTTTGTTTTTTTAGTTGAGTCTTAGATAGGAATATATTCTGTGATGGGCCAGTCGGGGTAAAGCGTTTTTTCAGTCTGATGAGTCATACAATTTGTCTAGAATTGATTTGCTTGGCCCTTGTCATTTATACATTTCTAGGAGTGAACTGATTTTTTTATGCGTTGTAGTTCATTAACCGCTCAAGCAGATCGATAAAACAATGAGCGACCTGCATGAACAGCTTTTGAGATCTATAAATTTTGTGAGTTTTAAAGTGGTTCATCATCTGATGAGTTATAGTCAAGCTGACTCGGGGTTGAATGCTTAAGTTCGGGTTGGTCGGTATGTGTACGTAAATAGTCCATATCACGAATATTTTTTTGTACCGCAACTGCACCAAACAAACTCATTAGGAAAGCCATCATGTAAAACCCTTTTTCACTTAATGCCAGTTCAGCATTCCATAGGCCAATGGCAAGAAGTACGAGGCAAATAATGACGGATGCCCAGCAGAGTCCAAAGTAGATTGCAGTGACATGCATTCCTTCTAAACGGTCACGAATGATTTTTTGTAGTGAAACCGATGAAAATAATCCATAGAGCAATAAAATGAGATAAAAGCCTTTTTCATTCAGCATTATATTTGCATTGAATAAACCTATGCAAAACACCACAGCGCCTAAGATCAGTGCACACCAACTTGCTGCGATAAATGCGGGTGTGGGTTTATTAATATATTGGCTCATCTGCTTATTTTTCTCTTTGTTTTGCTTATGTTTAATATTTATACAGCAATAAAAATGAGTAAAGCAATTATTTCGTTGAGGCAATGATGGTTTTTAAGTGTAGCTTTAGTAAATGTTAGCCAAAGCATTGTTCTCGGTTGTATCCGTCTAAAAGAGCCACAAAAGACGTAATCGCAATTCTGGCTTTAGACGGATCAAACGCTTGGATTAAATCATTAAGCTTAGAGTCTTAAGCTAGATCATTTTTGATTTGCATTAAACGTTCGAAATTTTCAATGCGCTTATCGGTATCGTAAATGTCGCAGGTGAAAATAAATTCATCAACGTCATATT
Source organism: Acinetobacter sp. YH12140 (assembly GCF_013418475.1). Lineage (NCBI taxonomy): Bacteria > Pseudomonadati > Pseudomonadota > Gammaproteobacteria > Moraxellales > Moraxellaceae > Acinetobacter > Acinetobacter sp. YH12140. The sequence continues at coordinate 392,673 of NZ_VPBZ01000002.1, forward strand.
TAGTGAGTAGGTTTTCTAAACCTGCTCGAACGGTTGCATTTGAACCGACTTGTCCCATAGCGTAGAAATTATCAACAGACATTTTTTCTGCAGCAGACCATAAGCCTTGCATACTGTCGACTGGAGCCTTGAGTTTTAAACTTTGACCGCGCATTAAACCTAAAACTCGTTGATAAGCACTCGTTGCCAGATATTCTGCTTCTTCATTTGTTTCGGCGACAACCGTTGGTACGCCCATAGACACATAAGGTTGATCTAAATATTCGGATGCTTGGAAAGTCTCACGATAGAGCTGAATCGCTTGTCCAAGCATGCGTGGTGCGAAATGTGAAGCAAAAGAATAGGGTAGACCTAAACGTGCAGCGAGTTGTGCACTGAACAGACTTGAACCTAAAAGCCATACAGGAACATGTGTATTTTGTCCCGGTGTAGCAATGATGCGCTGCTGTGGCTCAGGTGCTTTAAAGTATTGCAATATCTCAAGGACATCTTGTGGAAATTGATCTTCGGTTTCCTGACGGCCACGGCGTAAAGCGCGCATGGTGGTTTGGTCAGTACCTGGTGCCCGACCTAAGCCGAGTTCAATGCGGCCAGGATATAGCGTTTCAAGTGTGCCAAATTGTTCAGCGACAACTAAAGGCGCATGGTTGGGCAACATAATCCCACCTGAACCGAGCTTGATAGATTGTGTATTTGCTAAGAGATAACCGAGTAAAACCGCAGTTGCAGAACTTGCTATGCCGTCCATATTATGGTGTTCAGCTAACCATAGACGCTCATAGCCAAGTTGTTCCGCTTTTTGTGCTAACTGGAGTGCATGTTTGAGTGAAAATTCGATGGTTTTATCATCTCGAACAGGTGCGAGTTCAAGTATTGAAAATTTTGTATCGGCTAGAGTACGCATGTTTTCTCTCAGAGATCTTTATATCGAAATAATACGATATAAAAAGCTGAATGTATATCGAATAAATTCGATATGGTGTGGGGCGGTGTAAAAAGACAACTTTAGATATATCTAAACTTTTTTTATATACAAAAAAAGCACCCGAAGGTGCTGATTTTTTTCCATTGAAATATATCGATTAACGTTTACCGTTTTTGTACCAACCTAAGTGACGACCATTGTCTCCACGGTAGCCTCGGTCATTGTAGCTATAATTATTGGTACGATAGCCACGGTTGTTATAACGACGATCATAGCGATCATCATAGCGGTCATCATAGCGACGGTCTTCAGACACTTTTTTACCTAGTGCAGAACCACCAGCTGAACCAAGTGCAGCACCGATATAACCACCGTTTGTGCCGCCCATGTTTTTACCTACGGTATAACCACCCGCGCCACCAAGTGCGCCACCAATGATGGCACCATTACGGTCACGTTTGTTTGCCGATACTGCTGCACCTGCACCGCCACCAATTGCTGAACCAATCATTGCGCCAGTTTGGCCGCCAACTTGGTTACCGATTGCTGCACCAACAACACCACCTAAAGCAGATGTTAATGCAGTATTGGTGCTATTACCTGCATGTGTTGCAGTCATAGTAAGTGCTGAAGCGGCAATTGCTGCACTGAATAGAATTTTATTAATTTTCATTTTTAAACTCCTTACGAAGCATGATGTTTATCTGTTGATATCAATATATGAAAACACATAGCGAATATTTGGAGCGTGATGTGAAATAAAATACGTGTTCCGTTGCTGCAATGTAAATTTTGCACTTTATTTCTACATGATTGATGACTTGGTTGGAGGGAAGGCAAATCTAAATATTTATCAGGAGCAATAAATAAAGTTGTATTTATCATTTGAAAAAAGGCGATACATAAAAAAAGCACCCGAAGGTGCTATTTTCACTATTCAATAAGGACTCACTAATTTTGAATTAGTGACGACGACGGTAACGTTTTTTGTATTTACGTTCTTGGTGTTTGTCGTAAGCTTTATCTTTAGAGATTTTATTACCTAGAGCAGCACCACCAGCAGCACCTAGTGCAGAGCCGATGTAACCACCGTTTGTACCGCCCATGCTTTTACCAACAGTATAACCTGTACCACCACCTAAAGCACCGCCGATAGCAGATTCTGTACGGTTGCGTTTATTACTTGCTACCGCAGCACCACCAGCACCACCAAGAGCGGCACCAATTGTAGCGCCGGTATTACCGCCCATGTTTTTACCAATTGCAGTACCTGCAACACTACCTAATGCACTAGCTGCAGCAACGCGTGTTGTACTATCTGCATTTGCAGACACAGTGAACATAGAAGCAGTTGCTAGAGTGGCTGTCATTAAAAGAGTATTCAGTTTCATAGTTCACTCCATGTCCTTCATAAACGCGAGGACTTTTCTTAATCATTTCGATGGCAGTAAATGTAACAAAACTATTCGCTATAAATATGGAGAGCTTTCTCTTTATTTGGTGATTTGAGTGTCTAGTTTGTATAAGTTTTATTAATATTGTGAAAAAAATGGTCGAATGCAGAAAATCTGTACGACTTTGTGGAGAAAGGTAGGAGTGATGAAGTTCACACTTTGATATTTAGGGTCATTGATAGGCCAGAAAACAATATATATGTCATTTCAGACCCATTATCGGTACACTAGCGCCATTATTTTGAATTTTGGCATATCCGTGAAAGTTTAGCGGTAGAGCCTGTGTATTGAGATTTTTTGAAAAATGAAAGAATCGTTACGTTTACGATTAGATCAGCTCTCTGACCGTCACGAAGAATTAAATGCATTACTCGCAGATGTAGAAGTCATTTCAGACAACAAACGTTTCCGTCAGTTGTCACGTGAGCATAGTGATTTATCTGAAATCACTGAAGTTTGGAAAAAATACCGTCAAGCTGAAGAAGATATTGAGACTGCTGAAGTAATGATGACGGATCCAGATTTTAAAGAGATGGCCGTTGAGGAAATCAAAGAAAATAAAGCTTTGATCGGTCAGCTTGAAGCAGACTTAAACATTCTGATGATTCCAAAAGATCCGAATGATGCGAACTCTGCTTATTTAGAAATCCGTGCCGGAACAGGTGGTGACGAAGCTGCAATTTTCTCGGGTGACTTGTATCGCATGTACAGTAAATATGCTGAATCACAAGGTTGGCGTATTGAAGTGTTGTCTGAAAATGACGGCGAACACGGCGGTTATAAAGAAGTGATTTGCCTCATCAATGGTGAAGGTGTATATGGTCGCTTAAAATTTGAAAGTGGCGCGCATCGTGTACAGCGTGTGCCTGCAACTGAGTCACAAGGTCGTGTTCATACTTCGGCATGTACTGTTGCGATTTTGCCGGAAGTTGATGTAGACACTAGTGTTGAAATTAATCCTTCAGAATTACGTATCGATACCTATCGTGCATCTGGTGCGGGTGGTCAGCACATTAACAAAACTGACTCTGCTGTGCGTATTACCCATATTCCAACGGGTACAGTTGTAGAATGTCAGGATGAACGTTCACAGCATAAAAACAAAGCCAAAGCGATGGCGCTGTTGGTTTCTCGTTTAGAAAATGCCAAACGTGCGGCGGCAGATGCCGCGACGTCTGAAATGCGTCGTGACTTGGTGGGTTCTGGTGACCGTTCTGAGCGTATTCGTACCTATAACTATCCACAAGGCCGTATGACTGATCATCGTATTAACCTAACACTGTATAAGTTGGATGCAGTGATGGAAGGTGATTTGACTGAATTGCTAGATAGTTTGCATCGTGAATATCAAGCCGATCAGTTGGCGTTATTAGCACAGCAGAATGGTGGCTAATGAATATTGCACAGGCTTTGGCCTATCGTGGGGAACCTGAAAGTTATGAACGTCAGGAAAATGCGTGGTTGTTAGAGCATATCACCAAGATTGATTCTTTTGATTTAATCATGAAAAAGGATCAAGAATTAACAGCTGAGCAAGAACAACTCTATGTTGAAAGTCTTGCACGTATTGCAGCAGGTGAGCCTTTGGCTTATGTCACAGGTTCTCAGCCATTTTGGACGCTAGACTTAAAAGTGACTAAAGATACTTTGGTGCCACGTCCTGATACGGAAGTACTTGTTGAAACTGTACTGCGTTTAGAACTTCCTGAAGATGCTCGTGTGGTCGATTTAGGAACAGGAACTGGTGCTGTAGCCTTGTCATTAGCCAGTGAACGTCCAGATTGGTCAATTGTGGCTTCGGATATTTATGAACCTACATTGGAAGTTGCTGAATTTAATGCCAAAAAGCATGATCTTGAACATGTGCAGTTTGTCTTAGGTTCTTGGTTGAAACCCTTTGGTCGTGCTTTCTTTGATGTAATTGTGTCAAATCCGCCGTATATCGATGCTGATGATGTACACATGAAGGATTTGGCGACAGAGCCTGAACGTGCTTTGGTTGCAGACAATCATGGGCTTGCAGATCTTGAGCAAATCATTCTTCAAGCCAAAAAACATTTAACCGTGAATGGTTGGGTGGTGCTCGAACATGGTTATGACCAAGGTGAAGCGGTCAGACATTTGTTCTTACAAGCTGGGTATCGAAATGTTCGGACTGTAAAAGATTATGGTGGCAATGACCGTGTCAGCTTAGGTCAGTGGCAACATTGATTTGGTATTAGAGAAATAGTCAAAAATAAAGCGCATTGAATGCGCTTTATTTTTTTGTTTTTCAATTCACATGTGAATATTTGCATGTGTGCATTTGCAAGTATGGAAAATACGTTACTTCACAACATCACGCCAACGCAATAGATATTGTTCTAGATATTTCATCAGGCTATCGGTGATTTTCCCTAAGAACGCCAATAGAATAATGGCAATAATTACGATATCTGGACGTGAGGTTTCACGACCATCACTGAGCAAATAGCCAATACCTTGCGTGGCTGCAATCAGCTCTGCTGCAATCATAAACATCCATGCCAAACTTAAACTATTGCGTAAGCCTGTAAGTATACCCGGCGATGCAGCAGGTAAAATAATCTCACGAATCTGCCTGAAATATTTCAAACGATAAACTTGTGCAACTTCAATGAGTTTTCGGTCTACACCTTGAATCGCTGCAACGGTATTGGTATAGGTCGGGAAAAAAGCACCTATGGCAATGAGGGTGATTTTTGAGGATTCATCAATACCTAACCATAAGAGCAGTAAGGGAATCCATGCCAAACTAGGGATAGATTTAATTGCTGAAAATGTAGGTTCCAAAAATGCTTCGGTTTGTTTGTTCAAACCGACTAAGAGTGCAAAAATCAGAGCAAGTCCGCTACCAATAAAAAAGCCTAAAAATACCCGCCAAGTACTGGTCCAGATATGCTGCCAAAGTTCACCTTCAGATAACGCTATAAATGACTGCCAAAGACTACTCGGAGCGGGGAGTAGATACGGTTCGATAACACCATTTTTGACCAAGATTTCACATAGCAGCAATAAAACCACAGGTAGAGCAAGACCTTTTAAAATCAAGATCAACTTGGGTTTTATGTGGTTTGATGAATCGGAAGCGGTCGAAACCGCTGTATCGATTTTGGGTTGAGTCACTGATGATGACATGTTATTTCACAACCTTTTTCGCATAACGTGCATCAAAAAGATGGTCAATGACTTGATTGACATTGGTACCTTTACGAACTAAATCTTCCTCAGTCAAAATCGTGCCAGATTTCTTTAAGGCCGCAATGTGTTTAGCTGTTGGGATATTTTGCTCAAAGTTGGTACGACTTAACTGGAGCTTGGCAACAGCCAATGGAAGCTTAGACTCACGTGCCAATAATTCGGCTAATTTATCTGGATTGGCTTTGGCCCATTGTCGTGCTTGTTCATAGGCTTTAATCACAGCTTCAACGGCTTCAGGACTTTGCTGGCTAAATTGTTGTTTGGTACTTAAAACACTATAGCTGTTAAAACCCACATTTCTATACAGCAAACGTGCGCCTGATTGTACCTGTGCAGATGCCATGAGTGGATCTAATCCCGCCCATGCATCGACTTGACCACGTTCTAAAGCTGTTTTTCCATCAGGATGTTGTAAATGTACCAATTGCACATCACGTTTATTGAGGCCGACTGTTTCCAACGACTGCAATGTAAACATGAATGGATCGGTTCCTTTGGTCGCTGCAATTTTTTTGCCTTTGAGGTCTTTCAGACTTTTAATCGGAGAGTTTTTTGCCACAAGCAATGCCGTCCATTCAGGCTGTGACTGTATATATACGGTTTTAATCGGACTGCCATTGGCACGACTCAAAACGGCTGCAAGTCCTGCTGTTGAGGCAAAATCCACACTGCCACTATTGAGATATTCGAGTGAGCGATTACTGCCTTGGCTAAAGACCCATTTAATTTGTGTCTTGGGTAAAGCTTTTTCTAAGAGTTTTTGTTCCTTCACCACTAAACTGGTCGGTGCATAGTAGGCATAATCCAGTTTGAGTGTCGAAGGAATAGCAGCAAAGATAGAGCTACTGAATAGGCTGAATGTCAGCGTAGAAAAAAATTAGTTTTGAGCTTTTAAATAGGGAAGTTATATCGTTCACAATCAAGTGTTGAATTATGAGCACATAGATACGACGGAAATATTTCAGAAACAAAACAGAATAAATGCTAAGAATAATAGAAATCGAGATAAGCGTATAAATCAAATATAGGTATTTGATTTAAAATACTTTATTGGATTTAATTATGATGAAATTTCGTTATATAAATTAATGTGTAAACTTGCATGAAAAATGCTTAGATATTTTAGTGTAAAGAATATTCAAAAATTATAGTGAATTACAGACTTAAAATAACTTTTCCAATAAAAAAGCAGCTTTCGCTGCTTTTTATATGTGATCAATACTTACATTGGGTAATCTTGTAAGCTATCGAAAACTTCAACTTGTTCTAAAGCTGCTGTTTCTACTGCAAGACAGTAAGCAATAATTTTTGCAGTTGCACTCACTAAATTTTCATCTTTTAGATTTGCACCCGCTTGAATTGCTTCAATGTCATCCGCTTGAATATCCAGCGCATGAGCAACTTCAACTGCATTTTCAGTGCTAAAAAATTGTGAGATTAAATTTTGCAAATCGATATCTGCGACAGTTTTAAGCTGTTCATGAAACAGGTCATCAATTGCGTCAATCTGAGTGAAAAGAGAATCTGAAAAGTTTTGAACAAGTTGTTGTTCAAGAACATCAATCATCTTAAGCATAGGAAAGCCTTTCAAGGAGATGCAGGAGAATTGGAAAATAAATAAGCAAAACGCTTTAAATTGAGTGAAAAATAACCTAATTAGACTAAAGTAGCAATCATTCAAGGATGAATGGTCAGTCTATTTATTGAATATTTTTAAGTTATTGATTTTCTATTAATTAGATGAATATTCAATTTATAAATAGCGAATATCAAATTCTAGGCCTTGAATTCAGGCGCATTATTTTGTCGATATGCACCAGGACTGACGCCTGTCCATTTTTTAAAAGCCCGATGGAAAGCACTCGGATCATGAAAATTTAGTTCTTCACTGATATCTTGTAAGCTTTTATCGGTATGGGTTAAAAAATCGATGGCGGTATCTCGTCGGATATCATTTTTGAGTTGTTGATAACTCACACCTTCACTTTTAAGACGGCGATGCATCGTGGCTTCCGACATATTCATTTTGACCGCCAACTCATAAAACTCTAACCATTCAGCAGGAGAAACGTCTAACAGTTGTTTACGAATTTGGCTGCTGAGCGCATACGGGTTTTTAAAGCGTACCAAAAGGTTTTCAGGTGTTTGTTGTAAGAATTGATACCACGAACGTGTGTCTTGTTTGATTGGTAGACTTAAATAACTGGCATCGAGCTGTATATAGTTTTGACTGGCTTGGTAATGAATATTTTCACAGAAGCGGACTTTATAGTCGTGATCATCAAGTGGTGCATCGCATTTAAATTGGATTTGGTTTAATAAAATCCGTTGACCACTTAGCCAGCACAGTAGCGTATGGATAAGCATTAAATATGTGGCATAGCTGAACATGCGTTTAGGCGCATGTTGGTCATAGATCACGATATAAGCAAAGTGATCTTCAATGATTAAATCACTATGCAAGTCATCTAAAACCAGATTTAAAAATTGTAGGATTTGCTTGAGTGCATCACCCAAGGTACTGTTATGCATGACCATTTTCGACAGTAGCTTAAAACTACCACGTCGCATGGCATGCCGATCCATGCCAAAAAATTCATCATCCATCACATCTGCAAGATGAGTCCATAAAGCCGCATATTGTGAAACGGAAACTCTGGTCTTACTTGATAGCAGTAACTCTGAGGGTATACCAGACTTTTGTAAAATAGAAGAAATATCAAAGTGCTTTTTTTGCGCATCGTGTAATGCTTCATGCACCAAGTCGATAGAAATCGTCCCTTTACTGTATTCGAGTCCATGCTTCGGCATATGTGCGGATAGGTCCTTGTTCAGAATTGTCCAAATACATCAGAAAAGATGCAACATTTGGAAATTGTACTGAATAAATTCTCTGTTTACTCTGCATCTTAAGTCGAATTTAAAACAAGATATCGTAAATAGGGAAATGCTATGGACATTAAAGGAAAAGTTTTTGTTGTGACAGGTGGTGCATCAGGACTAGGCGCTGCGACAGCAACACATCTGATTGGCTTGGGTGCCAAAGTGATTATTGTGGATATGAATCATGAGCATGGCGAAGCAATGCAACATCAACTGGGTGATCATGCTAAATTTGTTCAATTGGATGTTACCGATGAACAAGCGGTAGGCGCTTTCTTTGCACAAGTTGAAGCGGAATTTGGTCAACTTAATGGCTTAGTGAACTGCGCAGGTATCGCACCCTCTGCAAAAGTTTTAGGTCGTGACGGATTACATGATTTGGCGATGTTCCAAAAAGTATTAAATATTAATGTTTCAGGTACATTCAATATGCTGCGCTATGCGGCACAACTGATTGCTAAATATGAATTAAAAGCGGGTGAAGAAGAGCGTGGGGTGATTGTGAATACGGCGTCGGTTGCGGCTTTCGATGGTCAAATTGGTCAGTCGGCTTATGCAGCATCCAAAGGGGCAGTGGTTGCAATGACATTACCTCTTGCACGTGAGCTTGCACGTGAATCAATCCGTGTGATGACCATTGCTCCGGGCATTATGGAAACGCCGATGCTCAAAGGCTTAGCACAAAATGTACAAGATGCTTTGGGGCAAATGGTGCCATTCCCTCCACGTTTAGCAAAACCACAAGAGTTTGCAAAATTAGTGACGCATATTTTTGAAAATGCTTATCTCAATGGCGAAGTGATTCGTCTTGATGGCGCGATTCGTATGCAGCCTAAATAGTTATTTATTAAAACTGCTTATTCAGGCTTCTACGACGGAGTCATATCGAGAATAACTTCGTTGACAGTAGTTCATCTCGTTACTTTTGTTTCGGCAAAAGTAACCAAACTATTGTCATTTGCAAAACTCGTCATCAAATATTTATTGATTTACAGGTTACAGAAACATTAGAGATTAATGGCGTCTTGCCTCAGACAGTTGCAAATGACGTCGTCGTGTATCCAACTTTGCTTTATACAGCCAAAGTATTTTTAATTCCGCAGTTATCCAAAATTTAAAGCTATACGCGCTATAAAAGATTTAGAAAAGGAAGTCTCATGATTTTAAATGATGAACAAAAAATGGTTCAGGACATGATGCGAAGCTATTCGCAAGAAAAACTGAAACCAACGGCAGCTGAGCGTGACAAAACGGCAGCATTTCCTGAACAAGAACTTAAGGAACTGGGTGAGCTAGGTGCTTTAGGCATGACGGTTTCGGATGAATGGGGTGGTGCAGGTTTAGACTATGTGTCTTTGGTTGTTGCCTTAGAAGAAATTGCTGCTGGCGATGGTGCGATTTCGACGATTGTCAGCGTACAAAACTCACTGCCATGTGGCATTACGCAACGTTATGGTACAGAAGCACAAAAAGAAAAATACTTAAAAAAATTAGCCACTGGCGAATGGTTAGGTTGTTTTTGCCTAACAGAACCACAAGTGGGTTCAGATGCGAGTGCGTTGGAATGCAAAGCGGAGCGTGATGGTGATGAGTGGGTGTTAAATGGCACCAAGCAATTTATTACTACAGGAAAACATGCACAAGTAGCCTTGGTTTTTGCGGTAACGGATAAATCTGCAGGTAAAAAAGGGATTTCGTGCTTTTTAGTACCGACGGATGCACCGGGTTATATCGTATCGCGATTAGAAGACAAAATGGGTCAGCATTGTTCCGATACTGCAACGATTGTTTTAGATGACTGTCGTATTCCTGCGGATAGTCTTTTAGGCCAAGAGGGTGAAGGCTATAAAATTGCCTTATCAAACCTAGAGTCAGGTCGAATTGGTATTGCAGCGCAGTCTGTGGGTATGGCACGAGCAGCATTAGATGCAGCCGTTGAATATGCCAATGAACGCAAGGCATTTGGGGTGGAGATTGTTCAGCATCAGGCCGTGGCATTTCGCCTCGCGGATATGGCTACCCAAATTGAGGCAGCACGCCAGTTAATTTTCCATGCAGCAACGTTAAAAGATGCAGGTTTTCCATGCTTAAAAGAAGCCTCGATGGCTAAACTTTTTGCATCGACGATGGCTGAACGGGTGTGTTCAGATGCTATTCAAATCCATGGAGGCTACGGTTATGTATCTGATTTCCCAGTTGAACGTATTTATCGTGATGTACGTGTCAGCCAAATCTATGAAGGTGCATCGGACATTCAACGTCTGGTGATTGCACGTGAAGTCACCAAAGGATGATTGATTAAAAAATAGACTTTGGTCGATGTTCAAACCCTGCAATGGTATTGATGGTTATGGAAATTGCAGGGGATATCCAAACATGGTTATCTAGGTATAGACAGTCTAAGAATAGATTGTTTAACAAAGTAAATGTTTCAAAACTAAAAAACCGACATTGCAATCGGTGTATAGAAAAGCAGTAAAAGCGGATGTGGCAAAGGAATCGTCACTAGTACGCAGCGGTACAACAACAAGATCAATAAACCTCAAAGTCTTGCACTTTGAATCATAGAGAACAGGATAGGAATTGTCGTCATGAAGACACTAGAACAAGCATATCGTGATTTTAATTTTGAAAAAATGGTTGCAGAACAATTGGTCGGTACGCCAAGTTCAATCAATGCTTATGATGAATGTTGTGGGCGCTATGTTGGGCAAAATCGAACTGCGCTGATTTGGGAAGGCAAGAATGGTGAATCTGAGCAATGGACTTTTGAGCAATTAGATTTAGCTTCTGCACAATTGGCAAATTATTATCAACGCATTGGATTGAAAGCAGGTGATTGCATTGCAGGTCTATTACCCCGCACAGCAGAGTTATTGATCACCGTATTGGCAACATGGCGTATAGGGGCAATTTATCAACCGTTGTTTACGGCATTTGAATCCAAAGCGATTGAACATCGGGTGCAAACTGCGGGAACAAAGCTGATTGTAACCAACACTGAGCAACGCTCAAAACTCAATTATATTGATTTACCGCATATTTTAACTGTACATGCTGATCAAGCGATTCAGACAGATCCTGACTTTTGGTCAGAGCTGCAACTGCATGACACCACATTTAACTCAGTACCTCGTTCATTTGATGATGAATTTTTAATGATGTTTACCTCAGGAACGACCGGTTTAGCCAAGTCTGTACCTGTGCCGCACAAAGCGTTGTTGGCATTTAAAGGGTATATGACACATGCGGTTGATTTGCGTGATGAAGATTCATTTTGGAATTTGGCAGATCCGGGTTGGGCTTATGGTTTGTACTATGGAATTGCAGGGCCATTAAGTTTAGGACACAGCATTATTATGGATGAACGGGCTTTTAGTGTTGATCATGCACTTCAAGTCATCAAAAAATATAAAGTCAGTAATTTGACCGGTTCTCCAACGGCTTTTCGTATGTTCTTTGGCTTCAAAGAAAAATTTGACGCATCCATAAAATCACATTTACGGGTTGTGAGTAGTGCAGGAGAGCCACTAACGCCCGAAGTGATTCAATGGTTTAATCACGATTTAAACGTCAATATTTATGACCAATATGGGCAAACAGAACTCGGTATGGTGATTGCAAATCATCACGCTTTAGAACACTACAAAAAAGTGGGTTCAGCCGGTTTTGCTATACCGGGCCATCGTTTCGCGGTGCTTAATAAAGACTATCAAGAAATTGAACGCGGTGGCATTGGAACATTGGCATTAGATTGGTCGCAATCTCCACTCATGTGGTTTACAGGCTATGGTGGCAATAACCGTAAAGCCTTTGTCGGGAACTACTATTTAACCGGTGATACCGTTCGTTTAAACGAAGAAGGCGGCATTGATTTTGTTGGTCGTGCAGACGATGTCATTACAACGTCAGGCTATCGTGTAGGGCCTTTCGATGTGGAAAGCACATTATTAGAGTGTGAAGAGGTTTTAGAGTCGGCAGTTGTCGGTAAGCCTGATCCTGAGCGAACTGAATTGGTTAAAGCTTTTGTGGTATTGAAACCACAATATCAAGCAAGTTCAGAACTCATGGATAAACTACAAGCCTATGTACGATCTCGTTTATCCAAGCATGCTTATCCAAAAGAAATTGAATTTGTAGATGGGTTGCCTAAAACATCGAGTGGAAAAATCCAACGTAACTTGTTAAAGCAACAAGAAGTGGCCAAAGCGCAATTAATTCAAAAGGTCAGTTGAGTCAATTTATATACGCAAAAAAGGCTGCTTGATGCAGCCTTTTTTAAATTGATGTTTGAGCTGGTGAAACCATTCATTCGAGATCATATATGCACTTGACTAACTATGGGACAATCCAAATTAACCTAAAATTAAAGCATTAATTCGAATCAATAAAATCATTTATTCTAAGTTCAGGGTATTATGTTCAGTATCAAGTTCTTGAGTTTTACCCGTTAAATTGCCCTTCAAAACTTTGAATAAATGGGTGACTTTATTGTCTTTGACATTCCAGAATTCTGCACTAATAGCATTAGCTATCAAAACGCGAACAGTAGGATCAGTCTTGCCATCGAACCAGTTTTCAGCCCAAGGATTCCATAATTTATCGATTAGGGCCGCATCTGTACTGATTTCTCCATGAGCACTAATTGATACATAAATATCGTCTGAAGGTTTAGCGAATGCTAATCCAAGATGATTACGACCTGCATTGACTGCCTCTACAAGGTCATTGTTTTCTTTCATAAGAAAATAGATATTTTCATGCTCATTCATCTTATCAGAATTAAGCATGGTCATAGGTTGAGAATGAATTTCTTGCTTGTCAGTGACATGGCTAATCATGGTGAAACGCACGTCTTTAATGAGTTCCCATAATTTTTGTCGCTGATCTTGTTCAACGTATTCTTGTGACATTTTTATTCTCCACTTTTAAGTAATCACTTTGGGGTAAAGGGGTAAATATGACTGAGCACAAAGTATTTGAATAATGTGTGTTAGCTCATAAGTTTATCGAACATATTATGTCAGCAATTTAATTCTCACTGAATTCATACATATACCTACGGATTAAATCTCTTTGCATACATAAACGCTTAAAATGTCTTGAATTAAGTTTTATTTTTTGAGGCTAAGGTAGAAAAGAATCATTAAAATGAATTTAATGTAAGCAGCTCTAGTGCAACTAAATATGTTTAAAAATATAACTATATTTTTTATTTATTATTTTTAAAACATGTATACGCTATACCTCTATGATGTTTCTACATACTAAGGTGTCTGAGATACTGTATTTTAAATAGTGTAATTGAAGATACGCTAACTAAGAAAAATACCATGTCTACAGAGCATTTATTTTAACTTTAAGCTGTATATTGTCTTGCTCAAATAGCAGGGTGTTTTTACACTGTTTCGGGTTTGTACTCGAACAACATTTGATGGATATCGGTGTTTTTAATCTTTTGCCTGCGATATAAACTCGCCCATTTTTTATGCTTGACGAATTTTAATAAGGAAATACTTTGTCTACGTTTAAATCGAATGAATCAACATCTGAATTTGAATTAAGTGATGATGAAATGCATTTATACAGCCGTCAAATATTGCTTGATGGATGGGACATCGATGCACAAGAGAAGCTAAAACTTGCAAATGTACTCATCGTAGGGTGTGGTGGAATTGGGTGTATCACAGCCGAATTATTGGCACGTGCAGGCGTCGGACAAATTACTTTAATCGATGCAGATCGAATTGAAATCAGTAATTTGCAACGACAAATCGCGTATACCAAAAATGACGTAGGTTTTTATAAATCGGAAATTTTGGCTAAACGCTTACAAGCGATTAACCCTCATATCCGAGTGCAAAGCTATACCACAAAATTAGATGAAAGCAACGCAAAGGCATTGATTTCACAGCAAGATTTGGTTCTCGACGGTTGTGATAATTTCAGCACGCGTTATTTGGTCAATGTGAGCTGCGTAGAAAATAATGTGGCGCTGATTAGTGCTTCAGCGATTGGTTTCCAAGGGCAACTGTTTATGGTCGAAGGAAACGCGGCATGTTATGAATGTCTATTTCCAAAAGAACAACAAGCCAATGAAAGTTTGCGCTGTGCAGACTCGGGTGTGCTTGCAACCACACCAAATGTTATGGCAAGTTTGCAAGCTCATCATGCTTTGCTTTATTTGGGTTTAGGAAAGACAGTATTGAAACAAAAACTTTTGTTGTGGGATGGTCTGTCAATGAAACAAAAAATTCTCGCTTTTGAAATAGATCCCGATTGTCCAATCTGTCAGGCAAGATAAAGCAGCAAGCCCTTATTTTTTTGCTACACTCACGTTAATTATTTTTTTCTAAGACATTATGAAAAACAATATCTGGTTAGATGGAATTCGCTCGGTTGCCCGAATGGGTGAGACCGCAGTCGTTGCTGCAAAAGCCGGCTTTAAATATGCAACTGAAAAACCAAGTAACGCAAAACTCATGCGTGAAACTTTTGAATCACTGGGTTCAACCTATATTAAATTGGGTCAATTTATTGCAAGTACACCTTCTTTATTTCCACGTGAATATGTCGAAGAGTTCCAAGGCTGTTTAGATCAGACACCTTCATTGCCGTTTAGTTATGTGCAGCAGGTATTGGCTTCAGAATTTGCTGGTCGTAATTTAGATGAAATATTTGCTTCAATTGATGAAAAGCCTTTAGCTTCTGCATCGATTGCACAGGTGCATGCCGCTAAATTGGTCACTGGTGAAAATGTTGTTATTAAGGTGCAAAAACCGGGTGTCGAGACGATTCTCTATACAGATTTAAACGTCTTACATTGGGCTACTAAATTGGTTGAAAAAGCTGTACCCAAAGTTAAATTTGCCTCACTTGCAGATATTGTTGAAGAAATTAAAGTTCGCATGGTACGTGAGGTGGACTTTATTGAAGAAGCTCAAAATCTTGACGACTTTGTGAATTATCTGAATGTAACTCAAAACAAAGCCGCAACAGCACCAAAGGTTTATCACCAATATTCAACACGTCGAGTCTTAACGATGGAACGTTTATACGGCGTACCATTGACTGATTTTGATGTGGTCAAGAAAGTCGCTAAAGATCCATCGCAAGTTTTGGTAACAGCGATGAATACATGGTTTGGCAGCTTGATGTTATGTAATAGTTTCCATGCAGACTTACATGCAGGCAACCTGATGCTGCTTGAAGATGGTCGAGTTGGCTTCATCGATTTTGGTATCGTGGGCCAGTTGAAACCTGAAGTGTGGACAGCATGTATTGCGTTTATGGATGCCCTACAAAAAACTGACTACAACTTGATGGCTGAAAATATGCTGAAAATGGGCATGACGGCTGTCAAAATTGACACACAAGTCTTAGCTGCCGACTTAGAGCGCTTATTTAGCGGTGTGCTTTTGGCTGATCCACAGGAATTATTAACCTCAAATCCTGCCGATTTGAATGACATTATGATGGATATGGTACAAGTCGGAGAGCGTCATGGTATTCGCTTCCCACGTGACTTCGCTTTATTATTCAAACAAATGTTGTACTTCGATCGCTTTATGCGCATCCTTGCGCCGTATACTGATATTTATGCAGACCAGCGCATTCAAATGGTGCAGACTATGGACCCTAATTTATTGTTGAAGCAATAATTTAGCCGCAAGATATAAATAAAATCCTCTTGCTTAAACAGGAGGATTTTATTGATGTTTAAGATTTTATTTTGAGTGTAAGAATGGACGCAATTATCATTGAAGGTTTGAAAGTTGAGACTGTCGTCGGCTGTTTCAATTGGGAGCGTCAGATTATTCAGCCTTTGATGCTCGACCTCAATATTCAAACCAGTTTAGCGCAGGCGGCTCAGTCAGATGAGCTTGAAGATACCTTGAATTATGCTGAAATTTGCGAAATATCAGCCAAAGTCATTCAAACTGCTCAACCTAAATTGATCGAACATGCAGCAAAACTGGTGATTGATGCACTTTTTGCTACCTATGACAGCATTGAATCTATTATGATTACCATCCGGAAGCCTGCCATTATCGCGCAAGCCAATTCTGTAGGAATTCGTCTTGAACGCCACCGAAACGATTTTCGCCCTAGCTCTGGCGAGTAATTTCAATCCCAAACCGCATTTTCAACAGGCTTTACGTCAAATTCAGGCTTTGGGTCATGCTGAATTTTCCAAAATTTATGTGATTCCTTGTCGTGATGGCATTGGGGCGGATTATTGGAATGCAGCTTGTTTGGTGAAAAGCAGTTTATCTGTAGATGAAATCAGCACCTTACTGAAAAAAATGGAAGCAGACTCAGGTCGTGTTCGTCCGTCTCATAATATCGCTTTGGATCTGGATCTGATCGCGTGGGGCGAAAGCTTAGCGCACATGCAGTTTAATCCGAAAAAACTGCCTTTAGCACTCGATGTTAAAATACCAATGTTGGACATTTGGAAAAATGAGATGTTTGAACATCCAGCACATCAATTTCCTATGGTGAGTTGCCAAAAAGTTTTAGTGGATTGAGCGAATGAAACGAAATGTTTTCAATGCACATGAGTGATATTTCAAACTGACCTAAATACGCTAGATAAACAATAACAAAAATATTCAAATCTTGTCATGGTATGAGCTAGCGTATAGGCTGTCGCAGGATTACATTATCTTTTTAGTTTCAAAATAATGATATGAACTGGACGGATCTGATTCAGCACTATGGCTATATTGCGATTTTATTGGCACATTGTTTGAGGGGAAAACAGTGCTGCTGATTGGCGCCTATGCCGTACATCAACACATACTTCATTTTCCAATGTTGATTGCGGTGGCGATGTTAGGCAGTTTTATTGGCGATCAGTTTTATTATCAAATGGGCGCTCGCTATGGGCAAAAACTTATCCAGTCGAATGCAGAATTTGCACAAAAATTCGATCGTGCGAGCCAGTTTATTGAATGTTATCCTATTTTGACCATTTTATTTATGCGCTTTGCTTGGGGTTTTAGAACTATTTTACCTATTGCAGTCGGTGTGCGTGCTTATCCTGTTTGGAAATATGTGCTGATTAATTTGGTTGCCTGTTTTATTTGGGCGATGTTGGTCGCAACGATTGGCTTCCAAATCAGTCATTATTTACATCTATTTTGGGCGAAAATGCTGCCTTATCATCAAGATATTTACATCGTTATTGCCGTTATTTTATGTATCGTATTCTTCCGTGTGCTCTATACGGTGTTGAGGTGGTGGCGTAAGCATCATCAACATTGATAAAGTGCAAGTGTTTGATCTGATAAAGTCGTCAAAACATAATTAAAAGATTTAAAGGGATATTTAGTGAGAGCAATATGGGCTTAGGTTATGGTGCGGGTGCGGGAGGTTTCCTTATTATTTGCTTTGCGATTTTGGTGCTATTTATCGTCATTGCGATTTGGTTGAGTTGGAATAATTGGTATAAAAAGCAAAAAAATCGACCATATAAAGTAAATGCGGCACTTAAAATTGGTTTATCTGGCGTATTGTTTTTCCCTTTATTTGTTGCAGTAACGCTTGGATTGTTCGTGATTTCAGATCTAATTTCTGACTATGCAGAGTTGCAGCATCAAAAGAAAATTCATATACAGTTGCAGGAACCTTTAAACTTTGGAGAGGTTGTACTGCCTGAAGGCACGTGGATTAACCGATCATTTGAAACCAACTATTCTCTTGAACAGATGACTGATATTCGTCAAGGTCTGACTTCGGCTCGTTTTCCAGAGCTTATTCAAATAGCTGGATTTGATGTTATTGCATTTGAGCTGGATCGTCATTTATTGCTGGAATTGGCACATGATCATTCTGTTGTGATTAATAACCAAAAGGAAATTTGTCCGGCAGGATGGCTGCTTGAATTAGGTGGATCAGGTTATCCGTCCACTGAGCAACTTTATAGTTTGAATTTTGATTGGTTTACACCAAGTCGATGGCAGCCTATAAACTGTTTTGATGGCGAAGGAATTATTGTATTAGAGTCAAAACATTACTTATGAAAAAGCCTGCATCATTGCAGGCTTTTTGTTCACTATTTATAAAACTTAGCGACAATCATTAGAAAATCATTAAATGTAATAACTGGTTTTGGTCATCAGCTTTGAAATACCAGTCATGGCAATACGAACTGGAACAGGAAGGTCTACACCACCTGCATTGAGTGCTGTATCACGGTGATGCAGTTCATCTTCATTCATTTGCACTAAGATTTTACGTGAACGTTCGTCTTGTTCTGGAAGTTGGCGGATGTGATCTTCTAAATGCAGGCTCACTTGACGCTCAGTTTCAGCGACAAAACCTAGGCTGTATTTATCACCGGCAATACCTGCTAATGCACCCATCCCAAAAGAAAGGCCGTACCAAACAGGGTTGAGCAGACTGGTATGGCTGTCTAATTCTTTTAAGCGGTCTTCACACCATGCTAAATGGTCTTGTTCTTCAATCGCTGCTTGTTCCATTTCACGGCGTACATTCGGTAGTTTTGCTGTCAGTGCTTGCCCATGATAGAGCGCTTGTGCACATACTTCACCACTATGATTGACCCGCATTAAACCTGCAACATGACGCGCTTCACTCACTGC
Source organism: Acinetobacter sp. YH12140 (assembly GCF_013418475.1). Lineage (NCBI taxonomy): Bacteria > Pseudomonadati > Pseudomonadota > Gammaproteobacteria > Moraxellales > Moraxellaceae > Acinetobacter > Acinetobacter sp. YH12140. Next base: position 411,764 of record NZ_VPBZ01000002.1, read on the forward strand.
TAATTGTGTTTCTTCAATGTTAGCAGGGTTTTCTCGATGTGCGGCAGTCGCCCCAGGTACTAAACTACGTAAGGCTTGATCAAATGAGTGAATAAGTTTGTCGACACCTGTAAATTGACGCATGGATTAATCCTCCAGAGAGACTTGCGTAGTTTGAAGCAAAGGTTTGATTCGTTTTAACAGCCAAATACAGAAAATGGCGCTAAGTACAGCAGTCGTGCAGAAAAGTATTTTAATATCAATCTGTAATATGCTCAAAATAATAATACAGAATAAAGCAGAAGATACCATAAATACCGCATTTAAGATGTTATTAGCGGCAACGACTCGCGCACGATGTGAGCGAGGTGAATAAGCTTGCATCATCGCATAGAGCGGAACGATATAAAAACCACCACTGATTCCCAATAGCGTCACTGCAATCATGACATGGTAATAACTCCAACCTTGACTGAAAACTTCAGAAAGGGTGATTAATGGACCTGTATGTTCGGGTACAAAACTTAAGCTTGCAGCCAAATAAAGTGCAAAAACAGTTAAACCCACAGCACCAATCGGCACCATTTTAATATTGACCTGACTTCCACCAAGTCTGCGACATAGCAATGAGCCGACGCCAACACCCACAGAAAAGAAAGTGAGTAACAGACTCACAACATTTTCTGAAGCATGCAGGTATTGCTGGGTCATTTGAGGAATTTGAGTTAGATAAGCCGCACCATAAAACCAATACCATGAATTACCGAGTAAAATTGTGAAGACTAAAGGCAAGCTTTTAGCGTATTTGATGGTTTGATAACTTGTTCGAAAAAAATTCCAGTCGATCTTTAAATCTGGGGCAGTCACATTTTGCTTAAGGATAAAACGACTTGAGATATAACCCAAAATAGCAATGCTTAAGACTGTCAGGCTGATCCAAGTGAGATTGCCATTTGAAGATGCAATGACAGTTCCACCTAAAATCATACCGATCAAAATTGCCATGGATGTACCAGATTGGAATAAGGCATTTCCAGACATGAGTTCATTTGGCTTTAAAATTTCAGGCAAAATGGCATATTTGATTGGACCAAAGAAGGTGGAATGGATTCCCATCATAAAGAGTGCCAATAACAATAACCAAATATGTCCTGTAATGAAGCCCAAACTCCCAATCATCATGATGATAATTTCTAAAATTTTGATACCACGGATAAGTTGTGAACGTTCAAACCGATCTGCGATCTGTCCCGCTGTCGCTGAAAATATAAAGTAGGGTAAAATAAAAAGTAGTTGAGCTAGATTTGTAAGCGTACTTACTTGAAATGCTTGCTGTTGAATTAGTCCATAAGTGATAACGAGTAGTAAAGCCTGTTTATAGACATTGTCATTGAGCGCCCCAAAAAATTGGGTCAAAAACATAGGCAGGAAACGGCGTGTACCTAGCAGATGTTCGTTGTTATTCATAAGCGTCTTGCTACATTAAGTTTTATTAAGAAATGTGAGTGATTGGTAAAATCTCTAAAAAAATCATGTAATATGTTTTTGAGTTTGGGGATGGCGAAAAACCAATAGATATAAGATCTTTAGCTCTACATCTGATTGACTAAGTCCATTACATAATGAAATTTGTTAGAGTTTGCTATGCCTGCAAAAATCAAGTTTAAAAAAACAATGCTTCATCACAGTATGGCTCACTGCATACGACAGCATCATAGCAATAAAAGTCTATATATGAGCATCTTTTTGACCTTGTGTGCTCAGCATAGTTTCGCCCAAACTCCCGCAGAAACGGTTCCAACATCTACCGATACAAAAGCAGAGATTGTTGCTGAAATCAAGGATGAGGCTGTAAAGCAAGGGCTATCGACGCCTGAAGCAATTGAAAAAATTGAAAATATAAATGAACCAGAAGAATCTGTTGATAGCATGAAAATGCTGCAAGAACAGCAGCAAGCAGGAACTCAACTACAAGAATTTAAACCCATTGAGTTTGAAGATTTAGAAAACTTACCCGTGACACCTGTTGATCAAAACATGGCGAATGAAATCTTCCAAGTTGCTGAAGAAGCCAAACGTCAAGCGCAGGAGTACCGTGCAACACAGCAAACAGAAGTTGCTGTTGCAGATATTACCCAAAAAGAGTTAACGGAAATTAACCAAGCGCCAGTCAATATTGATCAGCTCATGGGTGAAATTCGTTCGGATAATGAAATTACCGCGACACGAAATGAAAATGCCAATACTCTGCAAGAGCTGCATAACCCAACAGTTGAGGATGATGCAGAGCCGGGTATTTTCAAGCGCTTATTATATAAAGTACGTCCGCCACGTCAGATGAACACGGCAAAAGTGCCACGAATTAGTGCGGATGTTGAAATTACATCAGCACATAATACCAGTCAAACGTCGAGTAAAGCCTACGGTGCGGCACTGGAAGATCTCAAAGCCAATATTAAAGGCAAGCTTTCAAGTTTTACCCAAGAATCCTTTAGCGATTTTTCATCGGCTTTACCTCAATTACGTAGCTTGTCCAATCAAGCCGCACAAGCTGTGGGTTTCTATCAGTCAGAATTCAAGTTTGAAAAAGTGTCTGATAGTAAAGTTCGTGTATTGGTTACACCAAATACGCCTGTGCAAATTGAAAAACAGAATGTTGAATTTTCTGGGGCTGGGGCGAACCAAGCTCAGTTTCAGGTGATTGGTGTATTACCAGATCAGGAAGAAGGTGACATTCTTAATCATGGTGAATACGAAACCACGAAAAGCCGAATCAATGATGCAGCAACTAATAACGGTTATTTCGACTCGTACTGGCGTTTGCACGATGTAAGAGTGGCTCAACCACAAAATACAGCCGATATAAATTTGCGATTTGAAACGGGTGAGCGTTATAAGCTTGGCGAAGTCGAATTTCGAATGAGTGATCCTAATGCAGAATTTCCATTGGATCGCGATATTTTAGAAAGTTTGGTGACGTGGAAAGACGGTGCTGATTATACTTTCTGGCGTGTAAATGGTTTAGCCAATAACCTGACCAACTCTCGCTATTTTAACTACACCTTAGTTGATGCGATTCGTCCAGACCCAATTGAAAAGCCGCTTGAACTGCCACCAGATATTCAGACCTTGGTCGATCAAAATCAGTTGTCTGAAAGTTCACAAGTGGTGAAAGACAAAACGGAAGTGATGTCGAATAAGGAAGTCACGCAAAAAGTGGTTGATGAAGACCAATTTGCGGGGGTGAATGATGCAGAGCAATCCTCTAAATTACGCAGTTTGCAAGATACGCAAGATGCTAAACAAGCAGAACAAGAACGTTTAAAAGCGCAAGCACGTGAAGATAAAAAAGTCCCTGTGATCGTGACACTAAATGCAGATAAGTTGAATAGTGCAGAAATTGGTGCTGGTTTTGGTACCGACACCGGTACACGTGTTCGTGGCCAGTATCGTCGTGCCATTGTAAACAAACGTGGTCATTCTTTTGACGCCAACATGGAAGTATCCAAAATCCGTCAATCGATTGATGGTCGCTATAACATTCCATATAACCATCCATTAAATGACTATGTCAGCTTAGTCGGTGGTTATGAACGTGAAGAACGTGACGATGTCGGTCAAGGTGTTAATCTTTCCATTGAATCTGCTGTAGCGGGTGTGGACCGGATTATTAAAAACCCCCGTGGTAGTTGGCAGCATACCTTTGGTTTACGTTATCGTTTGGACCGTATTACTGATGACGGACTTAATCCTAGTGATGATATTCCAGATGCGTTCTTAGTGAATACCAATAATGAACAGCAGTCCTTGATGTTTGGCTATGAAATTTCTCGAACCGACTCAGATAAACGTGTGAATCCAAGTAAAGGGATAAAGCAAACCTATAAAGTTGAAGTCGGAAGTGAAAGCTTACTTTCGGATGTTGATATGGCGATCTTGAATGCGGGCTGGCGCTTTATTTATTCATTGGGTGAAAATGATAATCACCAGTTCGTGGGGCGCAGTGATGTAGGTTATATTCTGACAGAGAACTTTGATAAAGTTCCTTATAACTTACGCTACTTTACCGGTGGTGACCAAACCATTCGTGGCTTTGACTATAAGAGTTTAGCTGCCGAAGAAAATGGCTATAAAATTGGTGGTCAAGTCTTGGCAACGGGTTCATTAGAATATAACTACCAATTTAAAGAAGGCTGGCGTGCTGCGGTCTTTAGTGACTTTGGTAATGCGTACGATAAAGACTTCAATACACCGACTGCATATAGCGCAGGTGTGGGGATACGTTGGGCTTCTCCAATTGGCCCAATTCGTTTAGATGTCGCTACCGGACTTTCTGACGACAGCAAACCAATTCGTTTACATTTCTTTATTGGTTCACAATTATAATTTTTAGGTGATGTGTTTTTTATGACTGAACAAGAACAGCAAGAACCAGAAAACGAAACGCCGGTAGAGCAACTGCCGAAGAAGCGTCGTATTCTTCGAAGTGTCATTTTGACCTTCGTGTTCGTGCTTATCTTTTTGGTGGCTGCATTAGCGGTCATGTTCTCTACAGACAAAGGCAGTAAGTTTTTACTTGACCGTGTTCTGGAACGTCAGCAAATCATTTACTATGAATATGAAGGTGGTAACCTGTGGCGGGGCATTATTTTACGAAATGTTCTCGTTACGCTAAAACCTGTCGATGTAAAGATTGACCGTGCCGATATTACACTCGGTTGGCGTGCCATTATTAATAAAGAAATTCACTTAAATAAGGCAGATGTTAAAAATCTGCAAATTATTACCAAGACCCCACCTAGCGATAAACCTTTTGCATTTAGTGAAATCCGTCTGCCGTTCGTACTTCGTGTCGATCATGCAGATCTAGATCATATGCTGATTAAAACCCATAGTTCAGGTGTGGATTTTTATGACATTGAATTAAATGAAGCGCTTTGGTCAGGGACGGAATTAAAATTTGAAGATACCCGTATGGATATGGGCTATTTATCTGTGCGCCAAGCGTCTGGGAATATGAAATTTGAAGGCAAGTATCCGCTAAATGCTGTGGGTATTGTCAATTTACCTTCACTACGTGAAAGCTTGAACATTCATGATATTCAAGTGGTGGCTAAAGGATCTCTTGATACGATTCAAGCTGGTGTGGCAACTCATACCCCAGATCTTTTAACTGGTTGGGCTGTGGTTCATCCAATGCGTCCACATGTTCCAATGTTTGGTGCACTCAAATTTAAAAACTATCATTTACCGTTACTGACTGAGCAAAAGCTTTTTGCTAAAAATGGTCTGGCAAAATTCAAAGGGGATATTCAGCGTCTCAATTTAGATTTAGACACGGACCTGAGCGGGGCCAATATTCCTGAGGGGAAATATACTGCGCTCATGAGTACGGACTTGGTCAACCAACTCGATATTACTAACCTAAATGGTCAAGTGATGGGCGGCGCTGTCAACTTGGGTGGCGTGGTGAGTTGGAAAGATCAGGTCACTTGGGATGTAAGTGGTCGTTTAGATAAAATTAATCCAAAACATAAGCTGATCCCGCAGGTGGTTCAAGATTTTCTACCTGTGAGTTTAAATAGTAATATTGCGTCCAAAGGTACCCTTGAAAAAGGCATGCACCTGACGGCGTTGGTGGATTTTGATCAATATGAAACTTGGAATTTAAAACTCGATCAAGCGCCTGCTAAAAATAATAAAGCTCAGCCGATGCTGATGGATGTGTCTTGGAAAAATATAGACCGTGCAGTGCCATATGTTGGATGGTTGAGTAGTGATTCGGGCAATGTGCAATTGGCGCTTACAGAAGGTCAGCAAAACATTAATGTGGCGACCACCGTGTCACGACATGAAAAAGGTGCTCTGCCTGCTGGCCAATATCAAGCCAAACTGAATCTGAAAAATAACAATCTTAATGTCCCTGCCTTTAGTTATGTGGCCGACAAAGGTCAGCTCAAGGGTAACGCGGTTGTAGAATTACCTGATCAAAAACGCATGCTGAAATGGCAAGCCAATGTACAAGCACAGCAGTTCAATCCGCAAACCATCGTGGCTGCTGCGCCTGTCGATCAAATTACAGGGTCATTAAAAGCCAATGGTTATGCAAAACCAAATCAACAGATTATTCAGCTGAATAATATTGATTTATTAGGCCGACTAGCACAGCAAAATGAAACGGTTCATTTAACAGGTCAATCTACTGCTGCGCTGACTTTCCATGATGAGAAACAAGGTGGAGGCTTTAAAGCTTTTGCTGTGAATTATGATGGTGGCCTCAATGCAAGCCAAGTTGCCGCAAGTAAAGGCAGTTTGATTTTCAAAGTATCTGGCACACCTGAATTAATTAAAATAGCCGAACTGCGTCATGATGGCGTGGCAGGTAAGATTTCAGCCAATGGACAGGTTTTACTGCAAAAAGCCATTGGTTGGGATATCAATGCATCACTGGTGCATTTTAAGCCGCATTATTTTGCCTCAAATGTACGGGGTGAATTATCTGGAAATTTAAAAACCAGTGGTGTGTGGTCAGATGCGCTAAAACGTATTCAAATTGAACGTCTGAATTTGGCAGGTATGATCAATAACAAACCTGTCCGTGGTCAAGGTAACTTGGCGATGGTGATTAATTCAAATCAATCCGGCTTTATGCCAAAACAGTTTGAAGCGAATAATTTGCTGTTGGCTTATGCCAATAACCAAATTCAAGCCACTGGTAATGCACAAAATTTACAATTGAAAATTAATGCACCAGCGTTATATGAAATTTATGCAGGCCTACGTGGACGTGCTTATGGCTACTTAAATGTTCAAGCACAGCCACGACTGCAAGCATCTGCCAATATCGCAATAGATGATTTTGCTTTTAATAATTTATTCAGTGTGAAAAAAATACGGGTGCAAGGCGAGTTGCCAACTTCTGCGACTTCACCAAGTTTATTAACGGCAACGATGGATAATTTACGCAGTAACAACCGTGAGATTGTGAAAGGTCAAATTTCACTGGCCGGTACACGTAATGCGCATTTATTAAAAGTCAGTGCTGAAAATAAATTAACAAAATTTTATGTGCAGTTAGCTGGTGGTTTTAACGCACAAAATAATTGGCTTGGTCAGATTCAAAAAGGCGATTTTGACTCCTTGCGTACACGTCTTGTGCAGCGTCAAAATGCATCGATTATTTACAACACTGCACAGTCTGACTTATTTGTTGGCGCACATTGTTGGATGAGTCAGCAAAGTGAATTATGTTTTGATCAGCCGATTCGTGTGAATAAAAACCGCGGCAATGTATCTTTTGTGACAAAGAACCTAGACTTAAATGATTTTGCAGCATTTATGCCTGAAGGCCTGGCGATTACGGGTAAAGTGAATGGTTATGCGAAAGCGTCTTGGGCGAAAGGTGCAAAACCTAAAATTGATGCACGATTAGTGACTCGTGACGGTTTACTCGGTTTAGCAGCGGAAGATCCACAGTATTTAGCATCCACTTTAAAATATGATGAAGTAGGTTTGATTGCGAAAAGTGTCGCTGAAGGGCTACAAATTCGACTCGATACCAAAGCTCCTGATATTGGTACAGGTTATGCCAATATTATTATTGATCCATATAAAGCCAATAAACCGATTCGCGGTGAAGTGGCCTTTAACCAAGTTCAATTGAAAATCTTAAAACCATTTATACAAGATGTCCGTTCAATGGGCGGCACGTTGTCTTATGCGGCAAAAATTAGTGGAACATTGTCTCAGCCTTTAATGGATGGTGAGATTCGAGTGAAAAATGGCTCGATTAGCATGATTTCATTACCTGTGAACTTGACCAATATTCAGTTGTATTCTGCTGTACGTCAAAACCACGCGACGATTGATGGTGCATTTAATAGTGGTCGTGGTGTGGGCAAATTAACCGGAAATATTGACTGGAAAAATGATCCACGTATCCAGTTGAATTTAACGGGTAAGGAAATGTTGGTCCGTCAAGCACCATTGATCACCGCTGTTGTAACGCCTGATTTATCTTTAGATGTGCTGCCTTTCAGTAAGAAATTAACCTTAAAAGGTAAAATTGATGTGCCGCGTGCATTGATTTCGATGCCGGAATCTTCTGCAACAGTGGTTGGGGTATCTTCAGATGTACGTGTGGTACATGAAGGTGATAACCAACTTGAAATCTTAAAATCGGCACGTCCTTGGGATATTCGCGCTGACGTGCAGGTAAATATTGGTAATCAAGTGATTTTCCAAGGTTTTGATAGCCGAATTCCGTTGATTGGTCGTTTGAATTTGACACAACGTGGATTAGAAACAGCAATGCGTGCCAATGGTGCAATCGGTGTTTCTCAGCGTGTGAAAATCGAAGCTTATGGTCAAAGTCTGGACTTGAACCGTGCGATTGCTCGTTTTAATGGGCCATTGGCGAACCCAACTTTAGATATTGATGCCAATAAAGCCGTACAAGGCAGTACCGTTGGTGTTCGTGTGACGGGTACAGCATCAAGTCCTGCAATTCAGGTGTATAACGATGCAGGTCTGTCTGAACAAGAAGCCTTAAATGCCTTAATTACAGGTCGTATTAATGAAGGAAGTTCAGGTTTAAGTCAGGCGGAAGGTTTCCGTTCTGATGTGAACAACACGATTGCTGCAGCCGGTATTAGTATGGGCTTGGGTGGTACACGTGCATTGACCAATCAAATTGGTCGTACATTTGGTTTGAGTGGTTTGGCATTGGATGCTCAAGGAACAGGGGATGATACTCAGGTTTCTGTGACGGGTTATATCACACCTGACTTATTCATTCGTTATGGCGTCGGGGTATTTACACCAGTGAATAAACTGACCTTACGTTATCAAATGAATCAACGTTTGTACTTGGAAGCGAGTCAGTCTTTAGAGCGTGCAATTGACTTATTCTATAACTGGCGCTTCTAGTAGCCAGAAAATATAGTGTGATTTAAGTTGTTGTTATATATTAATTTATTATACATCACATCTACACTAAAAAATAACGTGTAGACTATATGTAGACTGTTGAGTAATTTCAGGCTTAAAATGCAAGTGTCGAATTTGTAAATTAAGCTTGAAATGAAACTCAACAAATCTAATGTTGATGCTATTGCATTGACTGAAAAAGGGCAAGCCATCTATCGTGACTCAGATTTGATTGGTTTTGCAGTCCGAGCTACAACAAAAAGCAAATCTTATATTGTCGAGCGGAGACATGCCGGGAAGCTGTTCCGTGTGACGCTAGGCAAGACTAATGAGATTACACCTGCAGAAGCCAGAAAAAAGGCTCAGTCCATTTTGGCTGATATTGCTAATGGTGTTTTTGAGAAAAAGAAAGATGCCTTAAATAATGAGATCACATTAAGTCAGGCGTTCGACCTGTACTTAAAGCAAAGAAAATTAAAACCGCTTTCTGTGAATACCTACAATCACTGCATTAATACCTTTCTTCCAGACTGGAAAGAACGGCCTATATTTGAAATCAATAAAAAGGATGTATTTGACCGGTTCATTAAGCTGACCGAATATAGCCCCACTCAAGCCAACCTTACTTTAAAAATGCTTGGGTCCATCTGGCGCTTCGCCCAAATCCATTGCTCAACTGATGAAAATCCCATTCTCAAACAAAACCCGGTTGATGTGATTCCTGCAAAACGTGGCTGGAATAAAACTAAAGCACGTACACGCCACCTGGATGAAAGCAATATCCATACTTTTTACAATGCAGTCCTGAATTACTTCACTGAGCGCTCTTTATATGAAGATGCCTCCAAGAATGCCACACGTGATCTGGTGCTATTCATCATGTATACCGGGTGCCGCAGAAATGAAGCACAAACCCTGAAGTGGGAAAATGTAGATATTGAGAAGGGCTTATTTGTCTTTAAGGATCCAAAGAACGGTGATGACCACTTATTACCAATGGGTGACCATCTTTTTGAGATTATCAAACAGCGTTACGAGCTGCGAAGAAATGACTATGTTTTTCCGGGCTCCAATATGACATCAAATGCGAAACATATTGCAGGCGCTCAGGGCTTGCTCAGAACTATTGGTGAGCAGACCGGTATTCAAATTTCATTGCATGATTTGCGTCGAACCTTTGCGACGATCTGCAACAATTTGGATTATGGTCCATACACCATTAAGCGACTTTTAAACCACCGTTCCGGCGCTAAAAATGATGTGACTGGTGGGTATGTGCAGGTATCACTCAAAAAATTACGGCTTGCAATGAATGACATTGAAGCCGTGTATCAAGGTAAGCTCAACTGCTTCGATTAAGAGGCAAGTTGGGCTGTATTCATTACTGTCTGTCGCTCTTGGTAGGTCAGCACATCCGACTTCTTGTAAGTTACACATCGGCCTACCTTAGTGTAAGGGATTCCACCACCCACACAGCGCAGGCGCTGCAAGGTGTGGACAGAGCAGGAGAGGTAAATTGCTACATCTTCCTGCGGAAATAACTGCTGGTCTGATGCAGCAAGGAAGCGATCTAAACGCATATCTTTATCTTGCTGCGACATTTCATTTAGCTTAATTTTCACTTTTCACCTCCGATCTTTTACCCGCTTTGATTTCTTCGGGTGTGGCGTGTCTAAACTCATCATTCTTAACTAAAAATCCATCTTCGGCATAAGCGTAGCCAATGTAAGCGCAATTACTCACTTTTTCAGACCACATTGCAAAAACCATCAATTCATCTTCATGGATTATATAATCACCCATTTCAAAAATATTATTGGCGCGGCGGTGTTCTAATAATTCCAGTCTATACTTCTCTAAATATCCATGCTTAACATGAATCTCATTCTTATCTAGCCAGTTTTTTGCTTGTGAATAACCACCCAACTGTTCAATTAGATTCATGACACCTCCTTCAAACTTTCCACTTTCATAAAAGTGATCCAATGTGTATTGGCACGCTTACCACTAATATGACCAAACACTGGCTTTTGATCTGTGAATTCTAATATTTCACCAACCTTAATTTGTGTCTCATTCCATTTGAAAATTAAAACACCATTGTTGGCCAACACGCGAAAACACTCTGAAAAACCTTGGCGAATATCATCGCGCCAATTCTCATGCAACTTTCCGTACTTCAAAGCCAACCAACTCAGTGGGCCAGCCTTTACCAAATGGGGTGGATCAAATACCACTAAGTTAAATTGGCCATCGTTAAATGGCATATCGCGAAAATCCATCTCAATGTCAGGCGAGACTTCAAGCGATCGACCATCACATAAAATATGGCTTTCTGAGCGAATATCCCCAAAAACCACATTCAGATTCGCACGATCAAAATGAAACATGCGAGAACCACAACACGGATCTAAAACTTTAGCTGTCATGCAATCTCTCCCAAAGCTACAACAACATTTCTAGGCAACCCGCTCAAATAACAACTAAACAAGTGGTAAAGCTCATCCGCATTCATTTCATTAACTTCGATCATGCCGCCTGTACCGCTTATTACACACTGACGTGACCAACCGCGCATATTAAAAGTAAACTCATTGTCGTAATCGACTGCATTCACAATCGCATTAAATAATTCAACTTCCTGCGCATCCCAATTTTCAAAGTAGGGCATGTCTTTAGAAGTTAAGTTGTCAATTTGGATCTGAGCGAATTGAGGTTTTGTTAATTGAATTTCAGTCATCACACACCCCCAAATATTTGACGCAACGCTGCGACTACTTGCCTGATTTCTTCTTCGGTGCGCCATGCTCCAAATTGAATTACAGACTCCGCTGGATCGTAATCTCCATATACATATCCGCAGCCATAATCAGGATTCAAAAACCATATTTCATCACCATCTTTTGGCTCAAAAGGCGCAGGCACCTCAATCCCATTAATCGTGATTGTTTGAGGTTTTAGGCGAAGCTTACAATCTATCAAAGCAGATATAACAACAAACTCTTTATCTATCAAATTCCACTTGTTATCGTCCTCAAGATATTCAACATCCTCACCATTCTCCAAAGCAATCAACGCTTCTTTGCCACTGATTAGATTAGTCATTGGCTGGCTCCTGTGCTTTTAAATCAACTAAGCCGATACCTCGATCTGCTAATTGAAAATCAACAGTGTATTCAACAAGCGAGTCAATATAAGGTGCATGCCAAATTTCAAACCAGTCACAGCTACCTTTGTATTTTTTTGCTTCTTCTAGCGTCGCACACCAAAAAAAGTTTTTATGTTTCGCACCATAGCCTGCTTGATACCAGAACTTCATACAGTTACCTAGTTGACTGCGTAAGTCGCGGATGTAATAACCACCTTGACGTTGTGCTACTTCCGGCACCGCTTGGGCTTTGGCTCTTTCTATCCAACAATCCCACATCCAGGTAACTTCATCATACAAATACTGATCACCATTAGTTTTGAAGGCTTCTTTAGAATCAGTAAAAAATTTACTGGCATGTTTTTCAAACGCTTCTCTTTCTTTTTTAATATTCATCACGCCACCTTTGCCAAATTGTTCATCATCACAGCCTTGCGATACTTGCTCGCCATAGCTAGTCTTAAATCCTGAATAAAACCTTTCCCATTGTTGAAATACTGCTTTAGAAAAAGCTCATAACGCTGAGATAGGTATTCGTCCAATTCGTAAAACTCTTTAATTTCGTGACGCTCGAAAGGAATCACGCTGCGTTTCACACCATCGCTAAATTGCTTTTTCACAATCATGGCGTTTTTCTTGAGTTCAATTTTGTGACCGCCACGATCTAGCCATTCGATAAAGGCGGGTGAAATGCTGTTTGGTAGTTTCATGCTGCCACCACTTTTTCATAAAATGATTCAATGGTTTCGCTTTCAAAAACAAAGCAACCACCATGACTAGCTGCATCAATCATAAAAACTGAAATGCCTTTCACTTCCCTGATTTCATCACCAAATGGCAAGTCATCAGCACCCGAATAACCAACAATCACTTTGTTTTCAGTGACGCACTCAATCCGTGAAACATTAAGAATCGTGTTGCCAATTTTTAAGAATTTCATGCTGCCACCTCACTTAATCGCAAGCTTTTTAGTGCGCACAAACTCCACACCTTCAATTTTTGCACCTTCTTTAAAAGCTAATTTCAGCGCATTCTTATTCACAGTGATGGTGGTTTTCGTGGCCTTGAATTGAGAAGGAATAGCATCCTCATCCTTAACAACAACCGAGATAGGGTTTTCACGAATTTTTACAGATAATAAAGAGTCTTTAATTTCTAGCTTCCCAAAATTCTCCATCTGCCACATCAATAAGCCAGATAGATTTGCATAGGCGTTGCTAATATTTTTCCGCTTATTGGTTAGGCGCAGAATTTCCGAGTCAATCATCACCTCATCTTTAGACAATTGATTGAGGTACTTGGCAACATTAACTGCCTTGTTCTCCCAATCTTCTTCTTGAGCAACCATTTGCTCAAGAAGCTCTTGCACACGCTCATCATCAGCACTAATACCCTCATCCAATAGATCTTGGATTTTTTCAACAGTGTCACCAAGAGCAGAGCCGAAGTCATATAAAGTAGTCATTATGCTGTTCCTTGTTGCTGAGTGAGATTGGTTTTACGAGAGCTGCAAGCACTTATGATTTCAGCCTCGCACTCAGTGCCCTTGAATTGCGAGTAAATAATTCCAAGTTCGGAAATGTCGTTTGTTGAATTGATTCGAGATAGAGCTTCAGAAAAAGCCTCTTGCAGAGCCTCTTCTTGGCTCTTGCCATCATTTAGCCAAGCAACAAGCTTTTCACCAGTTTCGCGCGTGATAATTTCACCATCGGTGTTGAATAGCTTGGTTCGATCTTTGGTTGGTGTAACAAAGTGATTGTCATGAACAACATCAAGAGCAACAGTTAATTCATACTCGTAACCATCACGCTGTTCAGCCTTCATCCCTAATTTCACAATCTTTTTGCCTTCACCTTGTACGGTTTCGGTTTTTGCACGGGTGGTTGTGATGATGTGCATATCGGTCTGTAGGATTGCATCAATAAAACGACGGTGCCGCGGGGTGGTATCTGACCAAGCAGACCATATATTGCCTTTAAATTTAGTGCGGGCAGCCATGTCATTAATTTCCAAGCATCCACCGGTACCAATCCATTCATGCGAGGCGCTATCTATAATCAAAACCTCATACCCCATGTTGTAAGCTGCCAAAATAGCACCTGCAAAACGCTCAGGAGTGTAAGGGGGGCGCAAAGGCAAGGTGTCAAACTTAAAATCGTTTGCGTACAAACTTGCTGACTCATTTTCCGTGTCAATCAAAGCAATTTTAGAGGATATTCCGCTTGCCATTAGGAGTGCCGAGTAAGTTTTGCCTGAACCGCTTGGGCCGTTTAAGTTCAGCTTTAGTTTTGCTTTTTTACGTTCAGCTTTTTGAAAAGAGAACGACTCGTTAGTTTGATTATTCATCCGTAAATCTCCTCTGCCATATCCTCAGCAACATAAGTGGCTTGCTGTTCACACTCATCTTTGAAATGTTCTTCTGCCCATTCTTCGATAAGCGTGTTTAGCTGGTGTTGTTGATCTGGTGTTAAGTGAAAAGGCTGACCTTCAATTGCTGACACACTTTCAACATTAATAATGGTGGCAGTGGCTCCTTCGATAGCTTTCCATGATGGAATGTCAATCCAATGATCTTGCTGTGGGTCAGTTGTCTGATTCACATTGAAAGATGTGTCGCAAGCCAAAACTGGCATTGAACATTCGATTAATGCATCGCTATAAGCATGTGACTTGTGCATTAGAGAAAATTGCACTTTGCCGTCTTTAATTGCGATGCCAGAAACCACTTTCATATCTTGGAAAACAGCAGCGACACAAAAAGAGTCAAAATTTGCTTTGATGTTCATTGATCACCTCGCAAAATCGCAGCGTTAATATTTTGAATATCCACCTGATCGATGTATGCATTTACTTCGATACCGTCTTTGGAAACGCTCATTGGTTCCATGTAGCGAATTGACTCACCATCAAGCCCATATTCAACAAATACTTCGTAATCACCGATAGTAATTAGCGCAGGGCATTGCTCAGCACAAAATTTAAGTTTTTGCTTAAGCTTTACTTCGCCTGTAACGACAACTTGATTGTCGTCAATCGGTGCGGTTGTGGAGGCAGGTGATATTGAAAATGCACCAACAATGAATGCTGCAAGTGCAAGAGCACTACCAGCAAACTTGATTTGTTTCTTGTTACTATCCATAATGGTCCCCGTAGTTCATGCCCCGCATCCGCCAAGATTGTTCGGGGCTTTTTATTGATTACGAGGTTTATGTTCAGATAATTGAACTATAATGTCAATACTTTGAACACTAAAAAGTAAAAAATAATTCAGAAAACTGAACATGTATTTATTTTTTTGAATAAAAAAGCCCGCGCAATGGCGGGCTAAAATTATGATTTTATTAAACTAGATTGAATTTCTTAGCGGGTCTGAACGATCCAACATATTTACCAACTAATACACAATTTTCTTTGAGCGGGATGACTTGCTCGCTCCAATTTGGGTTTAATGGTTTTAGGTAATAACCATTAGTTTCAACTATAAGAGCTTTAAATGTTGCCTCACCGTCACATTTAACTACAACCATCTCACCTGTTTGAATATTTCCCAACTCCCAATCAGGATCTATACAAATTTTCTCACCCTCTTCAAAGTGTGGTGCGTTGCTTAAACCTCTAACTTCTAAATAAAAACTTCTTTTACCTGCGCCCGGCACAAGGGGAAGCATTTCACAATCTTCGATATTATTAATAGAATCCATATCTGTCCAACTACCTGCCTGCACCCACGATATTAATGGTGCATAACCTACTGATGCAATTGGACTTAATGATACATTTCCATCTAGGCGACCTGATTTGTCGTCATCTTTACCTGTCAATATCCATGTTGAAGTTGTTCTTAACGCAGTTGCAAGTGAGTCTAAATATTTGGCGCTTGGGCTATTAGGTCCATTAATCCATCCTGATACTGTGCCTCTTGCAGCCCCAGTAGCTCGCATTAAATCAGCTTGAGATAAATTTAATTCAAGCATGCGCTGTTGAATCCTTTCAAAAACGGTTTGCTGCATGGCGGAGTACTCTATTGTTGATGTTCAGAATTATGAACAATTAATTCGACAATTACTTGAACATGTTGTTCAATAAATTGAATGAAATTGTTCAAGGTTTTGAATATGAATATCCAAGATCTCATTAGTCATTACGGAGTTAAAAACAAATCCCAATTAGCGATAAAGCTAAAGGTGGGCCGCTCAACAATGACTGAATGGGAAGACAACGGAATCCCTCCGCAAATACAAGCAACTTTCGAGGTGCAAACAAATGGTGTGCTTAAAGCAGATCGTTCAGCCTTGAATTTACGATTTAAAACGTTTCGTGATTCTGAAACGAAGCCACAAGCCTTAACGGCATAACCAATAAAAGCACCAAGGACTAGGGGAGTCTTACCAGTGGGAGTCGACGAAATGCAAGAAGCCTTAAATTTAGGTTTTCTAGATATAAACGGGAAGAAAACCGATTCTACATCGGTGCGAATGACACATGAAGCACTGCAAGCCATTGACGCTTTGGCTGCCATGGATGATGTAAAGCGTTCAGAGTGGATTCGTGATGCTGCCATAGAAAAGCTCATGAAATTCAAGAAACAACATGAGTATCTCAGCAAGGCATTCGGTAATACCACGAATACAGTGAATACATCGTGTGAAAACGAAAAAAGCCCAGTAGCGCGAACTACTGAGCCTTTGTGTAAATAATCTAGGGGATTAAATACATGGAAATTTTAACACAAAATCAAAGCATGGACAGCCAAGAAATAGCTGAACTTGTTGATTCGCGCCATGACAAAGTTAAGCAATCTATCGAAAGACTAGCTGAGCGTGGAGTTATTACTTTACCCCCAATGGGGGAAAAGCCTACAGCAGGCCGTCCAAGCAGCTTTTACATCTTTTCAGGTGAAAAAGGCAAGCGCGATTCAATTATCGTTGTTGCTCAACTCTGCCCAGAGTTCACTGCACGTCTTGTTGATCGTTGGCAGGAGCTTGAAGCTCAAGCTTACCAACCACAAAAACCAACTGAATTATCCCGCATGGATCTAATCCAATTAGCCCTACAAGCTGAGCAGGAAAATATTGAGTTGCGGGGACAAGTCGCAATCCTCGAACCAAAAGCAAAAGGCCTAGATCGCATTGCTGACTGCACTAATGTTTTAGGGATTCGTGAGGCCGCTAAAGTTCTCAAGGTTGGTCAAAATCAATTAACGCAATACCTACTGGACCACAAAGTCGTATATCGCGACAACTTTTCGAAAATTCAGGCCTATCAAAAGTCTATTGATCAAAAGCTTGTGCATGTTGTGACTTCTGCACCTCGATTATTTGAATCGGGTGAAAAGGTATTTACGCAAGTGAAGTTGACTCAGAAGCTTATTACTCGCATTGCGAAATGGTTAGAGAAAGGAGCAGCGGCATGAGAGCTTTAAAGTTTGGTGACATTGTCGAGTCTTTAATTGACGACACTTTTACTCACAATGGCACAACCTACAAAACACTTATTAAAGGGCATCGCTACAAGGTTGTTGGGTTTGATATTTCTATTCATCCAGATCCTTATCCAATTGAACTACAACCTATTGGTGAGCCTGACACTTCTGTTTACGCAAAAGCAAGTGAACTTAAGCTAGTGAGTGAAGGGGTGGCGGCATGAGAGGATTAACTCACGGCACAAATAGTGGTTATCAGCACCATAAATGCCGCTGTCTTGATTGTTGTGATGCTAAGCGTAAATACGAAGCGGAACGTAA